>NZ_CP046056.1:328750-657500 GCF_016132445.1 Venatoribacter cucullus | reverse complement strand
GGAAACCTTTACCAACGACGTAGACCTCGCGTGAACGCGGGCGTGACGCCTTTGGCTTACGAATCATTACCTTACTGAACGATTCTCTGACGTCTTTCACATACTGATCAAAGCCGTCACCCTGAAACACTTTGGCCACAAACTGGCCATTGGGTTTCAGAACCTGCCGCGCCATATCCAGCGCCAGCTCGACCAGATACATGGAACCGGGCTGGTCAATCGACGCCATGCCACTCATGTTGGGGGCCATATCGGAAATTACAAGGTCAACCGGGCGGCCACCCACGACGTCCATAATCTGATCGAACACCGATTGTTCGGTAAAATCGCCCTGAATGAAATCGACATCCGCTATCGGGTCCATAGACAGAATATCGGATGCAATAATCACCCCGTTACCGTTCAGCTTGCGCCCCACCACCTGCGACCAGCCGCCGGGCGCAGCACCAAGATCCAGAATCACCATGCCGGGTTTGATCAGCTGATCTTTTTCATCCAGCTCAAGCAGCTTGTAACTGGCGCGGGTACGGTAGCCATCCTGCTGGGCTTTCTGCACATAAATATCGTCGACGTGCTCTTTGAGCCACTCGGCACTGGTTTTTGATCGCGCCATGCGGGTTCTTACTCCAAGGTCAGGTATACTGTCGGGCAGTACGTCCCGGCAGTGCAAAACAGACCCGGGATTCTAACACTGATCTGAAGAGCTTCCGAACCTGTATGGCATTATCCAACGAACAGAAAAAGGCCCTGCGCGCCATTGGCCACACCCTGAATCCCATTGTAACGGTGGCCGGCAACGGCCTGACTGAAAGCGTTATCGAAGAGCTGAACCGCGCCCTGAACGACCACGAACTGATCAAAATCAAAGTATCCGTGGGTGATCGTGAAGTGAAAAAACAAGTGATCGCCGAGATCCTGCGCATCACCGGTGCCGAAATGCCCCAGCAAATCGGCAATACCGCGCTGCTGCTGCGCCGCAACCCGCAGGCCAAAGCCACGCTGTCCAATCTTAAGCGCTGAATTTCCGGCCGCTGCAGAATATGACCGGATGCTCAAATCCGGTCATGTCATGCCCCTGCAACAAATGTATGGTTGGAAGGTTGCGCTGTTCCGGTGATAATGCCGGAAAAAGCAAGGTTCCTTCCTCATGTCCGATATCGTTATTTCCGGCTCCGGCCTGTTTATTCCGCCGTTTTCTGTCAGCAACGACGAACTGGTCGATGCTTACAATGCCTACGTTACCCGCTTCAATGACGACAACGCCGCGGCGATCGCTGCCGGCGAGCTGGAAGCTCTGCCACTGAGCAGCAGCGAATTCATTGAAAAAGCTTCCGGCATCAAAGCCCGTTATGCCATGCATAAAGATGGCATGCTGGACCCTGCACGGATGATGCCGCGTTTTGAACCCTGCACGCCGGAAAACGGCAACGAACCCGAAGTGGTGACCATGGGTCTGGGCGCTGCCCGCGAAGCCATGCAACGTGCCGGTAAAACCGCGGCCGATATTGATATGCTGATTGTCGCCACCACCAATCACCAGCGTGCTTATCCATCGATTGCGGTAGAAATTCAGCAGAAACTGGGCATCAAAGGCTTTGCTTACGATATGGGCATTGCCTGTTCGTCCGCCACGTTCGGCCTGATTTCAGCCTATGCATCGGTGAAAGCCGGTCTGGCCAAATGTGCACTGGTGGTAAACCCGGAATTCGCCACCCCGCAGGTGAATCTGAAATCCCGCGACAGCCATTTTATTTTTGGTGATGGCGCTACCGCCGTGGTGATTGAACGCCAGGACAGCTGCACCAGCCCACATGCGTTCCGTATTCTGCACACTCAGCAGTTCACCCAGTACTCTGCCAACATCCGCTGTGATGGCAACTACACCGACCACTGCTTCGATGATCTGGCCTACGAACGCCCCTTCTTCCAGCAGGAAGGCCGTAAAGTCTTTAAAGAACTGCTGCCACTGGTGACTGACTTTATTGAAGGGCAACTGACCAGCAACAATTTGCAACCGGCTGATCTGAAGCGTATGTGGCTGCATCAGGCCAACATCAATATGAATATGTTTGCGGTGAAAAAACTGCTCGGCCGGCTGCCGGAAGGTAATGAAGCGCCGGTCATTCTGGATGAATTCGCCAACGTAGCGTCGTCTGGTTCGGTCATTGCGTTCCACCGTTATCAGGATGACTTCAGCGCCGGCGACAAAGGCCTGATCTGTTCCTTCGGAGCCGGTTATTCCATCGGCAGCCTGCTGGTTGAAAAGCTGTAACACCCCCTGACCCGCCAGTTCTGGCGGGTCCCTCCTTCTGATTATTTCCATTTCTTCATAAAACCTTAATTGGTACTCACGCTGTAAATCTGTCACCGTGCAGGCATACTCACCTGCACATAAGAAAGACAGAGGAAACCGCATGACCCGCCAGAGCAGTTACACCCGCGAAGAATTACTGGCCTGTGGCCGTGGCGAATTATTCGGCGAAGGCAATGCCCGCCTGCCGCTGCCCAATATGCTGATGATGGACCGCATTACCCACATCAGTAACGAAGGTGGTAAATACGGTAAAGGTGAAATCGTCGCCGAACTGGATATTGATCCGTCGCTGTGGTTCTTTGCCTGCCATTTTGAAGGCGATCCGGTAATGCCGGGCTGTCTGGGCCTTGATGCGATGTGGCAACTGGTCGGTTTCTTCCTCGGCTGGCGCGGCAACCCGGGGCGTGGCCGGGCACTGGGCAGCGGCGAAGTGAAATTCCGTGGCCAGGTGCTGCCGACCGCCAAAAAAGTCACCTACCGCATCAGCATGCGCCGGGTTATGGAACAGAAGCTGGTGATGGGCATTGCCGATGCCACCATGGAAGTGGATGGCCGTGAAATTTATGCCGCCAGCGACCTGCGCGTTGGCCTGTTCACCTCGACCGAAGATTTCTGATCTGATAGCCAGGTTCTGGCCAATTCATTAACAGATTTCATCATTTCAGCGCCGGCTCCGGCGCTGTTTTCCGCTACACTGTCGCTGTAATCAGTGAGGTGTCTGTGGGACAAATTGTACAAACCGAAATGACCGTTCTGGTCACTCCCGATATGGCCAACTTTTCCGGCAATATGCACGGCGGCGAGCTGCTGAAACTGCTGGATAAAGTGGCCTATACCTGTGCCATGCGTTACAGCGGCCACTATGCGGTAACCCTGTCGGTGGATAACGTATTATTCAAAGAGCCAATTCATATCGGTGAACTGGTGACCTGTCTGGCCACCATTAATTACACCGGCAATACGTCCATGGAAATTGGCATTAAAGTGGTGGCGGAAGATATCCGCCAGCGCACCGTACGCCACACCCACACCTGCTATTTCACCATGGTGGCCATGGACGACAGCAATAAACCCACCGCTGTACCGCCGCTGCAGCTGAAGAGTACCGACCAGATCCGGCGCTGGAACAAAGCCTTAAAGCGCCGCGAAGCGCAGAAAAAATTACAGGCCATGATGCGCGCCATCGCCCGCGATGATGGCAGCGATGATTTTGATGATCTGCCGTTAATTCCCTGCCCCTGAGCAGGCATAAAAAAACCGCGCCGGAGCGCGGTTTTTTATTGGCAAGCCGGTTACAAATGACGAACTTCGTCGATTTCGAACTCTACCGTGCCACTCGGAATCTTCACCATCACCACATCCCCTTCTTCCTTGCCGATTAAGGCGCGGGCAATGGGCGAAGAAACAGAAATGCGGTTATTTTTAATATCCGCTTCGTCGTCACCAACGATTTTGTATTCCACTTCTTCTTCGGTGTCAGTGTTGATGATCCGCACGGTGGTACCGAACAAAACCTTACCGCTGTGCGGAATGGTTTTGATATCAATTACCTGAGCATTGGACAGCTTGCCCTCGATATCCTGAATACGGCCTTCAATAAACCCCTGCTGCTCACGGGCTGCATGGTATTCGGCGTTTTCTTTCAGATCACCATGCTCACGGGCTTCGGCAATAGAGGCAATAACCCGCGGCCGGTCAACCGACTTCAGGCGTTGCAACTCATCACGCAGCGCCTTTTCCCCTTCCACAGTCATGGGAAATTTTTGCATACGGATCGACTCCTTAATTCAATGACGCAGGCGACCATCAGATGGTCGCGTGCAGTTCCTGTAAACGACGGACTTCTTTCAGACCTTCTGAACGCAGCCCCTCAACCACCGCTTCGGCACCGGCCAGCGTGGTGGTGTAGTACACCTTATGCTGCAGGGCGCTGCGACGGATGTCGGCTGAATCACTGATCGCCTGCGGGCCATCGGTGGTGTTCACAATCAGAGAAATCTCATCGTTTTTAATCATATCGACAATGTGCGGACGGCCTTCGGTCACTTTATTGACCCGCTCCACCGCCACGCCGGCTTCACGCAGCACACGACCGGTACCTTCGGTAGAGACCAGACGGAAACCACGTTCGATCAGGCCTTTGGCCATATCCACCACACCCGGCTTGTCGGCATCACGCACGGACAGGAAGGCCACGCCGCCTTCCGGCAACTTGGCACCCGCACCCAGCTGAGCTTTATAGAAAGCTTCGCCGAAAGTGGTGCCGGCACCCATCACTTCACCGGTGGATTTCATTTCCGGGCCGAGGATCGGATCCACACCCTGGAACTTGTTGAACGGGAATACGGCTTCTTTCACTGAGAAATACGGCGGAATAATTTCCTTGGTAAAACCCAGTTCAGACAGTTTCTTGCCGGTCATCACCTTGGCAGCAATAGCGGCCAGGGAAGTGCCGATGCACTTGGAGACAAACGGTACGGTACGGGAAGCACGCGGATTCACTTCAATGACGTAAATCTCACCATCCTGCCAGGCCAGCTGAGTGTTCATCAGACCGACAACGCCCAGCTCCATCGCCATGGCAGCCACCTGCTTGCGCATTTCGTCCTGTACATCCTGCGGCAGGCTGTACGGCGGCAGAGAACACGCGGAGTCACCGGAGTGAATACCCGCCTGCTCGATGTGCTGCATGATGCCACCGATAACGACTTGTTCGCCGTCACAGATGGCGTCGATATCCACTTCCACGGCGCGATCGAGGAAGTAATCCAGCAGTACCGGCGAATCGTTCGATACTTTTACCGCTTCGGTCATGTAACGACGCAGCGAGGCTTCGTTGTTGACGATTTCCATCGCCCGGCCGCCCAGCACATAGGACGGGCGCACCACCAGCGGGTAACCGATTTCGGCGGCTTTCACCACCGCTTCTTCTGCGGACGTGACGGTGGCGTTCACCGGCTGCTTCAGACCCAGACGCTGGATCATCTGCTGGAAACGCTCACGGTCTTCGGCGCGGTCAATGGCTTCCGGTGACGTGCCGATAATGGGCACACCAGCGGCTTCCAGTTCGTCGGCCAGTTTCAGCGGGGTCTGGCCACCGTACTGCACGATCACGCCTTTGGGTTTTTCTTTCTCAACGATTTCCAGCACGTCTTCCAGGGTTACCGGCTCGAAGTACAGACGGTCGGAGGTGTCGTAGTCGGTGGAAACGGTTTCCGGGTTACAGTTGACCATAATGGCCTCATACCCTTCTTCCTTGGCTGCCAGTGCCGCGTGCACACAGCAGTAATCAAACTCGATGCCCTGACCAATACGGTTCGGACCACCACCCAGCACGATGATTTTTTCGCGGTCAGTTGGGTTGGCTTCGCACTCTTCCTCGTAGGTGGAGTACATATAGGCCGTGTCGGTGGCAAATTCTGCCGCACAGGTATCCACGCGCTTGTAGACCGGACGGATGCCCAGCTTCTGACGGTGCTTACGGAAGGTTTTTTCAGTAATGCCCAGCAGAGTGGCCAGACGGGCATCGGAGAAACCTTTGCGCTTCAGACGATAAACACGGTCAGCATCCAGCGCCTGCAGGCTGCTTTGGGCCACCGCGGCTTCTTCTTTGATCAGGTCTTCAATCTGCACCAGGAACCAGGGATCAACGTGCGAGTGTTCGTACACTTCCTGCACGCTCATGCCCAGACGGAAGGCATCACCGATGTACCAGATACGCTCAGAGCGCGGGGTACGCAGTTCGGAAATCACTTTATCTTTGCTGGCCGGATCGTTCAGATCCACCTTCGGATCGAAACCGGTGGAACCCACTTCCAGACCACGCAGGGCTTTCTGCAGAGATTCCTGCTGGGTACGGCCAATCGCCATCACCTCACCCACTGACTTCATCTGGGTGGTCAGACGACCATCGGCCTGCGGGAATTTCTCGAAAGTGAAGCGCGGGATTTTGGTCACCACGTAGTCGATGGACGGCTCAAACGACGCCGGGGTACGACCGCCGGTAATATCGTTCTGCAGTTCATCCAGCGTATAACCCACAGCCAGCTTGGCGGCGACTTTGGCAATCGGGAAACCGGTTGCTTTAGACGCCAGAGCGGAGGAACGGGATACCCGCGGGTTCATCTCGATCACGACCATACGGCCGTCTTTCGGGTTGATACCGAACTGGACGTTGGAACCGCCGGTTTCCACACCGATCTCGCGCAGTACCGCCAACGAGGCGTCACGCATGATCTGATATTCTTTGTCGGTCAGTGTCTGCGCCGGTGCCACGGTGATGGAGTCACCGGTGTGTACGCCCATGGCGTCGAAGTTTTCGATTGAGCAGATAATGATGCAGTTGTCGTTTTTGTCCCGCACAACTTCCATCTCGTACTCTTTCCAGCCGATCAGGGATTCGTCGATCAGCAGCTCGTTGGTCGGTGACAGGTCCAGACCACGGGCACAGATTTCTTCAAACTCTTCTTTGTTGTAGGCGATACCGCCACCGGTGCCACCCATGGTGAAGGACGGCCGGATAATGCAGGGGAAACCCAGGCTTTTCTGCACTTCGCGGGCTTCTTCCATGCTGTGCGCAATACCGGCGCGCGGGCATTCCAGGCCGATTTTCTTCATGGCATGGTCGAAACGCTCACGGTCTTCGGCTTTATCGATGGTGTCGGCATTGGCACCGATCATTTCGACGCCGAACTTTTCCAGCACGCCGGCCTGTTCCAGGCCCAGTGCGCAGTTCAGTGCGGTCTGACCACCCATAGTCGGCAACAGCGCATCCGGACGCTCTTTTTCAATAATTTTGGCAACCGCTTCGACGGTGATGGGTTCGATGTAGGTGGCATCGGCCATCGACGGGTCGGTCATGATGGTGGCCGGGTTGGAGTTCACCAGAATAACGCGGTAACCCTCTTCCCGCAGGGCTTTACAGGCCTGAGCGCCGGAGTAATCGAACTCACAGGCCTGACCGATCACGATAGGACCGGCGCCGATGATCAGAATACTTTTAATATCAGTACGTTTTGGCATATCTCAGTCGGTCCTGTTATTGAGCGGCCTTGGCGGCGGTCATCAGATCAATGAAATGGTCGAACAGCGGGGCAACATCGCGCGGCCCCGGGCTGGCTTCCGGGTGACCCTGGAAGCTGAACGCCGGAGTATCGGTGCGGGCAATGCCCTGCAGCGTGCCGTCGAACAGTGACTTATGGGTGGCCTTCACGTTGGCCGGCAAAGTGGCTTCGTCTACGGCGAAGCCGTGGTTCTGGCTGGTAATCATCACGCGGCCGGATTCAATATCCTGTACCGGGTGGTTACCGCCGTGGTGGCCGTGCGGCATTTTTACGGTTTGCGCACCAGACGCCAGCGCCAGCAGCTGGTGACCGAGACAGATACCGAACACCGGCATACCGGTAGCCACAATTTCCTGAATGGCCTTAATGGCGTAGTCGCAAGGAGCCGGGTCGCCGGGGCCATTGGAGAGGAACACGCCATCCGGATTCATCGCCAGCACGTCAGCGGCCGGGGTTTGCGCCGGCACCACAGTCAGGTCGCAGCCACGCTCAGCCAGCAAACGCAGAATGTTGCGTTTTACGCCGTAATCGTACGCCACCACCTTAAATTTTGGTTCGCTCAGCTGGCCATAGCCTTTACCCAGCGTCCAGTCAGTTTCGGTCCACTTATACGTGGCTTTGGCGCTGACCACTTTGGCCAGATCCATACCGTTCAGGCCGGGGAAAGCCTTGGCTTCTGCCAGCGCTTTGGCTACCGACGCTTCTGAGTGCGCATCAGCACCCGCCAGCAGACAGCCATTCAGCGAGCCTTTTTCACGCAGTACGCGGGTAAGGCGGCGGGTATCGATATCGGCAATGCCCAGCACATTGCGCTGTTTCAGGTATTCATCCAGTGCCTGCTCATTGCGGAAACTGGAAGCAATTAATGGCAGATCGCGGATTACCAGGCCTTTGGCATAGATGCCGTCAGACTCTTCGTCTTCAGGGTTGGTACCGTAGTTACCAATATGTGGATAGGTTAAGGTGACAATCTGACTGGCATAGGAAGGATCGGTAAGAATCTCCTGATAACCGGTCATAGAGGTGTTAAACACTACCTCTCCCACTGACAGACCTTCGGCACCAATGCTGGTACCTTTGAAGATGCTGCCGTCCTCAAGAGCTAGAATGGCTGGCGTAGACAAGGCTAAATCCCCGAACAAAGAATAAACTTGCAGACTACCGCACCGGGCCGGAGGGAATCGCCGAAGGAATCTGCAGTCGTAAAAAAGCGGAATGGTGAAAGACAGACCCCATCCCGCTTACGGCTGATTCCGGCGACAAAAAGCGATCGCCACAATGCGTGTATAAACTAACACTAAAGGATACTGAAAACGGCCCCCGCTGTCCAACCCAAGCGCACAATCAGCACCGTTACGCCACCCTCTTAAAACCTCCGGCCGGTGCCGTAATATCCACCGCCACCCTGCCTTGTTACATGAAGTTACAGTATGTAACATACAAAATTACACGCAATACTGCTTCCCCCGGGATCGGCCTGCAGTAAAAATCCGGTATTGAGAAGTTGAACTACTTAGAAACTACATAACAGTCAGAGTTATCAAAAACTACTGGCGTTGTTCGCACCCGCTCATGCAACTGAATCAAGGGGTTTTACCATGCCTGTCGCTGTTGATGGCCGTCGCCGTCTGAATCCTGAAGAACGTAAAAAGTTACTGCTGGTCCATGCCGTAGAGAACTTTGCTCACCGTGGCATTGGCCGTGGCGGACACACCGAAATTGCCGAAACCGGCGGGGTATCGGTTGCCACCGTCTTCAACTATTTCAATACCCGTGAAGATCTGGTAGATGCGGTACTGGACGAGATTGAAAGCTTCCTGCTGAACCTGGCCGAACAGGTTTACCGTGAACAGGCTGACCCGGTGGCCGCCATCAAGGCGCATCTGGGGGCTTTTCTGCAGGCCTGCGAAGAGCACCCGGCCTACATTAAAGTGTGGCTGGAGTGGAGCGCCTCAGTACGGGATGAAACCTGGCCCAAGTACCTGGCCTTCCAGAATAAATTACTGGATCTGATTGCTGAGCACATTGAAACCGGTATCCGCAGTGGCGCACTGGAAATGGGCTTATCCCCCCGCGAGCGTGCCCGCTGGGCGCTGGGCAATGCACAGATGCTGGTCTCCATGGTATTTGACCCGGATGGCAAACCAAGCGGCATGGAAGAGATGATCAGCCGCGGTTTCGACCATATTCTTGGGGTAAAATCCCGCGCCTGACACGAAATAAAGACATAAAAAAACCGCTCGGATGAGCGGTTTTTTTATGCCTGAACGGCTGGCGTTCAGAAGCCCAGCACATCCTGCATATCGTACAGGCCGGCCGGCTGCTTATTCACCCACAACGCGGCCCGTACCGCACCTTTGGCGAAGGTCATACGGCTTTGCGCTTTATGGGTAATTTCCACCCGCTCACCTTCGGTGGCGAACATGACGGTATGATCACCGACCACATCACCGCCACGAATGGTTTCAAAACCAATCTGCTTCTGCGGGCGCGCGCCGGTGTAGCCTTCACGACCATAGACCGCCACTTCTTTCAGGTCCCAGCCCAAGGTTTCGGCGACCACTTCGCCCATGCGCAACGCCGTACCGGACGGTGCATCGACTTTATGCCGGTGGTGCATTTCCACCACTTCAATATCACTGTCATTGCCCATCACCGAGGCGGCCATGCGCAGCAGATTCAGACAGAGGTTCACGCCAACGGAATAGTTAGGCGCAAAGACAATGCCCATGTCGGCAGCTGCCACTTGCATGGCGGCTTTCTGCTCGTCATTAAGGCCAGTGGTACCGATTACGATCTGCTTACCATGCTGACGGCAGAGTTCAATATTGGCCATGGTGGCCGCCGGGGCGGTGAAATCGATCAGCACATCGAACTGGTCAATAACATCGGCAATGGCGGTGGTGGCGGGTACATTCAGCACCACCCCTAAACCGGCAATGGCACCGGCGTCCACACCGGCCATCGGATCAGCGGGCAGCACCACCGCCGCGCCCAGTTCAGCACCTTCAGCAGCGCGTACCGCTTCAATCAGTACGCGGCCCATACGACCGGCAGCACCGGTAATCGCAATACGAGTCATGACAGGAGTCCAGAAAATTCAGAAAAACGGCGCTAAGAATATAGCGATTTGTCAGGAGATGCGAGGCGCAGCCCGAAGGCTGCGCCGGCAGGGTTTAAAACTGCTCAGATTTCCTCAAAGAATTTCTTCACACCTTCAAACCAGCTTTTCTTCTGCGGTGAATGCTTTTCACCGGTTAACGACGCCTGGAATTTCATCAGCAGTTCTTTCTGCTCGCTGCTCAGGTTCACTGGTGTTTCCACCTGTACCCGGCACAACAGATCGCCAGCCGGACCACCGCGCACCGGGGTTACCCCTTTGCCACGCAGGCGGAACAGCTTGCCGCTTTGGGTTTCCGCCGGAATCTTCAGTTTCACCCGGCCATCCAGGGTCGGCACTTCCAGCTCACCGCCCAGTGCGGCATCAACGATACTGATGGGCACATCGCAATACAGGTTACGGCCATCGCGGTGGAACAGGTTGTGCTCGCGCACACTGACCTGTACGTACAGATCACCGGCCGGGCCTCCCATCGCGCCGGCCTCACCTTCGCCCGCCAGACGAATCCGATCACCAGTATCCACACCCGCCGGGATTTTCACCGACAGCGTTTTGGTTTCTTCTTTCACGCCACGGCCATGACAGCTGCTGCACGGGTCTTCAATAATGGTGCCCTGACCACGACAGCTCGGACAGGTTTGCTGTACAGCAAAGAAGCCCTGCTGCATGCGGATCTGCCCCTGCCCATGACAGGTGGTACAGGTTTTCGGTTTGGTACCCGGTTTGGCACCGGTGCCGTCGCAGGTAGTACAGGCCGTCAGGGTCGGGATGCGGATTTTCTTTTCCACCCCACGTACCGCTTCTTCCAGCGTCAGCTCCATGGTGTAGCGCAGGTCAGAACCGCGCTGCGGACCACCCCGTGAACCACCCCGGCCACCGCCGCCGAAAATATCACCGAACACATCACCGAAAATATCGCTGAAGCTGCCACCGGCACCACCGCCGTAGCCGCCACCCGCCTGCCCATCGACACCGGCATGACCATACTGATCATACATCTGGCGTTTCTGCGCATCGCCCAGCACTTCGTAGGCCTCGGTGGCCTCTTTGAATTTGGCGTCGGCGTCTTTGTCATCCGGATTGCGGTCCGGGTGGTATTTCATCGCCAGTTTGCGGTAGGCCTTTTTCAGCGTGGCCGCATCGGCATCCTTACTGACACCCAGAATTTCGTAATAATCTCGTTTTGACATACTTCACCTGTCGCAATCGATGGAAAGTAAAACGCGGCACCTGGGTGCCGCGTGAAGTAATTACTGCCGTTCGCAGCCCTTACTTGTCTTTTACTTCCTCAAACTCGGCATCCACGACATCGTCATCCTGGTTGTTGCCAGACTGGGCCTCACCACCTGCCTGCTGAGCCTGTGCCTGTTCGCTGTACAGGCGCTGCGCCAGTGAGCTGGAAGCTTCGGTCAGGGCCTTGGTTTTGGCTTCGATTTCGTCTTTATCGGTGCCTTTCAGTACAGCTTCCAGATCGGCAATGGCTTTCTCGATGGCGGTTTTTTCGTCATCGGTCACCTTGTCTTTAGCGTCTTCCAGAGTCTTCTTGGTGGCGTGTACCAGGCCATCGGCAGTATTACGAGCCTGCACCAGTTCTTCAAACTGACGGTCGGCATCGGCGTTGGCCTCAGCGTCACGCACCATTTTCTCGATTTCTTCATCGCTCAAACCGGAAGAGGCCTTGATGACGATGGACTGCTCTTTGCCAGTGGCTTTGTCTTTCGCGCTGACGTTCAGAATACCGTTGGCATCGATGTCAAAGGTGACTTCGATCTGCGGCATACCGCGCGGTGCCGGCGGAATATCGGCCAGGTCAAAACGACCCAGTGACTTGTTCTGCGCCGCCTGCTTACGCTCACCCTGTACCACGTGAATGGTTACGGCTGTCTGGTTGTCATCAGCGGTTGAGAACACCTGCGACTTTTTGGTCGGAATGGTGGTGTTCTTTTCAATCACCGGCGTCGCTACGCCACCCATGGTTTCAATGCCCAAAGTCAGCGGAGTTACGTCCAGCAGCAGTACGTCTTTCACATCACCGGACAGTACCGCACCCTGAACCGCAGCACCCACGGCCACGGCTTCATCCGGGTTAACGTCTTTACGCGGCTCTTTGCCGAAGAAATCCGCCACGCGCTTCTGTACCAGCGGCATACGGGTTTGACCGCCAACCAGAATCACTTCATCCACTTCAGAGATGCTCAGGCCGGAATCTTTCAGCGCAATACGGCACGGCTCCAGTGAACGCTCAACCAGCTCTTCCACCAGTGATTCCAGCTTGGCGCGGGTTACTTTTACGTTCAGGTGCTTCGGACCAGTGGCATCAGCGGTGATATATGGCAGATTCACGTCAGTCTGCTGGCTCGAGGACAGCTCTACTTTGGCTTTTTCCGCCGCTTCTTTCAGACGCTGCAGGGCCAGCGGATCGTTGTGCAGATCGATGCCACTGTCTTTCTTGAATTCAGCCGCTAAATACTCAATTAAGCGCAGGTCAAAGTCTTCACCACCGAGGAAGGTGTCACCATTAGTGGCCAGAACTTCAAACTGTTTTTCGCCGTCGACGTCAGCCACTTCGATAATGGAAATATCGAAGGTACCACCACCCAGGTCATATACCGCGATGGTACGGTCGCCCACTTCTTTATCAATACCGTAGGCCAGCGCAGCAGCAGTCGGCTCGTTAATAATGCGCTTCACTTCCAGACCGGCAATTTTACCGGCATCTTTGGTGGCCTGACGCTGAGAATCGTTGAAGTAAGCCGGTACGGTAATCACCGCCTCGGTGACTTTTTCGCCCAGATAATCTTCGGCGGTTTTCTTCATTTTTTTCAGGATTTCGGCAGAAATCTGCGGCGGTGCGTATTTCTCACCTTTTACTTCAATCCAGGCATCACCGTTATCGGCCTTCACAATTTTGTAAGGCACCATGGAAATATCTTTCTGCACCACATCATCGGTGAACTTACGGCCAATCAGGCGCTTAACCGCAAACAGAGTGTTGTTCGGGTTGGTGACAGCCTGACGCTTGGCAGACTGACCCACCAGCACTTCGTCATCAGTGTAAGCAATGATGGACGGTGTGGTGCGATCGCCTTCAGCGTTTTCAATAACACGGGTTTTATCCCCATCCAGGATAGCCACACAGGAGTTGGTGGTGCCCAGGTCGATACCAATAATTTTACCCATTTGTAAATTCCTCATTCTGGCAGCACAGCTGCATGAACATTAAAACTGGTTATTTGTTAAAAACCGCTTGTTTCGTTGTTGCCTGATATATAAGTCCGGCCCGATCAGTTTCAAGGCCGGTAACACACAAAAAAATCAGGCCTTTTCGTCAATTTTGGCCGCACCCTTGCTGACCACCACCATAGCCGGACGCAACAGACGACCAGCGATGGTGTAACCTTTTTGCATTACCGCCAGTACGGTATTCGGAGCCGCATCCGGCGACTCCACCATGGTCATGGCCTGATGCAGGTCGGGATTAAACGGCTCATTCAGAGGGTCAACGGTTTCGACCCGGAATTTAGCCAGCGCCGACCGCATACCGGTTAAGGTCAGGTCAACACCGTCACGGATGGCTATAGTGGCGTCGTCTTCGGCGGTACAGGCCGCCAGGGCTCGCTCCAGGTTGTCAACTACGGCCAGCATCTCGTTGGCAAATTTCTCCACCCCGAATTTGTGGGCTTTTTCAACGTCGGCTTCAGCACGACGACGCACATTCTGCATTTCCGCCTGCAGGCGCAGCATCTGTTCTTTCAGATCCGCAACTTCCTGCTGCGCCAGTTCCAGAGCGTTATCCTCTGCAGCACCGGCAACCGTCTCTTCAGTTCCGGCAGCAGCGCCATTCTGGGTTTCCAGTTCTTCCTGTACCTTGTGTTCGTCAGACATCGGTTGTTTTCCTCAATAGCAGTCATAAAAGCTGCAACCTATATGGGGCAGCCCGCACAGGATTCAAGGGCTGTTTTTGCGTGGCGGACAACGCCATGCTTGACAGAAGTAGATACTGTATATAAAAACACTGTATATCCATTCAGATACGGAGCACATCATGCTGTCTCATCTGTCCATCCATCAGTTTGCCCTGGTCGACCACCTGGAACTGGAACTGCAACCCGGCATGTCGGTCATTACCGGCGAAACCGGGGCTGGTAAATCCATTCTGCTGGATGCCCTGGGGCTGGCCCTGGGTAACCGTGCCGATGCAGACTGCATCCGCCATGGCGGCGACAAAGCCGAGATTGCCGCCACCTTCAGCAGCAACGAACAGGCACGCCTGTGGCTGCAGCAACGTGATCTGCCCGCCGATGAAGACAGCATTATGTTGCGCCGGGTCATCACCGATGAAGGCCGCTCCCGCGGCTACATCAATGGCCGCCCGGCTTCCGCTACCGACCTGAAAGAACTGGGCCAGCTGCTGGTCGATATCCACTCTCAGCACGCCCATCAGCACCTGCTGCAGAAAGACACCCCGCGCCAGCTGCTGGATGCCTACGCCGGCCTGCAACTGCCGGCCAGCGAAGTGGCGCTGGTATGGTCAGAGTGGCAACAGCTGGAAAAGCGTCTGCACAAACTGCAGGAAGAAAGCAGTGAAACCAAAGCCCAGCGTCAGCTGCTGACCTACCAGGTAGAGGAATTACGGGAAATTGGCCCCGGCGCCACCGAACTGGATGAACTCGAAGCCGAACAGAAGCGCCTGGCCAATGCCGAAAGTATGCTGCTGAACGGCCAGACGGCGCTGACGTCCTGCAGTGGTGATGACAGCGGCGAAAGCGCCGCCGCCCAGCTGGCTTATCAGGCATTACAACGTCTTGACGATATCGATGACCAGCACCCGCTGCTGAACGAAGCGCGCGATTTACTGCGCCAGGCCCATATTCAGCTGGAAGAAGCCAGCCATTCACTGCAGCGCTATCTGGACCAGGTCGATATCAATCCGCATCGCCTGCAACAGGTCGATAACCGCCTCAGCGAACTCTACAGCCTGGCGCGCAAACACCAGATACAACCGCAGCAGCTCCACGCTTACTGGCAAGAGCAGGAACAGGCTCTGGCGGAGCTGAGCCTGAGCGATGAGGATCTGGATGAGCTGGCACAACAATGCCAGCAGCTGGCGGCCGAATACCAACAGCTGGCCACGGTTCTCAGCAGCGCCCGCCAGCAGGCAGCGGCAAAACTGGATCAGGAAGTGGAGTCTCATTTTGAAGCACTGGCACTGGGCCGGGCCCGCTTTACCACCCGGGTAGAAGCCGGCAACGCCGGGCAGGGCAGCCGCCACGGCATCGACCAGATCAGCTTCTTTGTGCAGACCAACCCGGGCATGCCCGGCGGGCCGCTGGCCAAAGTCGCTTCCGGTGGTGAACTGGCGCGCATCAGCCTGGCCATTCAGGTGGTCACGGCAGCAGTCAGCAACACGCCCTGTCTGATCTTTGACGAAGTGGATGTCGGCATCGGCGGCGGCACCGCCGAACGGGTGGGTCGTTTATTGCGCAAGCTGGGCAGTCAGAGCCAGGTACTCTGTGTAACCCACCAGCCGCAGGTCGCGGCGCAGGCACACCAGCATTATCAGGTGAGTAAAATCAGCGGTGATCAGGCCACCCATACACAATTGCGTGAGCTGAACAAAAAACAGCGGGCGGAAGAAGTGGCCCGGATGCTGGGCGGCGTGGATATTACCCGCCAGACTCTGGCACATGCCGAGGAAATGCTGGCACTGGCGCAATAACGACGGGGCTCAATGCTGGCACTGATGGAGCAGCGCCGCTATTGAAAGACCGGCACCGGGGTAAACAACCCGTGCCGGAAAACGTTATTTCTTTTTACGGACGTACAGCACCAGGCTGTGTTCAACCAACTCGAAGCCATGTTCTTCAGCAATCTGGTGCTGCAGGCGTTCGATCTGTTCGTTGGTGAATTCGATAACATTACCGTCTTCCACATCAACCATATGGTCATGATGGTCGCCACGATCCAGCTCAAAAACCGAATGACCGCCGTCAAAGTTATGCCGTGCCACCAGACCAGCACTTTCAAACTGAGTCAGCACGCGATAAACGGTAGCCAGGCCGACATCTTCACCCGCTTCAATCAGCGATTTGTAGACATCTTCTGCACTCAGGTGAGCATCCGGGTTACTTTCCAGAATGCTCAGAATCTTTACCCGCGGCAGGGTGACTTTAAGACCGGCTTTACGCAATTCCACGTTTTGGTCGGACATTGCTTTCCTCGATTATTTCGCAGCTGTTTGAATTATCGGGTATTATCGCCGGTCAAAATTGCAATGCAACTTACCGGAACACGGCGGACAACACCTTGAAAACGCGAACCACCTTGCTCACGCGAAGCCTAATTCTGACTTCTTTACTCGGATTTGCAACACTTTCCGGCTGCGTGTTCCCCGGCGTTTTCAAGCTCAATGTGCAACAGGGCAACATTGTTACCCAGGACATGCTCGATAAGCTGCAGCCCGGCATGACCGAGCGTCAGGTTATTTTTGTAATGGGCAACCCGGTATTACGCAATCCTTATGAAACCCGTCGCTGGGATTACCTGTACACCCTGGAAGAACGCGACACAATTACTCAGAATTACCGCATCAGCCTGTTCTTTGATAACGCGGGGCGATTCACCCATTACACCGGCACCCTGCCGGCCAAAGAGATTCAGGAAGAAGACCAGCTCGACAGCCTGCCACGGGAGCAGGCGTCACCCAATACTGTACCGGAAGACCTCTGAGGTCCGGCACCGCAACCGGTCAGCTGTCTTTCGCGGCTTTGGCAGCGCGGTTGGCCCGTGCCTGCTTCGGATCAATCAGCAACGGCCGGTAGATTTCTACCCGGTCGCCTGCTTTCAGCACATCGGTTTCCGGTGTGCGCGTCGCTTTACCAAACACACCAAACTTAGCTTCCTGCAAATCCAGCTCCGGAAACTCCGCCTCAATACCGGATTGCTTAACCGCATCCAGCAAGGTCGTACCGTCCTCGACTTCCAGACTCAGAATTTTCTGTTTGTGTGGCAGCGCGTAGGCCACTTCAACGCTGATCATTTCAGCCATAAATCTGCTTCGCCCGTTTTACAAATGCATCCACCATCATATTGGCGATCTGCTTGAAGACCATCCCCATCGCCGCCCCAGCCAGACGGTTACTCATTTCAAACTCCATCTCCAGCGTCACTTTGCAGGCAGTGTCAGACAGTGCCTGAAAGGTCCAGATACCGGAAAAGCGACTGAACGGCCCGTTCAGCAACCGCATTTCCATCCGCTCTGGCCGCAGCAGCGTATTGTGAGTGCTGAAACTCTGATTCACCCCGGCTTTGGCAATGGTCAGCGTGGCCTCGATAAAATCGTCACCCTCGGCCAGCACCTCGGTCGCCGAGCAGCCATCCAGAAATTCCGGATAACGGCGCACATCATTCACCAGATCAAACATCTGGCTGGCAGAATACATCACCAGAGCACTGCGGCTGATGCTGGTCATAAGTGTCTCCCCTTACAGCAAGCCACTGATGAAAATATAGAAAATGGCCAGTGGTGAAACAACACGCAACATAAAACGCCATAAGCTGAGCAACCAGGAAGGCTGCAGCCGCGATTCATCCGCCACACTCTTACGGGTCATAAACCAACCGGCAAACAAGGCAATCAGCATTCCGCCCAGTGGCATCATGATGTTGGAGGTAAGGAAATCCAGCATCCCGAAAAAGGTTTTACCTTCAACCTGATAAGTGCGCTCTTCCTGTACCGGTAAGGATGCTTTCAGTGCAGCAACGTCAGCGTACCAGTGCAGCTCTGAATGCAGCACCTCACCCTGACTATCCAGCGTTTTCACCTGCACAAACACCTGCTTGTCGCTGATGACATTAAAAGACAGCACCGTACCAATACCGATCAGCCAGGCCAGACCACAGACAGCAACGGTCGCCTGAATCCGTGAAAAGCCTTTTTCAACCGCCCAGGCCACCGCCGGCTCAGCAATGGAAATAGCCGAAGTCCAGGCCGCCACCAATACCAGTACAAAGAACACCGCACCGATCAGATTGCCGGCAGGCAGAGAGCCGAAGGCAATCGGCAAGGTCTGGAAAATCAGCCCCGGACCGGCACCCGGCTCAAGACCATTGGAAAAGACAATGGGGAAAATAATCAGGCCAGCAATCAGGGCCACCAGCGTATCCAGCAAGGCCACCGCCAGTACGGTTTTACCCAGCGAGGCTTTTTTCGGCATATAAGCCCCATAGGCCATGATCGCGCCCATACCGATACTGAGGGTAAAAAACGCATGCCCCAGCGCCACGACAAAACTGGTACCGGTAATTTTTTCCGGCTCAAAGCTGAACATAAAATTCCAGCCCTGAGTAAACCCCGGCGTAGTCAGCGCATAACCGAACAGCAGAATCAGCATTACAAACAAAGCAGGCATCAGCATTTGCACACCATTTTCCAGGCCGCGGTTAACGCCCAACGCAATAATGCTGCCAGTCAGCAACAAAAACAGAGTATGCAGTGCCATTAAGGCCCAGGGCGAGGCGAGCAATGCCGCAAAACTGGCCGTTGCCACCTCGGGGCCAGCCCCGGTAAACACCCCGGCCGCCATCTTGCCAGCGTACGCCAGCGTCCAGCCCGCAATCACACTGTAAAACGACAGAATAAAGAAGCCGGCAGCCGCCCCCATCCAGCCGATGCCAATAAAGGCCTTAGGCGCTTTAAATTCATGAGTCAGGTTTTGCATCGTATGGATCGGGCTGCGACGGCCTTTACGGCCCATCATAATCTCAGCCATCATCACCGGAATGCCCGCCACCAGAATGCATAACAGATACATCAGGACAAAAGCACCACCACCGTTTTCACCGGTAATGTAGGGAAACTTCCAGATATTCCCCAACCCCACCGCCGAACCGGTGGCTGCCAGAATAAAGGTCCAGCGTCCCCGCCAAATACCGTGTACACCCGCTTCGCCAGTACTCATAGTGTTTCCGATCGCGCAAAAGCGGCTATTGTCGTGGATTTACCCGCCTTGCTCAACTTTAAACCACCGCCAGAGTGGCTCAGGATACCTGCCATCCTTGTCACAACAGGCCCCCCTGCCTTTTCAGATAACCCTCAGTTATACTCGCGCCCATGACTACCAAGAAAAAACCCAAGGCCAATGGCGGCACCATTGCCCTGAACAAAAAAGCCCGCCACGACTTCTTTATCGAAGAAAAGATAGAAGCTGGTATTGCCCTGACCGGCTGGGAAGTTAAATCCCTGCGTGAAGGTAAAGTGCAGCTGCTGGATTCCTACGTCGACTTCCACCGCGGTGAAGCCTACCTCACCGGCGCGCTTATTACGCCGCTGCAGCAGGCCTCTACCCACACAGTGTGCGAACCGCGGCGGCAGCGTAAATTGCTGCTGCACAAGCGGGAACTGGAACGGTTGCAACAAAAAATTCAGGCCAAAGGCTATACCTGCGTATGCACCGCCCTGTACTGGAAAGGCGTGCACGTAAAAGCCGAAATAGCCCTGGCCAAGGGCAAGCAAAGCCACGACAAACGCGACACCGCGAAAGACCGTGACTGGGCCAAACAAAAAGAGCGCATCATGAAGCATTCCGTGCGCTGAGCACGGCGGCTGTGATAAACTCTTTTTCGTTATGTGGGGAACTTGAAAAGCGACAGCTTGTCCCTATATACGGAACAACACCGTAGTTGCGGTTGACAGAATTCGGGGATGATCAGGATTCGACGTCGATTACAAAGCTATGGGTGCATGCCGAGAGGGTACGGTGATCTCGTAAATAAACGCTGTACACAGTTATAGTCGCAAACGACGAAACTTACGCACTAGCGGCTTAAGCCCGCTTACCTCTGAACCCAGGTGCCTGTAGCTGGGGGACGAGGGCGACGTATTACAGGCTCGCCCGGAGGCTTCGCTCGTAGCTAAAGGGTCAAACTTAACCGAGCTCGTTCTGAACGGCCTGCCCCTCGGCCCGTGACGAACTAAATCAATAGAGACGGCTAAGCATGTAGATCCTCTAGTGGAGGATTGGCGGACGGGGGTTCAAATCCCCCCATCTCCACCAAATAAAAGAAAAGGCCCGACGCGCAAGCGCCGGGCCTTTTCTTTTATCCGCTGCGCGGGAATTCCGGACTCGTTCAGTTGGGCTATGAAAACCTTCCCTGGTTTTCACCCGAGGCTCGCTGCGCTCATGCAAAAACGCTCCCGGCGTTTTTGGCACCAAACGGCAGGATAGCCGTTTGGAACTGCGCAGCAGCCCGAAGGGCGAGGCACATGGATGTGCCGAGTACAATCCCCCATCTCCGCAGCTGCGCGGGATTCTTAACCTGCCACAGCTGGACTATGAAAACCCTCCTTCATTTTTGCCTCATAGCAATCAACGCCAGTGCCGCTACAATGCCATAACGCCATGGTTATCAGCGATACAATTATGTCCCGGCATCTGTTCATTTTCTGGATCTGTTTCAATATGGTCACTTTAACCGGCTGCAGTCTTCCGGCCATCAAAGAGACACCGGAGTCTGTCTACTTACCACATCATGAAGCGGCAAGTACCAGGCTTGGTCGGAGCATTACACCGGTGGTGGCACAACATCCGGAGTTATCGGGTTTTTACCCACTCAATCATTCATTAGATGCCTTTGCTTCACGCATGCTACTCATCGCAGCAGCGGATAAAACTCTGGATGTGCAGTACTACATCTGGCGCCGTGATCTGACCGGATTGCTGTTATTACAGGCATTATATGAAGCTGCTGAGCGGGGAGTAAGGGTAAGGTTATTGCTGGATGACAACGGCACCAGTGGTCTGGATGATATTCTTGCCAGCCTGAACAATCATCCAAATATCCAGGTAAAACTATTTAATCCCTTTACCAACCGCCAGATAAAAATCAGTCGTTTTCTATGGGATTTCCGCCTGGCTAACCGGCGCATGCATAACAAATCCATCATTGCGGATAACAGTGTTGCTATTGTTGGTGGCCGTAATATTGGCAATGAATATTTTGGTGCTGACGATGGTTTTTTATTTAATGACCTGGATGTACTGGCGATCGGTGCTGTCATTAATGAAACTTCAGCCGACTTCGATCGTTATTGGAACTTTCAACTGGCCTACCCGGTTAATCA
This sequence comes from Venatoribacter cucullus, assembly GCF_016132445.1. Lineage (NCBI taxonomy): Bacteria > Pseudomonadati > Pseudomonadota > Gammaproteobacteria > Oceanospirillales > Oceanospirillaceae > Venatoribacter > Venatoribacter cucullus. The sequence continues at coordinate 635,880 of NZ_CP046056.1, read as the reverse complement.
AATCATAGATTCCGATTCTGAAACATTCTCCGGCCAACTTCCAGACGATCTCAAAAATATACACACCAACTCTGCCAGCCAGCATTATATGACAGCTGTTGAGAATTCAGCGCTGGTGAAGAAACTGATCAATCAGGAGGAATTTTTACACTGGAGTAAAATTGAACTGGTCAGTGATGATCCTAAAAAAATAACCAATTCTTCTATTCCAAAACAGTATTTGTTATTCCAGATGAATAATATTATTGGCAAACCACAGCACCGACTGGACATTGTTTCCCCCTATTTCGTGCCAGGTAAAAAAGGGTTAAAGCACTTAACGGAGTTACGGCAGCAAGGTATTGATATCCGCATATTGACCAATTCCCGTGAAGCCACCGATGTAATTGCCGTGCATTCCGGTTATGCCCGATATCGTAAACCACTGCTACAGGCGGGCATTCAGTTGTATGAAATGCAGCGTGAACCAACCGCTGCCATGCAACCGGAAAAATCGCGCTTATTTGGCAGTTCCGCGACCAGTCTGCATGCCAAAACCTTTGCGATTGATGGTCAGCGGGTATTTATTGGTTCTTTTAATTTTGATCCTCGCTCGGCTTTGTTGAACACCGAAATGGGTTACATCATTCACAGCTCTGAACTGGCCAACAGCATTCACAAGACCTTTACCGATCAGGTTCCGGCAGAATCCTATCAGCTGACCCTATCCACTGATGAGAAACTGCGCTGGCAGCAGGCGGATGGGATGGTTTATCAACGCGAACCCGGCAGCAGCTTCAGTGGTGATTTACTGCTGAACATTCTTTCTGTGCTACCCATTGAAGGGCTGCTTTGAGCCCAGGGAGCCTCTGAATAACTCTGCACAACTCTGCGCGAGTCTTTCCGGGCTGTAGGGCAAGGCGGCGAACGCAGAGAATGGCGAGCCATTTTCAAGTCCGCCAACGCCGCTATACGGCCCGGAAAGCCGCGCCCTACGGGGATTCCTGACTCGGTGTCGCCGGGTTTTGACTGAACCCGCTATGCCTGCAACCCGGCTTCGTGATTCAGAACCTCCCTGCAATCCAGAGCGGGCACCGAGTTATTCAGAGTCTCCCTAAGGGCCGGAAAAATCAAACAGCTCGTCCCCAAAGGTCAATCTTCCGGCGCCAACGCGCTATATTCTGGTTACCAATAACAATAATCAGATAAGGGCTTATGCATGTCCGGTTCAATGTCATCCGATGTTCTGGTAATCGGCGGTGGTATCGCTGGTATCGTTACTGCGCTGGAGCTGCTGCGTGCTGGTAAGCGCGTTACGCTGGTCGACCGCGACAGCCCTGAGCGCCTCGGTGGGCTGGCGTTGTGGGCTTTTGGTGGTATGGCACTAATCGACACGCCGCTGCAACGCAAAATGGGCATTGCCGATTCGCCGCAGCGCGCGCTGCGCGACTGGGTCCGCTTTGGCGAGCTGGACGTCAACGACGAGCACTCGCTGGCCTGGGCAAAGTACTACGTTGAGCATTCACGCACCGAGGTGCACGACTGGCTGCAAAGCGAAGGCATTAAATTCATGCCGGCGGTGAACTGGGTCGAGCGCGGTCTGCACGGCGACGGTAACAGCGTGCCGCGTTATCACGTGGTGTGGGGCACCTCGCGTGAGCTGACCCGGGTAATGATTGCCGCCATGCACAAAGCCGCAGGCGATGGCCGTTTAACCCTGCTGCACAACCACAGCATTACCGGCATCGAGCAAAGCGGTGGTGTCGTGACCGGCGCCCACGGCATCAATGACAAAACCGGCGAGCACGTGCAGTTTCAGGCGTCTACCGTGGTGCTGGCCACCGGTGGGCTCAATGGTAATCACGAACAAACCCGCGCCAACTGGCCGAAAGACCGTCCGCTGCCGGCCACCATGCTGAACGGCGCACACCCGCTGGCCGACGGCAATCTGCATCATGAGGTGGCAGACAAACTGGGCGGTCATATCGTGAATGCCGGCGAAATGTGGAATTACGCCGCCGGTTTTCCGCATCCTTTCCCGCATTTTAAAGGGCATGGGTTGTCCACCATTCCATGCAAATCGGCGCTGTGGCTGGACCACCGCGGCAAGCGCATCGGCCCGCAGCCGCTGGTCACAGGGTTTGATACGCACTGGTTGTGTCAGCGTGTAGCGGAACAGGAAAAACCCTGGACCTGGCATCTGCTGAACTGGCGCATCGCCGCCAAAGAATTCGCCATTTCCGGCGCGGAACACAACCAGCGCATCCGCGATAAACAGTTCCCGCTGTTCCTGAAAGAATTACTGCTCGGCAATCACCGTCTGGTGCGCCAGATGGCCAACGAAAGCACGCATTTTCTGGTGGCCGACACCCTCAGTGAACTGGCCGATAAAATGAACGCCCTCACCTGCTCGCTGGATATCGACCCGGCCGTCTTACAGGCCACGGCCGACGTGTTCGACGCCAATTTTGCCAAGGGCAATAAGCTGGAAAACGACGACCAGATCCGCCGCATTCTGCACGCCCGCCAGTGGGGGCCGGATCGTCTGCGCACCTGCAAACCGACACCGCTGCAAAAGCCCGGCACCGGCCCCTTTATTGCCATTCATATGCAACTGATTACCCGTAAGAGTCTGGGCGGTTTGCGCACCGATTTAAGCAGCCGCGTGCTGGGGCCGGACAACCAGCCGCTACCGGGGCTGTATTGTGTGGGTGAAGCCGCCGGTTTTGGTGGCGGTGGCAGTAATGGCAAACGCTCGCTGGAGGGCACCTTCCTGCCCGGCTGTATTCTTACCGCCCGCGCTGCTGCGCGCTCAATTCTGAACGGAGGTTAACCATGCCGCTGACCTACCCGGCTACCGCCGCCGATTATCAGCAACTCGCCCGCCAGCGTTTACCACGCTTTCTGGCCGATTATCTGGATGGTGGCGCCACCGATGAACACACCTTGCGCGCTAACGACAGCGCCTGGGCTGGCATCCGCTTGCGCCAGCGCGTGCTGGTGAACGTCGATCAGGTCGATACCGGCACCACCCTCGTCGGTCAGAACTGCCGCATGCCCGTGGTGCTGGCCCCGGTAGGGCTGGCCGGCATGATGGCCAAACGCGGCGAAGTGCAGGCAGTGCGCGCCGCCAATGCCGCCGGGGTGCCCTTTACGCTCTCCACCGTCGGCATCTGCCCGCTGGCCGAAGTGCAGGCCGCCAGCACGGCGCCGTTCTGGTTTCAGCTGTACATGATCCGCGACCGTGAACGCATTCAGAGCCTGCTGCAAACCGCCTGGAACAGCGGTTGCCGCACGCTGGTGTTCACCGTCGATTTACCCGTGCCCGGTATGCGTCACCGCGATACCCGCAACGGCCTTGCTGCCCAAGGCCTGCGGGCTGTGGCACTGAAAGCGCAACAGGTGCTCAGTCGTCCCGGCTGGCTGCTGAATGTAGCCATTGGCGGCAAACCGCTCACCTTCGGCAACCTCAGCGACGCGGTGCCCGGTGCGCGCAGTCTGGATGCGTTCAAAGCCTGGGTGGATGCCCAGTTCGACCCCACCGTCACCTGGGAAGACATCACCTGGCTGCGCGGCCAATGGCGCGGCAAGCTGCTGCTGAAAGGCATTCTGGATGCCGACGATGCCCGCCACGCCGTCGCCTGCGGTGCCGATGGCATCGTAGTGTCCAACCACGGCGGCCGTCAGCTCGATGGCGTCGCCGCAACGGCCAGCAAACTGCCCGACATTGTCGCGGCCGTCGGCGGGCAAACTGAGATTCTGGTGGATGGCGGCATCCGCAGCGGCGTGGATGTGTTCCGCGCGCTGGCGCTGGGTGCCAACGGTGTGATGATCGGCCGGCCCTGGGCCTGGGCGCTGGCCGCCGGTGGCGAAGCCGCGCTGACCAGCCTGCTGCACAGCTGGCAGCAGGAATTACGCCTCGCCATGATGATGACCGGTACCACGCGCATCACCGATATCGGTACTGAGCATCTGGATAACGGCACCGTTTAAGGGAAGCAGAAAAATCAGAAGGTCAGCGTCTGCGTCAGGGATGACAGCCGAGCCTACAGGGATGTACTGGCGGCGACTGACCGCTGTGTTTCTGCTTCGCTGTCACAAACAAAAGAAACGAACAACAGTAATAAACAACTCAACGAATTGAAGTAACCGCGGAGAATAACAATGACAAACGGCGCTCAAGCCCTGATGAAAACCCTGGTCGATGCCGGCGTGGAAGTCTGCTTCACCAACCCCGGCACCAGCGAAATGCACTTCGTGGCCGCTCTCGACAGCGAGCCGAAGATGAAAGCCGTGCTGGCCCTGTTTGAAGGTGTCGCCACCGGCGCCGCCGACGGTTACGCGCGCATGGCCGACAAACCCGCCGCCACCCTGCTGCACTTAGGTTGCGGCCTCGGTAATGGTCTGGCCAACCTGCACAACGCGCGTAAGGGCAAAGTGCCGGTGGTCAACATTGTCGGCGATCACGCCACTCACCATGTGCAATACGATGCCCAGCTGCAATCCGATATTGAAACCGTGGCCCGCAACGTCTCCCCCGGTTTTGTGCGCACCTCCAAAAGCACCGCCGCACTCAGTCAGGACGTGGCCGACGCCGTGGTTGCCGCCCGTGGTTACCCCGGCAGTGTCGCTACCCTGATTCTGCCGGCCGACGTCTCCTGGGGCGAAGGCGCTGTGCCCTGCGTGGTACCACCGCAGCCCAAAGCGCCGGTGGCTTCTGATGAGGTGGTGAACGCCATTGCCGACGCCATCCGCTCCGGCAAAAAAACCGCCCTGCTGCTGGGTGGTCGCTCGCTGCGTGAACCGAGCCTGCTGGCCGCCGCCAAGCTGGCCGCCCACAGCTGCGTAAAAATTCTGGCCGAAACTTTCCCCACCCGCATTGAGCGCGGCGCTGGTCTGCCGCCGGTGGAACGTCTGGCTTATCTGGCCGAACTGGCGGGTATTCAGCTGGCCGATATCGAGCACCTGATTCTGGTCGACTGCAAAGCGCCGGTATCCTTCTTCGCTTACCCGGGTAAAAAGAGCTACCTGGTACCGGATACCTGCACCGTGCACACCCTGGCGACTCCGGAACAAGACACTGCCGCCAGCCTGGAAAAACTGGCCGCGGCCGTCGGTGCTGCCAACACTGCGCCAGTGTTACAGGCCGCACAACGCCCGGGTCGCCCACGCGGCAAACTGACCGCCGAAAAAGCCTGTAAGGCCATCGCGCATCTGCTGCCCGACAACGCCATCATCGTCGACGAATCCATTACCTCCGGGCTGATGCTGAACGTGATGACGGCCGGCTGCCCGCGTCACGATATTCTGACCCTCACCGGCGGTGCCATTGGTCAGGGCTTACCGAATGCGGTGGGCGCGGCCATTGCCTGCCCCGACCGACCGGTGCTGGCATTAATCGGTGATGGCACGGCCATGTACACCATTCAGGCGCTGTGGACCATGGCGCGGGAAAACCTGAACGTCACCAGCGTGATTTTCAACAACGCCTCTTACTCCATTCTGAACGTGGAAGTGGAACGGGTCGGCGCGGTGGAAGTAGGCCCGAAAGCCAAGTCACAGCTCGACCTGCACGGCCCGGTGATGAACTTCGCCAATCTGGCGCAGGGCATGGGCGTACACGGTATGCGTGTGCACACGGTGGAAGAATTCTGCAAAGCGCTGGAATACGCCCAGAGCCAGCCCGGCCCGCATCTGATTGAAGCCATGATTCCGGAAGCGCTGAACGGCTTTAAACGCCGCATCATGCCGTGGATGCTGCGTGCGGTGCCGAACCTGCCGCTGGCCGCGACCCGGGCGCTGAAAAAGAAAATGGCGCCGTAAACTGGTGCCAACCCAAGCGCAGTGATTGAATAAGGCCAGATGAATCTGGCCTTATTTTTATGCGCGAATTAAACCTTGCTCTGCAACAGGCGGCCGACCTTATCGGTTCGGCAGATGCCTTGATTATTACCGCCGGCGCCGGCATGGGGGTAGATTCCGGGTTACCCGATTTCCGTGGCAATGAGGGCATGTGGCAAGCCTATCCGGCCCTGGGCCGGGCACGGATAGATTTTACTGAAATCGCCAATCCGCAGGCCTTTGCCGATGACCCGCAACTGGCCTGGGGCTTTTATGGCCACCGCCTGAAGTTATACCGCGACACCGTGCCGCACGCCGGTTTTGCGTTATTGCAACAATGGGCCAGCACCATGCCACACGGCGCTTTTGTGTTTACCAGCAATGTCGATGGCCAGTTCCAGCGCGCCGGTTTCAATCCGGATCGCCTCATTGAATGCCACGGCTCCATTCATCACCTGCAATGCAGCAGCGGCTGCGATGATATCTGGCCAGCCGATGCCTTCACGCCAACCATTGATGCACAACAGTGCCGGCTGTTATCGCCACCGCCCCGCTGCCCGCACTGCGGCGCGCTGGCACGGCCCAATATCCTGATGTTCGATGACTGGCACTGGCTGGAACAACGCACCGCAGCACAGCTGCGCCGTTACCGGCAGTGGCGGCCGCAACCCAATCAGCCCGTCATTATTGAAATCGGAGCCGGCACCGCCATTCCCTCAGTGCGCCATTTTGGTGAACAACAACAAGTGCCGCTGATCCGCATGAATAAACGTGAAGCCGCCGTGCGCCGGCCGGACGATGTCGCCATCCCACTGGGCGGGCTGGAGGCACTGCAACAGCTGCAGAAATTACTGGACTGACAGCAGCGCACCCCGGTATTGCATCCACCGCGCTGCGGTAAGCATTTTGCCGCAGCCCCGCTACACTGAATGCGTTTTCCGGTGTGCAGGAGCCCGCCCGACCATGACCCAATCCACCCCCAACCAGCAACAGCTGTCCACGCTGTTGGGTGTTTACGAAGAAATGGTGGAAAGCGCCCACGACGGTATGCTGTTGGTAGAAGACAACATCATTATCGGCTGCAACCCCGCCGCCTGCGCCCTGTACGGTATTTCCCGCGATGAACTGATCGGCTTACATCCGGCAGACTTGTCACCGGAATTCCAGCCCGACGGCGAAAGCTCGGCCAGTAAGGGCAACCGTCTGATGGCCGCCGCCATGGCTGGCATACTGCAAAAATTTCACTGGCAGCACCTGCGCCGGGGTCATGGCGAATTTACCGCTGAAGTCAGTCTGAACCCGGCCCGCCCGATTGACCTGCCCGGCTTAGGGGTGCGCCCGCGCTATGTATCCATCATTCGTGACGTTACCGCCGCCCAACAACAAGCCGCCGCTCTGCGCGACAGCGAAATCCGCTTTCGCCAGCTGTTCGATGAAGCGCCGGTGGCGCTGGCGCTGATCGGCGGCGATGCGGTGATTGCCCGCAACAAACACTGGTACAGCCTGTTTGGTTACCCGGCCGAACAAATGACCAGCGTCGAAGACTGGTGGCTGTCCGCCTACCCCGACGAAGAATACCGTCGCGAAGCCCGCAGCGCCTGGGATGCCAGCCTCGCCGAAATGCCCAATAACGACAATACACTGGGATCGCGCGAGTACCGGGTGCGTTGCGCCAACGGTGAAGACCGGCATGTTCTGATCGGCGGCGCCGCAGTCGGTCAGGAGCTGATGGTCAGCTTTCACGATATGACCGAACAACATCAGGCGCAGCAGGCACTGGCCCAGCTGAACGATCAGCTGGAGCAACGGGTACAGTCCCGTACCGCCGAGCTGCAACAAGCGGTGGAGCATCTGCGCCGCACACAACAGGATCTGGTGCGGTCGGAAAAACTGGCGGGCCTGGGCGCTCTGGTCGCCGGTATTGCCCACGAACTGAACACGCCCATCGGCAATGCCGTTATGGTTACCAGCTCGCTGCAAACCGCCGAACAACAACTGCGCGATGATCTGCACAACGGCCTGAAACGCTCCGTCTTCGAGCGTTTTCTGGGCGAACTGCAGGAAAGCACCATTATTATCGAACGCAATCTGCGCCGCGCGGCCGAGCTGATCAGTAGTTTCAAACAGGTGGCGGTCGACCAGTCCAGCTACCAGCGCCGGCGCTTTGATCTGGCCGAAGTGCTGCACGAACTGCGTTTAACCCTCAGCCCGTCCTTACGCAAAGCCCAGGTAGAGCTGAGCGAAGAAGCAACCCCCGGCCTGCAGATGGAAAGCTTCCCCGGTCCGCTGACACAGGTGCTGATGAACATCGTTAATAACGCCGTCATGCATGCCTTTGCCGACTGTACTCAGCCACAAATCCACATTCAGGCCGGCACCAGCAACAATGACGACGTATTTATCCGCATTGAAGACAACGGCTGCGGCATTGCCCCGGAACATCTGAGCCGGGTATTTGACCCCTTCTTTACCACCAAACTGGGTCAGGGCGGTTCCGGACTGGGGCTGCATATTGCCTACAGCCTCACCACCGAATTACTGGGTGGCCGTATTGATATTCACAGCCAGCCCGGGCAAGGCACCCGGCTGGAACTGCATTTACCCCGGCAGGCACCGGCAGCCACCGCGGCAGAACCGGCCGGCACTCACGCTGCTGTAAGGAACACCCTATGACCTCAGCTGATGATCTGTTGTTGTTTGTCGATGAAGATCAATCCCCTTCCGGCAACCCACAGGCCGGCTGGCTGGTATTAATTGTCGACGATGACCCCGATGTGCATCAGGCCACCGAGCTGGCGCTGCGCGGGTTACAGATTGAGCAGCGGCCACTGCAATTACTGCACGCGCACAGCGGTGCCGAAGCAGCCCGGCTGCTGCAACAAAACCCTGATATTGCCGTACTGCTGCTCGATGTGGTGATGGAAAGCGACGATGCCGGCCTGCAACTGGTGCAGCGTATCCGGCATGAACTGAACAACCCGCTGGTGCGCATTATTCTGCGTACCGGCCAGCCCGGTTATGCGCCGGAAATGAACACCATCCGCGATTACGATATCAACGATTACAAAACCAAATCCGAACTAACCCGCACCCGTCTGTTTACCAGCCTGACCACCGCCATCCGCACCTACCGGCAGATGCGCGAACAGGCTGAGATGCGCCGCGGGCTGGAAACCGTGGTAAGTGCCAGCACCGAATTAACCCGGCTGCAGGGCATGCAGCGATTTGCCGACGGCGTGGTGCGGCAGTTATCAGTGTTACTGGGGGTCAGCCCGGAGGGCCTGATCTGCGCCGAAGACGGCGATGACAGCGGCGCACCGGCACGGGTTATTGCCGCCGCCGGACATTTTGGTCATCTGGTGAACGAGCCCCTGCATCACCTGCCAGCCCCTGTTCATCAATTACTCAGCCGCTGTCTGCAGCAACGCAGCAGCCTGTTTGAACAAGGGTTGGCGCTGTATTTCCCCACCAATACTCAACGCGGCCTGGCCGCCTACCTGGAATTACAACGCCCGCTACAGGAGACAGACCAGCATTTATTGCAGGTATTCTGCAGCAGCATGTCGGCTGGTTTCGATAATGTGATGCTGTACAGCCGCATGAACGAACAAACCTACACCGACCCCTTGCTGCATATTCCAAATATGAATCAGCTGCTGGAGTGGCTGCGCGATCCGCAACAGGTACGCGATGGCCGCACCCTGGCCATTCTTGATCTGGATGATTTTGCCGCCATCAACGACACCCTCGGTCATAGCTTTGGTGATGAATTATTGCAGGCCGTTTATCAGCGCCTGCAGCAGCATCTGGCCGATTGTTTACTGGCCCGTATCGGCAGCGATATTTTTGCCCTGCTGGGACCGGAAGAACACATTACTCCGGAAATATTAACGGAATTATTCAGCAGCGCCTTTCCGGTTGGCCAACAACCGGTACGTTTGTCCGCCACCAGCGGCCTGGTGCAATTAAATGGCCGCTGTGCCAACGGCTCAGAAATATTAAAAGATGCGCATCTGGTACTGAAACAAACCAAATTGACCCAGCGTGGCAGCGCTAATTATTTTTCCCCGAAATTAGGCCAGCAGGCACGCGAGCGTATGCGGTTAATGACCGCACTGCGCGAAGCTTTTAATCAGACCCAGCTGTTTTTGATGTACCAGCCGAAAATTGATTTACGCAACGGTAAAACCAGTGGTTTTGAAGCGTTGTTACGCTGGCGCAATAACGAAGGTGATATGATTCCGCCCGACCGTTTTATTCCGCTGGCAGAAAAATCCGGCCTGATCATTGCGCTGGGTTATTTTGTCTTGCGCCAGGCCTGCGCCTGTTTATTCCGCCTGCGCCAACAAGGCCACAATAACTTAACCATGGCCATTAACGTCTCGCAGGTACAGCTGCGCGAAACCGATTTTACCGAACAACTGCAGCAGATCGTGCAGGACAGCCAGGTGCCGGCGGAGGCCATTGAACTGGAAATTACCGAATCGGTTGCGGCCGAAGATTTTAATTTTCTGGTGCAGCGTCTGAATGAAATCCGCGCACTGGGGTTTGGCATTGCCATTGACGATTTCGGTACCGGTTTTTCTTCGCTGGGTGTACTGCGGCACCTGCCGGCAACCCGGCTGAAAATTGACCGGGTTTTTATCAATGAAATGCACAGCGATGACAGCATCGCCAGAATGGTTATCAGCCTGGGACACAGCCTGGCCATGCAGATTACCGCCGAAGGTGTTGAAACCAGCGAGCAACAGCAAAAACTGCAGCAACTGGGTTGTGATGAAGGCCAGGGCTGGCTGTACGCACCGGCACTGCCGGAAAAAGAGTTGCCGGACTGGCTTGTAACACCAGCGCCGGCCGGATAACAGGCATAAAAAAAACCGCCACGGCAGCACCGGGGCGGCTTTTTACAGCAACAGCGGATCAGTTCTTGGCGCGGCCTTTGAACTCACCGGTGCGGGTGTCAATTTCGATGGCATCACCAATTTCAACGAAAGCAGCCACAGACAGCTCGTAACCGTTGTTCAGCTTGGCCAGCTTCATCACTTTACCAGAGGTGTCACCACGCACAGCCGGTTCGGTGTAAGACACGGTACGGACGATGGTGGTCGGCAGTTCAACGCTGATGGCTTTGCCTTCGTAGAAGGTGGCTTCGCATACGTCAGTCATGCCGTCTTCGATGAAGTTCAGTACGTCACCCAGGTTTTCTTTTTCCACTTCTACCGGGTTGTATTCTTCGTCCATGAACACATACAGCGGGTCCTGGAAGTAAGAGTAAGTTACCTGACGACGCTCCAGAATAACCTGGTCGAATTTGTCGTCGGCCTTGAATACCGGCTCCTGAGTAGCGCCGGTCAGCAGGTTTTTCAGCTTCATTTTCATTACTGAAGCGTTACGGCCGGATTTGTTGAATTCGGCTTTCAGAACGATCCAGGGCTGACCTTGCAGGCTCATCACCGAGCCAGCGCGGAACTCTTGTGCAGTTTTCATAGCAATATACCGATTAATCAGGGTTAAAAAGTCGGCCAGCACTATACCCGATTTACCACCTGTTGCACCAGATTTGCCGCCAGATCCCCCAGCTGTAACAGGCCTTGTTGCCATTCACTGGCATGCTGTTGCCAGCCCTGCGGGGCAGCCAGTAAGGGCTGTAAATCCGGCATCGGGAGTCCCGGCTGGTTCCAGCCGCGGAACAGGGGCAGCAACGATTCGCGCAGCTCCGGTGCGGCCGCTTGCAGGTACAACGCCATGAACGCTTCCAGCTTCACCAGATGCGCATCCTCTTCCTGCTGGTAGATATGCCACAACATGGGTTTACCGAGCATCTGCGCGCGCACGAAGGATTCCTCGCCGCGCACACAGTTCAGATCGCACAGGGCCAGCAGGCGGTCGTATTGCGGCTGCGACAGAAACGGCAGCGTGCACAGCGTTAAAGCGCCACGCTGCTGCGGCTGTCCGACCGGCAGGGGTTGCTGCAGCCACGCTTCTACACCGGCCGAAATACGCCCCTGCGGAATCAGCAGGCACACGGGCTGCGGCCCCTGTTTTAATTGTTCCAACAGGTGCGGCAAGGCCGGATTTTCATAAGCAAACAGGCTGATCAGGCGGGTGTTATCGGCAATATTGTGCACACCGTAGAGCGCCAGTTCGGCGGTACGTGCCTCGGCACTGGCCAATTCCTGCGCCAGCGCCGGCAGGCCGGCATCAAACAACAGGCCGCCAGTGCCCTCGGTAAACCCCGGAAAGAAGAAGGTTTTGTTCATTCCGTGCACCGGCGACGGGCTGCCGTGGCAACTGCGCACCCAGTCTTCCGCGCTCAGGTATTCCAGATTGATCCACACCGGCTGCTGCCCACGCCGCTGCGTCAGTTGCTGCATAAAGTGCAGATACCGTGGCGGCAGCTCGCAGGCAAAGGTTTCCACCACCACCTCGGGCTCGTCGGCCGGCAGACTGAAATCCTCGTCCCAGCGATACACCGCGATCCCCTGCACCTGTTGCTGTGGCAGCGCCGGATTCACACCGGGTTCCAGCGCGGCAAAGCTGGCGAGGTCATCCACCCATAAACTGATCTGCTGACCATGCACCTGCTGTAACTGCTGCGCCAGTCGCCAGCACACGCCAATATCACCAAAGTTGTCGATTACGCGGCAAAACAGGTGCCAGCGCAGAGAAGCAGTCTGCATGGAAAAACGCCCGGCTGAAGGATCCGGAAACACCCGGAGAAAAGTTAGAAAGAGCGCATCATAGCGCCCCGGGAGAACTGAAACAAAAAGAGTCCCCGGATTGGCGTAACCCGTTCGTCTCAGGTGCGCAGCAGATCGTCCAGCCACGCCAGTGCTTCCGGCAGAGTGGCAAAGGCACGGCGCTGATAATCGTCCTGATGATCACTGATCATGTCGTCCAGCTGCAGCCGTTTCAGCAGCGACGGGCGTACACCTGCGCCCAACGGCCGCAAAAAAACCGTCAGCAGAGATCAGCTCAGCCTGTTCTGACTTATAGTTTTTAACTTTCGGTTAAATGACTTTAATTAAATGGATTCTATTAAGTCTGCCGCTAAACTGGGATCAACTGAACAGCACAAGGCAACGCCGGGAAACCACTATGGAACTCAGTCAACACTCTGCGACTACCTGGTTTGATGATCTGCGCCAACACGCAGCCGATCACCCCTACGCCGCAGCAGGCTTACTGGCCGGCTTGGCTCTGGTGGCAGTGCTGCTGGTGCAAAGCCTGATCAACGTGCTGACCACCGACAACAGCCTGTTCACCCGCTACGCCCTGCTCGGCGGCACCGCCGGTTTTCTGGCCACCACACTGGGCGCGTTGCCGGCGCTGTTTCTAAAACGGGTATCGCAAAGTGCCGAAGACGCCATGCTGGGCTTTGCCGCCGGCATGATGCTGGCCGCCGCCGCGTTCTCGTTGTTGCTGCCAGGTATTGAAGCCGGTGAAAGCATCACCGGCAGTGCCATACAGGGCGGTGCTTTGGTGGTGTTCGGTATGCTGATGGGTGTGGCATTAATGCTGGGACTGGATGAGTTTACCCCGCACGAACACGGTACTACGGGCCCTTGCGGTGCCGGTCACGAACGCTGCAGCAAGGCCTGGTTGTTTGTGTTTGCCATGGCGCTGCACAACCTGCCGGAAGGCATGGCCGTTGGCGTCGGCTTTGCGCAGGGCGACTTAAGTGTGGGCCTGCCACTGGCCACCGCCATTGCCCTGCAGGACATTCCCGAAGGTTTAGCGGTCGCGCTGACACTGCGCGCCGTGGGTTTTACCCCGTTGTTTGCCGTCATTATTGCCGGCCTCAGCGGTTTACTGGAACCGGTGGGCGCTTTATTGGGTGCCGGTCTGGCCGGTGGTTTTATGCTGGCCTACCCGATCGGGCTGGGACTGGCCGGTGGCGCCATGCTGTTTGTGGTATCGCATGAAGTGATTCCGGAAACCCACCGCCATGGCCACCAGACCGTGGCCACACTCGGATTAATGGTGGGCTTTGCCTTAATGATGATGCTGGACACCACCCTCGGCTGAGGCCGGGGGGAACCTGAAAAACCCGACAAACTTTTCATAACAGAAACACACAGGAGTGACCTATGAGCAACGTGAATATTGGCATCAGTGCCGAACACCGTGAACAGATCAGTGCCGGCTTAGGCCGTCTGCTGGCCGACACCTACACCCTGTACTTAACCACCCATAACTTTCACTGGAACGTCACCGGGCCAATGTTCAACAGCCTGCACGCCATGTTTATGACCCAGTACACCGAGCTGTGGAATGCGGTTGATCCGATTGCCGAACGCATCCGTTCGCTGGGGCATATGGCACCGGGTTCGTACGCGCAATTTGCGCAATTAACCTCGCTGCCCGATGCGCCGGTGACACCGCCGAAAGCCAAAGAGATGATCCGCATTCTGGCCGATGGCCACGAAGCCACCGCCCGTACCGCGCGCGGATTATTCAAACTGGTGGACGAAGCCAGCGATGAACCGACCGCGGATTTATTAACCCAGCGCCTCACCGTGCACGAGCAAACGGCGTGGATGCTGCGGGCATTGCTGGAAGAGTAATGCCGTATTAACAGCGTTAACGCATAAAAAAATGGCGCCCTGATCAGGCGCCATTTTTTATTATCTGAAAAAGATTTCTATAACAGAAAAATCAGAAATCCCACTGCGTCCAGATACCCACTTCATTGGTTTCGGTTTCTTTCAACGCTGTTCTCGCCGTGCTTTGTTTACCGACCAGCGCTACCGTCACATAAGACGTCGCTTTCCAGTCGACACCCAACTGCAGGTAATCATTTTCATTAGCCGGGTTCAGCTTATTGCTGGGATCGGTTTGTTCGTAACGACCAAATACGGAATAACCAGGTTTAAAGACATAGCTGCCCCACACACTCCAGCCATGACTGCTGTCTTCAGGCACTTTACTGACCTGATTCCAGTTGTCATTGCGGGCGTATTCCGCTCCCAGACGCATGGTTTTAATCCGGTAACTTAACGCCACATTGTGGCGGCGGGCAGTGTGCAATCTGGGCTTATCATCTTTATCCTGCGCACGGGTACCTTCATAGTAGCCGGCGGCCAAATCCAGCCCCGGCAGAATATGCCAGACCCCCATCATCTCAATATCCAGCCTATCGCCTAAGGTTGGGCGCTGAAAACCACTGCCGGTAACCGCTGCCACACCAAAAGAAAATTGCCGGCCTTTATAGCCATAATGCAGGCCCGGGTCGGTGGGGCCGGCAAATCTGTTTTTCGGCGTCAGACTCGGATCTACATAACGGTAACCGACCCGCGGGGCCACGTAATCAATCCAGGGCAGTTCAGCGGTGCCGATTTTCAGGTACTGATTATTACCGCTGCCAAAGGAATATTGCGCATAGGCATGGCGGAACCATAAATCGGTCGGATCCTGCTGCCGTTGCCACTGCACATCGGTGGTGACTTTTAATTTCCAGCGATCACTGAATTTATGCTCAGCATCCAGATAAAAACGCTTTAAATCCGGTTGCCAGCCTTCAGCATCGGTACGACTTTGGTCTACCTGAATATTGCTGAAATTGGCAAAAATCTGGCTGGAAAAGATTGTTTCAGCCACGCTGGTTATTGGCATCATCGCCGTTGCAAACGCCAGAATCAGCGGCTTTTTTGGTAGATTTATGGAAATCACATTCACTCCTGATACAGGGAAAGTCAGAACTCGCCAAAAGTTCAATCTGCGCTAACATCAATAATAGACTAAGTTATATACTTATAAAGTTATAAATCCAAACAGGTAGGATCAACCGATGAAACGCAACCCCACTCTGCTGGCGGCACTTTGCTCCGCTGCACTCAGCCTCCCGGTGCTGGCCGCCGGCAATGCCGAACGCGGCCAACAATTGTCTATGCAGGGTGATGGCAGCGGCGCCCCCTGTATGGCCTGTCATGGTATGAACGGTGAAGGCAACGCCGCTGGTGCCTTTCCGGTAATTGCCGGTCAGGATGAAGGCTATATTTTCCGTAGTTTGCAGGCGTATCAGAATGGCACCCGGGTGAACCCGGTGATGAGCATGAACGTCGATAACTTTAAAGAACAGGATCTCCGCGATCTGGCGGCTCATTTTGCCCGCCTGCCGGCACCAGCACCGGCGCCTACCACCGCCAGCGCCGAACAGCTGGCATTGGGTAAACGCTTAGCCGAAATGGGCCAGTGGGATGATTACCTGCCTCCCTGCGCCAGCTGCCATGGCCCTGCCAATCAGGGCGTGGATGAAAACTTTCCCGGTATTGCTGGTCAGCACGCCAGCTACATCAAGCAGCAACTTCAGGCCTGGCAACAGGGTCAGCGTAAATCCGACCCGATACAGCTGATGGAAAACATCGCCAAACGCCTGAGCAATGAACAAATTGACGCCGTTGCTGCTTATCTGGCCAGCCAACCTGCTGCGCAGCAATAAGGAGAACCTGTTATGAACGCACTGAAAAAAATCACCATCGCTGTGGGTACTGTGGCCATTACCGGGTTCTCTGTGGGCGCATTGGCACAGCCGCATGGCGTTATCCTGCCGGCGTTTAAAGAAGGCCAGTATGTCCACAAAGCCCCCACGGTTGACGATATTAATGCCGATAAAAGTCTGCATCCGGAATTGCGCAAAGTGATTCTGAAAGGCCGCGATATGTTTATGGATACCCAGAAATACCGCGGCAAATATGTCTTTAACGACATGAGCTGTAAATCCTGCCACATGGGCGAAGGCCGTATGGCCTGGTCCGGCCCAGTCTGGCCAGCCGCCACCACCTTGCCCGATTTCCGTGGCAAAAACGGCCATGTGAATTCACTGGAAGAGCGTATTGTCGGCTGTTTCTCGTTCTCAATGAACGGCATCCCACCCGCCTATGGCAGTGACGATATGCTGGCCATTACCTCTTACCACCAGTACATGGCTAAAGGTGCCAAGGTGTATGACAGCAATATTGCCGGCCGTGGCTTTAACTCGTTGGGCAACCAGATGCCGAAAGACATCAGCTATGAAAAAGGCCAGCAGGTGTACACCGAAAACTGCCAGGTTTGTCATGGCGCTGACGGCGCCGGTAAAAAAGTCGATGGTAAAGTGGTATTCCCGGCACTGTGGGGGGATAACTCTTACAACTGGGGCGCCGGTATGATCCGGGTATTCACTGCCGCTTCCTTTATTAAAAACAATATGCCACTGGGTCAGCCGGGCCGTTTGTCCGATAAAGAAGCCTGGGATGTAGCGTTATACATTAACTCGCAAGAGCGCCCGCAAGACCCACGCTATACCGGTAATGCCAAGGAAACCCGGGAGAAATTCCTGAATTTCCATAAATTTTCTATGTACGGAACTGAGCGGAATGGAAAAATTCTGGGCCAGCACGATAACACCGGCTCAAAACCCATTCTGAAACCAGAACTGCTGAGACCCCGCAGTTTTGAATAAAATCGGCACCGTTAAATAAGCCCATAAAAAATCCCGCCCGGTAAAAACCGGGCGGGATTTTTACATCCTTATGGGCAAAAACCTTACGGCTTCTGTCGCACTCTATGCAATAACGCACAAACCTGCTCAGCACCATCCAGCAACCTGGGGGTCGGCCGATGTAATAAATCGGGATGCACATGGTAAAGATGGTTATGTTTTACCGCGTTCAGATGTGGATAACGCCGCCAGTGATCCAGCCATTCCGGGCGCTCAGCCGCCATGCCACTGGCAATAATGACGTCAGGATTTTCTGCCAGTACCGCTTCTTCACTGATTTGGGGTGAACGCATGGGCAGGTCGGCAAAAATATTCTCACCACCACACAATTCCAGTACGCGGGAAATAAAGGTATCGCCACTTTGCGTTACCAGTGGCTGATGCCAGACCTGATAAAACACCCGCAATTTCCCGGCACCGGCATAGCGCTGCTGCAACGCATTCAGCCGCTGACGGAATTGCGTAGCGGCTTGTTGCCCCTTGGCAACATTACCGCTGATTTCACCATAATGTTCCAGGCTTCTGGCAATATCCGCAAAACTGTTGGGATCGGAAGCGTACAGCGGCATTTTTAGCTGTTTTAAGCGCTGTATTTCCCGCGCCGGATTGCCCTCCGGCCAGTAAATAATCAGATCCGGCTGCAACGCCAGAATAGCTTCAATATTCAGACCGGAATAACCGCCGACACGGGGGATTTTTTCCGCATCGGCCGGGTAATCGGAATAATCCACCGCGCCGACAACCTGCTGACCGGCTCCCACCGCAAACATCAGCTCAGTGGCGTGCGGCGTTAAGGTAATAATGCGCTGGGCCGGCGCCGACAAACGCACAGCCTGACCGCTATCGTCGGTGAGCGTTAATGCCTGTACTGATGCGCTGAAAAAAAACAGCGTTAAACACCAAACTATTTTCATCATAACTCCCTCAGCGTTTTTAAGGCGCTGTATAAACGCGGCCATTGTTGCGGATCGGGCATGCCCAACCGTAACCATTGCTGGCGTGGAAAATACCGGCTCCATATTTTCTGCTGCGCCAGTTGGGTGTGCATGATCTGTGTTTTTTCGCCCTGAAACGTCACAAACAACGGCGTGCTGCCCAGCACCGGTAATTGCAGCAAACGGCAGGTATCCAGCACCTGTTCCTGCATCCGCAGTAACCGCAGCCGCTGTTGTTGCTGCCAGGCTTCGTCACGCAGTGCCTGCGAGGCGATGCTGAGCGCCAGACTGTTCACCGCCCAGGGCCCCAGTTGTTGCTGAAGTCGCTGTTGCACCGACTCAGCCGCAATCACAAACCCACAACGTAACCCGGCCAGTCCGAAAAATTTACCCAGTGAGCGCAGCACCATGCGGTTAGCCGCCAGCGGAATATTCAGAATGCTGTGTTCGGGCGTGCAGTCCATAAAGGCTTCATCCACCAGCATATAACCGCCCAGCTGCTGTAATTGCGCCGTCCATTGTTGCACTTCATCCGCCGCTAAACACTCGCCACTGGGATTAGCAGGATTCACCAGAATTAACAGATCCGGCAGTGCGGTACCCTTATGAAACGCGGCCCGTATGTCCGCCAGCGTTAATTCCTGCACATTGTGGCCGGCCTGTTGCCAACTGAACGCATGCTCGGCGTAGGTATCGGCCTGCACCCACACGCGGGCGTGGGAAAAACAACGTGGCAGCGTCTGAATAGCCGCCTGCGAACCCGGCACCGGCAACGCGGCATGGCCGTAATACTGCACACAGGCCTGTGCTAATTCCGCCACCGGCTGCGGTAAATTGCGCAGACTGTTGGCCGCCGGCATTAAGCCGCGCTCGGCCCACCAACTGTAGGGGCTGATCGCGGCCGATAAATCCAGCCAGTGTTCCGGCTCACCGCCGTATTGCTGCAACGCGTTGGTTAAATCGGCACCGTGCACCGGTGGCGTTGTACCGGGTAATAAGATCAGACTCATGCGAACATTTTCCACCCGATAACGGCGATAAAAATCACCAGCAACCACAGCCACAACACCCGTCGAATTAACTGAAAGACCGGCTGAATATCGGCAACGGTAGCGGCGTTACCCGAGCCCATCGGCGGTTTTATTTTCCATTCACCGTGGTAACAGGCGCGTTCACTGAGGCGGATATTTAAGGCACCAGCCCCAGCGGTCATCACCGGGCCACCGTTGGGGCTGGCGCAGGCCGCTGCCTGTTGCCGCCAGCACGTTAACGCCTGTTTCTTATACCGGCCCAGCAGCACAAAACTCAGCGCCGTTAAGCGCGCCGGAATATAGGCCAGCGCATCGTCCAGCCGCGCGGCGGCCCAGCCAAAATAACGGAAACGGCTATTTTTATAGCCCCACATGGCATCCAGCGTATTCACCCAGCGGTGCATTAAAGCCGCCAGCGCGCCACCAAGGCAAAACCAGAACAGCGTGGCGAATAAAGCATCGAGGGAATTTTCCAGCAGACTTTCAAGGCTCGCCTGCGCCACCTCAGAATCCGATAATTGCGCCGTATCGCGGCTGACCATCCAACTCAGTTTTTCCCGCGCCAGAGGTAAATCATCCGCTTGTAAGGCCTGCGCTACCGCCTGCACATGTTGTTGCAGACTTTGCCAGCCGATGCAGAAATACAGAATCACGATATGCGCCAGCCAGAATAACACCGGCGTTTGCTGGTACAGCCACAGCAGCACCACAGCAATAACCAGCAAGGGGGATAACGCCAGTAATAACGCCAGCACACCCAATATACGTCCGGCCAGCGGTCGCTCTGTTGTCCGATTTAAACGACGTTCCAGCCAGGCCACCCAGTTGCCAAACCCCACCAGCGGATGAAAACGCGCCGGTTCGCCCAGCCAGCGGTCGAGCAATAACGCCGCCAGCAGCAACAGCGGCAAAAGTTCCGGGAAATAACCGGGAAAAAGACTGGAATCCGGAGTGCTTGTCATACAATGGCCGCTGATTTTTTCCGGCGCCGAGTGTACCAGATGTATGGCGTCATCGCTGAAACAGAATACGAGTCAACCAATTACGTCAGCGTTAAAATAATCGCGCCAGCGTTAACCAATTCACCACAAAAGTCCCTTTGCCATAGTGGCCAAAAATCCTTACCCTGCGCCGCCTTGTTAATCCCCCCGCAAAAAACCCACAGAGAACCGATGATGGGCAATCCCGATATTGTGTTTCAAAGCTATGGCCGCAGCTGCAACAACCCGGCTTTTTTCGAAGATTTCTATACGATTTTTATGGGTAAATCGGCGGATATCCGCGCCATGTTTGCCAACACCAATATGGAATCGCAGCGCGGTTTATTACGCGGCGGCATCATGTGGCTGGTAATGCACGCGCGCGGTATGTCCGACAGCAAAATCCGCGCATTGGGTGAAAGCCACAGCAAAGCAAAAATGAATATTCACCCGTCGTATTACAGCCTGTGGCTGGACGCCCTGATGGAAACCCTGTACCGCCACGACCCGCAATTTTCACCCACCCTGGAGCAGACCTGGCGCGCGACGCTGAAGCCCTCCATCGACGTGATTACCAGCATGTACGACTGATTGCCCCAGCCGTTATAAAGCCAGCGCGGCCAGCAGTAACGCCTCCTGCAGTTCAATACCGGCGCCCAGGGTGTCGCCGGTACAGCCCCCCAGCCGTTTCAGCAGCTGTTGCCGCACTAGCAACACCAGCGTCAGCCACAGCGCCAGCAGAAATAACCCCTGCGCTGGCACCAGCAGTAATGCCAGCGCGGCCAGCGCCAGCCCCCAGAGCACCAGCCGCAGCGGCGTGGCACCGGCGACCAGATCGCTGGCCATGCCGCCGCTGCGGACGTATGGCGTAGTGGCCAGCAGCCCCAGCACCGACGCGCGTGCCAGCATGGGGACCAACAATAAGCCGGCCGCCAGCAGCGTAATATTCCAGCCACTGTCGCTGCGCGTCTGTTCCAGCAACGCGAATATCGCCGCCAGTTTCAGCAGCAACGCCAGCACCACCGCAGTCACGCCCATCGGGCCGCTTTGTGGATCTTTCATAATCGCCAGCGTGCGCTCACGGTCGCCTAACCCCCCCACCCAGGCGTCGGCGCTGTCGGCTAAGCCGTCCAGATGCAGGGCGCCGGTAAAGCCTGTCCACAGCAACAGCAGTAACGCCGCCAGCAGCAACAGCGACAGCTGCGGATTCCACCAGCCGCACAACAGGGTAAAGCCCAGTAATAACAAGCCGAGCAAGGCGCCCACCACGGGGTAATACAGCAATGAAGTGGCGGCAACATCGCGGTCAGTACGTTGCAAATAAGGCACCGGCACCCGGCTTAACAACGCCAGCGCGTACCAGAAGGCCCAGACGTGTGTGCTGAAGTGCTGTTTCATGGTGTCAGGTCGTTTCCATCCAGATGTTCCAGCGTAATCCACTGCTGCGGCTGACCCTGATACTCGCTGTGATCAATACGGAAACGCAGCAAGCCGGCATAAGGAACCGCCAGTCGGTTCATGGCCTGGGGGGCCAGTTGCAGCAGCTGCTGCGCCAACACACGCATCACACCGCCGTGGCACACCACCAGCAGATGCTCACCGGCATAGTCAGTGAGCAGACTGTGCCAGCCGGCCAGTACACGCTGCTGCAAGACGACAACCGGCTCGCCATTAGGAGCACAGAAATTCAGCGGGTCTTCCCACAAGGCACGGGCATCCTGCGCCGGGTCGTTCATGATGGAATCCACTGGCTGGTTTTCCCAATCGCCGTAATCAATCTCGGTCCAGCGCTCATCGATGTGCAGCGGAATCTGCAGCTGCTGCGCCAGCGTCTGCGCCGATTGCCGGCACCGCTGCAGCGGCGAGCTGATCACGCGCTGCCAGGCGCTGCGATGACGGGCAATGCGCTGATCAAACTGCCACTGCCCCAACCCGGTTAAGGCATGATCGGTGCGGCCGCGGAAGACGTTGCCGCCCTCCGGTTCGCCGTGGCGGATAATATCGATGCGCGTCTGCATCAGCCGATGCCTGCTTCAGCAAAGGTGGCCATGCCGTTATGCAGGGCCAGTGCCTGCTGCACCACGCCATAGGCAACCGCCGCGCCCGAGCCTTCGCCCAGCCGCATGCCTAATTGAATGAGCGGCTCAGCTGCTAAGGCCTGCAGCAACGCCGCATGGCCGGGTTCAGCCGAGCGATGGCCGAACAGCAGCCACTCGCGTACGCCGGGGTTCAGCTGCACCGCCAACAAGGCCGAGGCAGTGGCGATAAAACCATCCACCAGCACCGGAATACCCAACTGCGCAGCACGCATAAAGGCACCGCACATGGCCGCCAGTTCCAGCCCGCCAACCTGTTCCAGTGCCTGCAAAGGCGAACTTACCAGCGGTTGCGCCCGCGCCACACTGGCCGCCAGCACCTGTTGTTTGTGGCTGAGGGCGGCGCCCTGCACGCCGGTGCCAGGGCCAGTGAGTGCGACGACATCCTGCTGCAACAGCAGTGCCGCCAGACAACTGGCTGCCGAGGTATTACCAATGCCCATTTCGCCGGCCATAAACAGATCACACCCTTCTGCGTGCAGGCGCTCTACCTGTTCTGCACCAATGCGTAACGCCTGTTGCGCCTGCGCCGGGCTCATGGCGGGCTGCTGAGAAAAATCCTGCGTGCCCGGCATCACCGGGCACTGAATAACACCGGCCAGATGCTCACAGGGCGTGACGGTCCCGCAATTAACCACGCTTAAACCGATGCCGTGCAACCGTGCCAGCACCGCTACTGCGGCACCGCCAGCAACAAAATTACTGAGCATGGCCACCGTCACCGCCTGCGGAAACGCCGATACCCCTTGCGCTACCACGCCATGATCGCCGGCGAATACCACCAGCTGCGGGTTCTGAACAGCAGGTTTTACGCGCTGCTGCAGAGCCGCCAGCTGCACGGCAACCTGCTCCAGCTGCCCCAGCGCACCCGGCGGCTTGGTCAGCTGATTCTGGCGCGCCAGCGCCTGCTGGCGGAAGGATTCGGAAACGGCGGCGGCGGGTTGCTGCCACCAGGCTTGAATGGTCATGCGGTTCCTTAAATCAGATCAATAAATAATGCGGATCAGGTTGAGGGTTCGGGGTTGAGGGTTCAGCGTGCCCGGCAGCAAATTCCCAAGGCGAGCGTCTCCCGTCTCCCGTTAAACGTCTAGCGTTTAACTTCCACCGGTATCCCCGCCACCACCAGCGTCACCGCCTGCGCCTGCGCGGCAATGGCCTGATGCAGACGGCCGCTTTCATCCACAAAACGACGGCTCAGTTCGCCCATGGGGACAATGCCCCAGCCCACTTCATTACTCACCAGCAACAGCGGTTGCTGTAGCTCTGGCAACAGCGTCAGTAATGCCTCGCGCTCGCGCACCCAGTAATCAGGGTCACTGTGTAACAAACAGTTGGTCACCCACAGGGTCAGGCAATCCACCAGCAACGCTGAGCCGGGGTACTGCTGTTGCGCCCGCTGCAAACAGGCCGCCAGCTGCAGCGGTTCTTCCAGAGTCGGCCAGTGCGCCGGGCGCTGATCACGATGCTGATCGATACGTTGCTGCATTTCGCCGTCATGGGCCTGGGCGGTGGCAATATACACCACCGTGGCGGCGCTTTGCTGTTCCAGCAGGCTGGCCTGTTGCTCGGCGTAGCGGCTTTTACCACTGCGGGCGGCGCCCAGAATCAGGTGAATGGCCGGCGTAACCGCCAGGTTCGTCATTTCTGTCATAGCCTTTGTTCCTGTGGCGGCGCTACACTGCGGAGTAATGTGGTTGTTTTAGCCGTTTGTGTGGAGAAATCATTATGAGCACATCCGTTATTGATCAACGTATGCACCCGCGCTGGACGCTGAAAAGCAGCGTCAGTGTATTCGAACAACAAAATAAGGAATACCTGGGTCTGCTGGTCGACTGTTCCGAACAGGGCCTGATGATTTCTTCCTACGATTACCTGGCCCCAGGTACCCGGCTGCAGCTGGATCTGGTGGATATTCCGCCCAATATCGACAACCGCCGCACCGGCCAGGGCGTGGTTGAAGTGGTGTGGAGCGACAAAATCACCCCCAGCCTGTATGGCAACGGCTGCCGGCTGGTCGAAAGCTCGTCGATGCTGCAAAGCATGATCCGCAGCTACAGCCACCCGGTCGGTTCCTGAATCAACTCTGCTACACTGCCGCCCGTTTCTTCCATTTTTGCGGACACCATTATGCTGCAATTCGGCATTGATCTGGGCGGCACCAAAACCGAAATTATTGTTCTGAACGAGTCCGGCGAACCCCTGTTACGCCACCGCAACGCCACCCCATCCCATTCCTACGACGCCATTGTTGCCAACATCACCGCACTGGTGCACAACGCCGCCAGTGAACTGAATACCAACGATTTCACCCTCGGCATCGGCATTCCCGGTGCGGTCAGTCCGGCCACCGGTTTAATCAAAAACGCCAACACCACCTGTCTGATCGGGCGCGATCTGCAGGGCGATCTGCAACGGGCGCTTAGCCAGCGCGTGATTCTGGCCAACGATGCCGATTGTCTGGCCCTATCGGAAGCCACCGATGGCGCCGGCGCCGGTTATAAAACCGTGTTTGCCGTGATTATCGGTACCGGCTGCGGCGGTGGCTGGGTGGTAAATGGCCAGCTGCTCGGCGGCCCCAACGCCATTGCCGGCGAATGGGGGCACAACCCGCTGCCGTGGCGCAACGCAGAGGATGGCGAAGCGCCCTGTTACTGCGGCCAGCACGGCTGCCTGGAAACCTTGTTATCGGGGCCGGGAATGCGCCAGCAAGCGTTGCAGGAAACCGGCCTGGATTTATCCGCACCGGAATGGGCCGAACGGGCCACGCGGGGTGAAGCGCAGGCACTGGAGGTGCTGCAACGCTATTACCGGCGACTGGCTAAAGCGCTGGCGGCGGTGATTAACCTGATGGACCCGCACGTCATTGTGCTCGGCGGCGGTGTCTCCAACCTGCCCGGCCTCTGCACCGAAGTACCGCGACTGTGGGGCGACTATGTGTTTTCCGACACCGTCTGTACGCCACTGAAACAATCGGTGCACGGTGATTCCAGCGGTGTGCGCGGTGCCGCCTGGCTGGGCGCAGCCGTTAACCGATCAGGGCGCTGACAGCGGGTTCTTGGCCTCGACGGCCGGTGGCTCATGGCGGGCATGCCGCATCAACACCAGCACCAGCACGATGGCCGGAATGCCCAGTGCCGCCGCCAGCAGAAAAAATTCCATGTAACCACTGCTGTCGATCACCCAGCCGGAAAACCCACTGATAAATTTACCCGGCAGGGTCATCAGTGAACTGAACAGTGCGTATTGGGTGGCGGTGTAACTGCGATTGGCCAGGCTGGACAAATACGCCACAAAGGCCGTGCTGGCAATGCCGCCGCTGAGGTTATCGGCACCAATCACCAGCGCCAGCCCGTATATGGGGGGGGTCACCCCGTTACTGCCCAGCACCGCCAGTAAGGCAAACAGCAGATTGGTGCCCGCCACCATAATCGCGCCCAGTAACAGCGGCTGCATAATGCCGTGTCTTACCACCAGCACACCGCACAGCGCCGAGCCGAAAATGGTCATAAAAAAGCCAAAGACTTTGGCCACGCTGGCGATATCGGCTTTGCTGTACCCCAGATCCAGATAAAAGGGGTTGGCCATCATGCCCATGGTGATATCGCTGAGGCGGAACAAGGCAATAAAGCTCAGGATCAGCAGCGCAAACTTGCCGTTACGCTGAAAAAACTCCAGCACCGGGCACACCACCGCACCCAGCAACCAGCGTTGCCAGCCTGGCCGCTGCGCCATCTGCATCGGCCGGCCCATAATCTGGTCAATCAGAATTATTTCATTCTGGTCCCGCTGTTCAGCGCTGACCCGTTGCGGCTCATCGGCCCACAGCACCGCTGCCACGCCCAGCCCCATCAGACCTGCCATGCATAAATACGCCAGCGCCCAGCTGCCAAACTCGGCGATGTAAAGGGCGCCGGCACCGGCGACCAGCAGAGCGGCCCGATAGCCAAAAATATAAGCCGCTGACAACATACCCTGCAGCTCATCCTCAGCCGATTCAATGCGCAGAGCATCCACCGCCACATCCTGGGTGGAGGAACAGAACGCCACCAGCACCGCCGCCAACGCAATCACCAGCAGCGACGAGGCAGGGTTGCTCATACTCATTAGCACCAGCCCGGCGATGATGCCGAGCTGACCGGCCAGAATCCAGCCGCGCCGTTGCCCGAGGTGCGACAAAACGGGCAGCGCAAAACGATCCACCACCGGCGCCCAGAACACTTTTACGGAATAGGTAATGCCGACCCAGGCAAAAAAACCAATGGCGGTACGCTCCACCCCGGCATCAAACAACCAGGCCGACAAAGTGGAAAACACCAGCAAAAAGGGTAACCCGGCGCTGAAGCCCAGGAGGGCAATGACCAGCACCGGTTTGCGCAGATAAATGCGCCGGACATCAGCCCACCAGCGCAGCAGCGCCGGTGGCAGTGGCGGGTAGACGTTCAATCTTTGAAGTTCTTGAACGCCAGGGGCATATCAATGCTTTCATCGGTACGCAGCAGTTGCATGGCGCCCTGCAGATCGTCCCGGCTTTTGCCCTGTACGCGCAAGGTATCGCCCTGCACCTGTACCTGTACTTTCAGCTTGCTGTCTTTGATCAGCTTCACCATTTTACGGGCCAGGTCGCTGTCGATGCCCTGACGCATTTTGGCCTTCACCCGCACCAGTTTGCCGGTACCTTCCGGCTTGCTGTACTCCAGACAGTTCACCTTAATGCCACGCTTGGTCATGGCGCCGGTGAGCATGGATTTCATCTGCTCAATCTGAAATTCATGGTTGGCAGTCATGGTCACTTCCAGATCGTTCTGCTCGAAACTGGCATCCACCCCACGGAAATCAAAGCGGGTGCTCAGCTCGCGGCTGGCCTGTTCTACGGCGTTACGGGCTTCGTGTTTATCAACTTCAGAAACCACATCAAAAGAAGGCATTGCTTCACTCCTCAGCAAAAGCGCGTATTCTAACCCCTGTGCAGCTAACCCGGGCAAGTTTGCCGGCGCTGGAACTTATAACAAAGTCAGCTAGATTATTGTCATGGAAACCAAAATGACCCTGCACGGAGCCGGAGTGTACTACTTCGCGCTGACCGGAGCGAAAGAACAAGCCATTTTTCAGTCGGTATTTGAATACGAATACGCCCTGAAAGCCCTGGCCACCCTGCCCGGCACTCGCCTGCTGGCCTATGTATTCGACAGCCACTCGGTCCGGTTGGTGCTGCGCTGCCAGCGCGACTGGAGCGAAGTGATGGACGATATCCACACGGCCTTCGATAACCTGCATGAACGCTGCTGGAATAAGCGCCGTCAGGTGCTGGCGGAACAAAGCACCGTACTGTTAGTGGATGAACAGGCCTATCTGGCGCCGCTGGTATTGCAACTGCACGACTGGCCGCGTTACAGCGGCAAAGTCGCCGATGCCAGCCTGTGGCCCTGGAGCAGCGACCGCTGGTACCGCGAACCGCAGCCGCCGGCCTGGATTGATACTGAATCCATGCTCAATTTACTGGCCCACAGCCGCCGCAACCGCAGCCAGCATTACGAAGCGGTTATGCAACAACCGGTGGGAGAGAAACTCGACCTGCGCCACGGCAACCACCCGCTCTATCAGGCGCTGGCCCGCGATGCCTTTATTAACCGGCATCTGAAACAGGAAGCCCTGGTGCAATCGGCGTATACCGCAGACGATGTTAATCGCCTGTTCGCCGATGCCTGCCAACTGGTGGCCGAACAGTTTGGCTTAAGCGTTGCCGACCTGCGTGACCCGACCCAGCGCCGTCGTTTCCACCACTTAATGCCGCTGGTGGTGTGGTTACTGCGCGAACGGGGCGTGGCGCTGGATGAGCTGGCCAAGCGCGTTGATGAAGACGAAGTACGGCTGGAACTCTGGTTGCGTAATTTACCCGCTGACCATACCGACAACGTCCGCAGCCAACTGTTACGCCGCTGGCAACCTGCACCGGCTTACAGCAACGCGGAAGCCTGAGCCAGACGGGCCTATTGTTTGTTCCACAGGCCCGTCTTTTATTTGTTCTGCACCCGGTAAACCCCTTCTGATGACCCAGCCCCCGCTCCGCATCGGCATTCTTGGTCTTGGCTCGCTCGGCTCGGTGCTGGCCTGGCATTGGCGTGACCTGCCGCTGGTCGCTCTGCCCCGTGATCAGCACAGCGCGTGCAACCTGAAAGTGCAGGTACAGCAACAACTCTGGCAACAGACACTGCCCTGTTGGCAAGGTGAAGCGCTGGACTGGCTGGTGATCTGTACCAAAGCCGCAGCCACCCAGACGGCACTGACTCCCTGGCGCAACCATTTAACAGCGGTGAAGAATATTCTGTTAGTGCAGAACGGCATGGGGCAGCAGCAACAGCTGGCCGACTGGCTGCAAGAACAACAACTGCCCTGCCAGCTATGGGCCGGTATGAGCACCGAAGGCGCTTACCGCGCTGACGACCGCGTGGTGTATGCCGGCCAGGGCGACAACCTGATTGGCCGCTGGGGCACAGAAATAACGGACGCCGACCATGCGGTGGTTACTCCACCTCATACCCGCATAGTGAATAATATTGCCAGCCAGCTTCGGACCAAGCTGGCCATTAATGCGGTGATTAATCCGCTGACCGCACAATTGCGCTGCCACAATGGTGAATTACTGCAGAACCCGCTTTACCGGCAGCAGCTGGACGCGCTCAGCACAGAGATTGCCGGGTTGTATGCCTGTTTAGGCTGGCCGGAAGCCGCCGGGCTGGTTGAGCGGGTGCAGCAAGTGGCCGCCGCGACCGCCGCCAATCAGTCATCCACACTGCAGGATGTGCTGCATAACCGGCCAACCGAATTACCCTATATTTGCGGGTATTTATTAAAAATCGCGGCAGAAAAAAATTATGCCCTGCCGTTAACCACAGCGTTGTACCAGCAGCTGCATGAAATTTCCGCGTGATCTGCATGCGGAAATTTCAGCGGTATTATTTCCCCTGCCCTTGACCCTGTTATCCCCTGCCATTACCCTGCGCGGCTTCAGGTGCTTGTTCCCTTTTTGCGGAGCAAGTTAAACGGGAAGACTGGTGCGCCACAAGGCCAATCCAGCGCTGCCCCCGCAACGGTGATCAACCGCACTGCTAACCAGATGCCACTGTGCTTAATAAAGTATGGGAAGGCGTTAGCAGCGGTTCCGGCGTAAGCCCGGAATCAGGTCGTCAGCCCGGAGACCGGCCTGAATAATCAAGGGAGCCTCTGAATAACTCAGTGCCCGCTCTGGATGGCAGGAAAGTTCTGAATCACGAAGCCGGGTTGCAGGCATCGCGGGTTCTGGCAAAACCCGGCGACACCGAGTCGGGGTTTTCCTTCCATCCCCGTAGGGCGCGGCTTTCCGGACCGTATAGCGACGTTGGCGAACTTGAAAAGGGCTCGCCATTCTCGGCGTTCGCCGCCTTGCTCTACAGCCCGGAAAGACTCGCGCAGAGCTGTGCAGAGTTATTCAGAGGCTCCCAAGCAACGTATTGCGGTGGGCGATGCGGGTGCCGGGTAATTTTTTGCTGCCCGCTCCCTCCTGAATCCGCCGATTGGTCTTTTTACCATTCGGATTACTATGAAAAAAATCTCTCTTTTGCTGTCCTTAAGCAGCATTTTTATCGCTGCGACGGCCCATTCTGCCAGCACAGAAAATAGCGAATTAGCACCGGTGGTGGTAACCGGTAACCGCATCGCTCAGCCCGATATGCTGGCCACTTATGCGGCGGAAATTCATCATGCCGATGACATTACCCGTTCCGGTGCCATTGACCTGTACGATTACCTGAATCGCTACAGCTCTGTGACCGTATTACCCTCGTACGGCAACCCCTTTGCACAATTACTGGATATGCGTGGTTATGGTGTTGGCTCTGGCCATCAGAATATCGTAGTAACGGTAAATGGTCGCCGCCTGAACAACGTCGACACCGTACCTCAGCTGCTCAGCAGCGTGCCATTATTAAGCATTGAACGGATTGAAATTATTAAAGGCAGCGGCTCGGTGGCGCAAGGTGATGGTGCCATGGCCGGCATTATTAATATTGTGACCAAAGACCAGACCGGTGGCGCACTGAATATTGCCGCCGGCAGCCACGGTTATTCATCGACCAGCGTCAGCGCCGGCATTACCGAAGAGCAATTTACCCTGCAGCTGCTCGCCGAAAACGGTCGCAGTGACGGTTTCCGCGACCAGGACATTACCGGCGAAAAAGATGATTCCGATAGCAACAACGTAGCAGCGGATTTAAAGCTGTTTCCCATGTCTGGGGTTGAGATCCGTGCCGGTAAGGAACGCTCGTGGCTGGATACCACCTATGGAGACACACTGACTCTGCCTCAATTTAATAACAATCCAGAACAAAACGCTGGTAAAACCTACACCGGTCAAACCTTTACTGTCGATGTGAGTCGTGTAGGCACCAGCCTTCAGATCAACGACAATCTGCGTTTGAATGCTGATTACTTTATTGAGAAAAAAGATTCAGAATATTCCAGTGGCTGGCTATCAGAATATGATTACCGCTCCGGTGATTATTCCATTGCCTGGCAACAAAACAACCTTCAGGTACTCACCGGCGTTCAACTCTTTGATGGCGAGCGCAGCAGTGCTACTGATACCACAACCAAAGAAAACAGTGCTGCTTATATTCAGGCTGAATACCGCCTGCAGGACACCCGCATCAGCGCCGGCTGGCGGCGTGAGAAGGCTGACTATCAATACCGTAGTAGCGTCACGCTGTTGCAGGACAATCATTATCTGACGGCCTGGGATCTGGGTATTAACCAGAAAATTTCTGCACAACTAACCGTCTTTGCCAACCTGAACCAGGGCTTTCAGGCACCCGACATTGACCGGTTTTTTACTCAGCTGTATGACAGCAGCTGGAACTTTATAGGTACCGGCTTCAATGGTTTTATCAAACCGGCCGAGTCACGCACAGTTAACCTCGGCCTGAACCATCTGCACAGCCGCAATAAACTTAAGGCCGTTATTTTTTATACGGATCTGACGGATGAGATTTACTACAATCCGCAAACTTTCAGCAACACCAATATCGATGAATCGCACAAATACGGTGCTGAATTGCAGAACCAGTATCAGGCCAGCGAACAGCTTGCCGTTCGTCTGAATTACAGCTGGACACGCGCCATTATTGACCGCGAAGACAGCGGTACCGGCGCCTTTAATGGCAAAGATTTACCCGGGGTATCTGAACACAGCGCAACCCTGGGGGTAAATTACCAGGCCAGCGAACGTGGCTCATTCAGCATCAACCAGATTTGGCGCAGCAAAGCTCTGGCAGCCGAGGACTTTGCTAATAATTTCAAGCAGAAGCAAAAAGCCTTTAACAGTACGGACATCAGCTATCAGCATCAGTTCGGCAAGCTGAGTGCCTATGTTCAGGTACAGAATCTGTTTGATCAGAGCAACGGCCTATGGATTAGGGATGATGCCATTTACCCCGTTAACTTCACCCGCACATGGTATGCTGGCATCCGCGCTGAATTCTGAAGATAAGGAATAAACTGTATGGGCAACCGTCTTTCCAAAATTTCCACCAAAACCGGCGACCGCGGTGAAACCGGTCTGGGCGACGGTTCCCGGGTCAGTAAAAGCTGCCTGCGCATTGCCACTCTGGGCGATATTGACGAGCTGAATTCCTGGGTGGGGGTGCTGCGCGCCAGCCTGACCGGACAGGATGAGCTGCAACCCTTATTAAGCCAGGTACAGCACGATTTGTTTGATCTGGGCGGGGAAATGGCGATGCCGGGTTACACCTTGCTGAATGAAGTCATGCTCAGCGAGCTGGAGCAGCATCTAGTGCACTGGAACGAAAGCCTGCCGCCGCTGAAAGATTTTATTCTGCCCGGTGGCAGCGTTGCGGCTGCGCACTGCCACATGGCCCGTGCCGTTGCCCGTCGTGCTGAGCGTACCTATGTGGCACTGCTGCAGCAGGAAGCCGTACATGAAACCGGCCTGAAATATCTGAACCGTTTATCGGATCTGTTATTTGTGCTGGCGCGGGTGCTGGCACGCCGTGATGGTGGCACTGAGGTGCTGTGGCAAAGCCGGCATAAGCAGTAATTTTTTCTGCTATTGCAGCCACAAAAAAGCCACGCAATTGCGTGGCTTTTTTGTCTGCGCGACGGCGGCATTAACAATACATTAATGCACCTTAAAGGCGGCTACCCGCTGTGACAGCGCATCGGTAATGGCCTGCGTCTGACGTACCGCCTGCACCGTTCCTTCGGCGTTAGCCGAAGTCTGTTGGCCATTTTCACGGATAACTTCCAGGTTATTTTCCAGATCCATGGCATTGCGGCGCTGTTCGTTGGCGGTGGTAACAATATCGGCGGTTTTATGCTGAATATCGCCCATACTGGTCTGAATTTCATGCAGTGTGGTATTCACCTGACCAGAGTTGGCCACGGTTTTTTCCACCATCGAGCGGTTTACTTCCATGGTTTCCACCGCACTGACGATATTCTTCTGCACATCACTGATCAGCCCTTCAATTTCACTGGCCGATTTTTGGGTACGGCTGGCCAGTGTACGTACTTCATCCGCAACCACCGCAAAACCACGCCCCTGTTCACCGGCCCGGGCTGCTTCAATCGCAGCGTTAAGCGCCAGCAGGTTGGTTTGTTCGGCAATACCTTTAATCGTGGCCAGAATACTGCTGATGCTGGATGAGTTTTCCGCCAACCGGTTAACCGCTTCCATGGAGTTGGACATCTCATTGGATAAACGACCAATTTCGCCCATCACGTTGGTAATCACCCGCGCCGCTTCATCCGATTTTTCATGGCCGGTGTGAGCCGCCTGTTCAGCTTCTTCGGCCAGACGGGTAACACTGCCGGCATGTTCTGCCACATTACGGATAATGCTGGACACCTGATTGGTTTGTTCCAGCTGATCCTGCACCGCTTTACGACTGCGGTTAGCAATGCTTTCTACTTCATTAACGTTGCTGCTGACCGATTCTGAACTGTCTTTCACCGCACTTAAGGTGGCGCGGATATTGGTGATCATTTCGTTAAAGGCATCACGCAGCTGGCCCATTTCATCACGGCCATTAAAGCGGATTTCCTGGGTCAGGTCGCCCCGGGCAATATCGCGGGCGGTCGCTGAAAAACGCTTAATGGTGTAACGAATGGACATAAAAAAGGCGAGGTACAGATACACAATAATGGTCAGCGCCACCAGCAACACCGTGGCCAGTAACGTAATACGGTTCTGTTGTTCATTCAGGCGTTGAGTAAGGCGATATTCAATTAACGGAAACACCTGATTTTCTACCGCCAGTAAGGCGTCCAGCTGCTGCATAAAATAGGCATCAAATTCCTGCCAGCTGCCTTCTACCTGTGCCGAGGCAATGATGTCCTCATCGATTTTATTGCGCAGGGCCACCAGGTTTTGTTCCGCCTCACGGGTCGAGGCGACCAGAGCCGCATCGCCGATAATTTCAGCATTGCTTACCACCAGCTGAACGTCCGGCTCAGCCGTTACCAACTGGTCGTAAACACCGTTCACCATGTCATAGGTGGTGGACTGCAGATATTGCTCAATAAAGGCGAACACACCGGAGCTGTGACCAATACCAAAAGTTTTATGCAGGGTCTGCATGGACATCAGAATATTCACCAAACGCTGAATATCCCGGTCAGAATCCAGCGCCACGCCGGTTTCCTGAGTGTACTGACGAATCAGCAGATACACCTCATCAATGGCCATCTGGTAATAACGGTATTGGTCATTCAGGGTTGGCTGACGGTGTTCGCCACTGATTTGCAGCCGGCTGGCAAAACGGCTTTCCCAATCGGCAATCAGTTGTTGCAACTCGGCGCTGGCGGCCGACGACTTGAGCTGTGACAACTGCTCAGTCAGCGCCGTCATCATCGGCGCGACCTGCTGTTGCAGGTCGGCATCGCTTTTGTGCGTCGCAACGGCCCCCAGGTTGCGGAACAATTCCAGCTGATGGGCAAAGGCGAACAGCTGACGGGTGGCTTGCAGACCACTCAGCTCTTCTTTGGTTTTTTCCAGAGAATCAGACGCCGCCAGGAACACCTGACCGCTGAGTACCATTAACGGCACCATGAAAAGGAAGCTGATCAGGCCGAACTTGGCGGCGTAATTCAACTGACCCATGAACCGGATTGCCGGCCACATTACTGCTTTGAGCATAAACTCCCAACCCCGATATTATGCTTGTTATAAGGGGTATCGGCTGCCTGCCCGGCAACATGAGGCCGGGCAGGGCTTTCACCCCGGGCTACATTATAATTTCCCGCAGATCCTGCAGGCAGGCCACCAACCGCTGGCTGAAGCGCGCCGCTTCAGCGCCATCGATCACCCGGTGATCGTAAGACAGCGACAACGGCAACATCAGCCTCGGTACAAAACTCTGGCCATCCCACACAGGCTGCATCGTGGCCTTCGACAGGCCCAGAATAGCCACTTCCGGTGGATTTACGATGGGGGTAAAAGCGGTACCACCGATTCCCCCCAGGCTGGACAGGCTGCAACACCCGCCCTGCATCTGAGCTAAGGGTAGCTTACCTTCCCGCGCCAGTACCGCTTTTTCCTGCAACTCCTGTGTAATTTCTGTAACCGTCTTCTTATCCACATCGCGCAATACCGGTACCAACAGGCCTTTCGGTGTATCCACCGCCACACCGATGTGTACATAGTCTTTCAGAATCAGCTCTTCACCGTTGCGATTGAGCGATGCGTTGAAGGTAGGAAATTCACGCAGACAATGCGCCAGTGCCTTCAGCACAAAAGGCACCAGTGAGAACTTAATCCCCTGTTTCGCATAGCGCGCATTCTGCTGCACCCGGTAGGCTTCCAGGTCGGTAATATCGGCCTGATCAAACTGGGTGACCTGTGGCACGTTGAGGTTAGCAATGGTCATAGCGCGGGCGGTAGCCCGTTTAACATTGTTCAGCGGTTGCGTATGAACCGGTCCGAACTGGCTGAAATCAACTTCCGGCACGGCCGGCACGCCGGAACCACCGCTGGCAGCGCCACTCTGCATACGCTGTTTTACAAAGGCATGGACATCTTCTTTCTGAATCCGTCCGCGGTTACCGCTGCCCTTAATCTGCGCCAGATCAGCCCCCAGCTCGCGCGCCAGTTTGCGCACCGCCGGGCCGGCGTGAACGCTGTCATCGCTGCTCGCGCTGGCCATGTCTGCAGCCGCCGGAGCGGATGCTGACGACACAGGTTGTGCAGTGGCGGGGGCAGCCGGGGTTGTCACCGGCGTTGTTTCTGCTGCGGTTTTTCCGGCCGGCGCAGCCGCCGGCTTTTCTTCTGCCGGTTTTTCTTCTGCCGGTTTTTCTTCTGCCGGTTTTGCGGCCGCTGCACTGGCATCCAGCTCGGCAAAGGCATCGCCGGTGCTGACTTTATCGCCAACCTTCACCAGCAGTTTGGTAATCACCCCGGCCTGTTCAGCCGGGATTTCCATGGTCGCTTTATCGGTTTCCAGTACCAGTACGCCCTGATCGGCGCTGACCTGTTCACCGGCCTGCACCATCAGTTCAATCACCTCGACCTGGCTGGACCCACCCAGATCCGGAATTTTCAATGTTGTCATGGGCAGCTCCTCAGCTATACAGCGGATCGGGTTTGGCGGCATCGATGTTCAGTTCGGTGCGCCATTGTTGCAGTTGTTGCGGGGTCAGCTGACCGGCTTTGGCCAGCTCCACCCCCGCCGCCCAGGCAACGTGTTGCCAATCCACTTCAAAGAAGCGCCGCAGACTTTCGCGGGTATCGCTGCGGCCGAAGCCGTCGGTACCCAGGGTTTTGTAACGCCGGCCGGCCGGAATAAAGGGGCGGATCTGTTCCGCAAAAGCCTTCATATGGTCGGTGGCGGCAATGATCGGGCCCTGAGAATCCTGCAGCTGCCGGGTCACATAAGGCAGCGGCTGTTGCTCACCGGCGGTGAGGTAATCGGTACGCTCACAGGCCAGACCATCGCGGCGCAGCTCGTTGAACGATGTAACACTCCAGACATCAGCGGCGACGCCCTGTTGTTCCAGCCAAGCGGCGGCCTGCTCGACCTGCCGCAGAATGGAACCACTGCCCAGCAGCTGCACCGGAGCGGCTTTTTTCGCTTTGACGGTGGATTTCTTCAGCCGGTAAATACCGCGCCGGATGCCTTCTTCCACGCCTTCCGGCATAGCCGGGTGCGGGTAGTTTTCGTTCAGACTGGTGATGTAGTAGAAGACTTTTTCTTTCTTCTCGTACATGCGCTTCAGACCGTCCTGAACAATCACTGCCATTTCGTAGGCATAGGTCGGGTCATAGCTGACGCAGTTGGGGATGGTAGAGGCCAGAATATGGCTGTGGCCATCCTGATGCTGCAGGCCTTCACCGTTCAGAGTGGTACGGCCGGAGGTGGCGCCAATCAGGAAACCCTGACACTGCATATCACCAGCAGCCCAGGCTAAATCGCCAACCCGCTGGAAACCGAACATGGAGTAATAAATGTAGAACGGAATCATCGCCAGGCCGTTGGTGCTGTAAGAACTCGCAGCAGCCATCCAGGCGGCAAAGGCACCGGCTTCGTTAATGCCTTCTTCGAGAATTCGGCCTTTTTTATCTTCGCGGTACACCAGCAACTGGCCCTGATCGACCGGTTCGTACTGCTGCCCTTCCGAAGAATAAATGCCGATTTGTTTGAACAGGCCTTCCATACCAAAGGTACGGGCTTCGTCCGGCACAATGGGTACCACACGGTCGCCCATAATTTTGTCTTTCAGCAGTTGCGACATAATGCGCACAAAGGCCATGGTGGTGGAAATTTCCCGCTCCCCGGTGCCTTCCAGCTGGGTTTTAAAGAAATCCAGTTCTGGTGCGGTTAAGGCACCCCACTGCTCATTACGCTGCGGTAAATAACCACCCAGTTTTTCCCGCTGCTTGCGCATATAGGTGAGTTCCGGGCTGTCTTTCGACGGCCGGTAGAACGGCAGATGCGGTAAGTCTTCGTCGCGCACCGGAATATCGAAGTGGTCGCGGAATTTTCGCACGCTGTCCAGATCCAGTTTTTTCACCTGGTGGGCCTGGTTCTGGCCTTCGGCCTCGGCACCCATGCCATAGCCTTTGATGGTATGCGCCAGAATAACGGTGGGCTGACCTTTGTGATTCATCGCTGCGTGGTAAGCCGCATACACCTTGTACGGATCGTGGCCACCGCGGTTCAGACGGAAAATATCCTCATCGCTCAGGTCTTTAATCAGCTCTTTCAGCTCGGGATACACTTCAAAAAAGTGTTCACGGGTGTATTTACCGCCCTTGGCTTTGTAATTCTGATAATCGCCATCCACGGTTTCATCCATACGCCGCTGCAGCATACCGCTGCGGTCTTTGGCGAGCAGCGGGTCCCAATGCCGGCCCCACACCACTTTAATAACGTTCCAGCCGGCACCGCGGAACTGGCCTTCCAGCTCCTGAATAATTTTGCTGTTACCACGCACCGGACCATCCAGGCGCTGCAGGTTACAGTTCACCACAAAGATCAGGTTTTCCAGTTTTTCGCGGCCAGCCAGACCAATGGCGCCCAGAGATTCCGGCTCATCACATTCACCATCACCGAGGAAAGCCCACACCTTGCGGCCTTTACGCGGCACCAGCCCGCGAGCCGATAAATAGCGCATAAAATGCGCCTGATAAATGGCCTGCAGCGGGCCAAGGCCCATAGAAACGGTGGGGAACTGCCAGTAATCCGGCATTAATTTTGGGTGCGGGTAAGACGATAATCCCGGCGCCAGCGCTTCACGGCGGAAACGTTCCAAATCGGCTTCTTCAAAGCGGCCTTCCAGGAAAGAACGGGCGTAAATACCCGGGGAAATATGGCCCTGATAATAAATCAGATCACCAAGCGGGGACTCTTCCCGGTTAGCATCCGGAGCGCGGAAAAAATGGTTAAAACCCACGTCGTACAGAGTGGCGCTGGAGGCAAAACTGGAAATATGGCCACCCAGATCACCGGCGCCGTCTTTATTGGCGCGCAGCACCATCACCAGCGCATTCCAGCGGATTAACGAGCGGATGCGGCGTTCCATAAACAGGTCGCCCGGCATCGGCGCTTCGTTTTCCGGGGAAATGGTATTGCGATAGGGCGTGTTGAGCGCATAGGGCAGCGGCAAGCCATCACGGGTGGCGCGTTCAGCAATGCGTTCAATCAGAAAATGGGCGCGCTCAATACCTTCGGCGCGGATAACAGAGTGAATGGCATCCAGCCATTCTTTGGTTTCCTGCGGGTCCGGGTCCTGTGCAAAACCGGCACCCTGAGAATGCGTTTTTTCTTCCATTGCAGAGCTTCCTGATTCCTGTGTGTTTGAGGATGAGTATAGCCAAGGTCGCTCTGAATAAATCCGTGCCGGCAATAATCCTGACCGATCTATTCAGAACCACCTTATCCTATGAATACATCAAAACGGGCCACAATGACTACGGCCCGGATACTATTCACAGTAATTATTCTCATAATTCAGGAAATGCATATAAGACTTTCTACCGATTACTCCGGCGTCAGCCATAGCGTTGCGACAACAACGGCGCCTCCCCATCCGGCTGCACGATACGGGCATGCTGGCGCCCCAGCTTGCGTGGCTCATGCACACCACAGGAATGCGCAATCACCCCCACTTCCTGCACCATGGTCTGAACAAAATTAGCCACCCGTTGGGCTTTGTCGGCCTCCACCAGCCCACGTTGCAGCTGTGGATTGTGGGTGGTGATGCCGGTCGGACAGGTGTTCTTATTGCACTGCAGCGCCTGAATACAGCCCAGCGCAAACATAAAGCCCCGCGCCGTCACCGCCATATCGGCGCCAGCACACAAAGCCCAGGCCACCCGGTCCGGGGTAATCAGTTTGCCGGAAGCAATGACACGAATGCGCGGACGCAGGCTGTATTCGTCCAGCACATCTACCAGCATCGGCAACGCCAGCGTCAGCGGCAGGCCCATATAGTCCATTAACGCCTGCGGCGCCGCTCCGGTACCGCCCTCAGCGCCATCGAGGGTAATAAAATCGGGGGCACTTTCCGGCCCCCGGGCCTGAATGGCCCGACATAAGTCCTGAATCCACTCCACCCCGCCCAGTACAGTTTTAAAGCCCGTTGGCTTACCCGTAACCGCGCGCACCCTGGCCACCATATCCAGCAAATCCTCTACCGAGCGAATTTCCGGGTGGCCATTGGGGCTGATGGAGTCTTCTCCGACCGGAATCATACGAATAGCAGCGATATCCGGCGTCACCTTACCGCCAGGCAAAATACCGCCCTTACCCGGCTTGGCGCCCTGGCTGAGTTTAATTTCAATCATGCGCACCTGCTCATGGCCGGCGATTTCGTGCAGGCGCTGTTCATCCAGCTCGCCGAATTCATTGCGCACGCCGTACTTCGCCGTACCAATCTGCAGCACCAGGTCACAGCCGCCTTCCAGATGATAAGGCGACAAACCACCTTCGCCGGTATTCATCCAGCAGCCGGCCATGGCCGCGCCTTTCGACAACGCCTGTACCGCCGGCTTTGACAGCGCGCCATAGCTCATGCCGGAAATATTAATTAACGCCGACGTGGTGTAAGGGGAACGGCAGTATTCGCCGAAGGTGACGGGCTGGGGTGGCACTGCGTCCTGCTCCAGCGCCGGAAAAGGGCTGTTCACAAACAAAATGGTGCCGGGAATATCCAGCCGGCGGGTAGAGCCAAAGGCGATGGTGGTGTTCAGTTTTTTTGCCGCCCGGTACACCCAGGTGCGCTCAGCGCGGTTGAAGGGCATTTCTTCGCGGTCCATGGCAAAAAAATACTGGCGGAAAAATTCGCCCAGATGTTCCAGCGAATAGCGAAAGCGCCCCAGCACCGGAAAATTTCGCCGCACGGTATGGCGGGTTTGCCGCACATCCACCCGGTACGCCACCACTACCCACAGCAGCAACCCCAGAAACACCAGCGCCAGTAACCCCAGCACAATATTGATGCCGTAAGCGGCAATCACAAACACCTGATCAACCATAACCACTCTCTGTCTGAAAAAAGAATGCACAGAGAGTAAACGAGCTGGAATACAGCAGCCAGAGCTGTGGCCGGAATAAGACCGTGCCGATGGTTTTTACTGACTCAGCGCAACGGACTTCACCTGTGCCCATACATCCATGCCCGGCTGCAATTGCAGTTGGGCTGCTGAACGATGGGTGAGTTGCGCCAGTAATATCTGCCCACCGTTCAGCTGTAACTGCACCCGACAGGCGCTGCCGGTATCGGTGAGTAACTGAATGCGGGCCGGCACAATATTGAGAATGCTGCTGTCGGTCGCACGGCTGAGACTGATACTGACGTCGCGGGCCAATACGCGCAGGCGACAGTGGTCACCCTGCGTAACCCCGGTGGCCGGCAACCAAAAGGCAACGCCCTCGGCGACCTGCAGTTTTGCCAGTCCATCCGCCGCGACGTCCACTACCTGTCCATTCAGCACGCTGCTGGTGTCATCGCCCAGATTCAGTACCGGCAGCACCTCCGCCAAACTCCCCTGTGCCTGCAAACGGCCGTTATCCAGAACCAGCAGCTGATCGGCCAGCGCAATGACTTCATCCAGAGCATGACTGACGTACAACAGACAGCCCTGATACACCTCCCGGATACGGCGCAAGTAAGGCAAAACCTCCTGTTTACGCCGCGTATCCAGTGCCGACAATGGCTCGTCCAGCATCAGCAAAGGTGGGTTAATGATCAGGGCTCGCGCCAATGCCACCCGCTGTCGCTCGCCACCCGACAGCGCCTGTACCGACCGCTTCAGTAACGGCAATACGTCCAGCAAGGCTAAGACGTCATGGCATTGCTGGGCATTCATGGGCGTTAAGCCGCGCCGTGCTGCCCGCTTCAGACCGTAATCCAGATTGCCCTGCACGGTCAGATGGGAGAGCAGACCAGCATCCTGAAACACCATGGCCAGCGGCCGGCGCTCCGGTGGCACGAAGGTGCGCTGATCACTCCACATCTGGTCGCCAAACTGCACGGTTCCCATGTGATTCAGGCCGGCAATGCTGCGTAATAAGGTGCTTTTGCCACACCCGGACGGTCCGAAAACAGCCGTCACCCCCGTCGCCGGTAAGCGGGTTTGCAGCTGCAGGTGAAAATCGCCTAAATGACCATCGAGCTGAATCTGTAAGTACTGACTCATCGCCGCCCCACCGAGAAATTAAGCCGGCTATGACGGTTCAGGCTGTACATCAGCAACAACACCACAAAAGAAAAGGTCAGCATCAGCAGCGATAACCGGTGCGCACTGGCGTAATCCAGCGCCTCCACATGGTTGTATATCTGCACCGCAATCAGGCGGGTTTCGCCGGGAATATTGCCGCCCATCATAAGCACCACCCCGAACTCGCCGATGGTATGCGCAAAGCCCAATACCGCAGCGGTTAAGATGCCCGGCTTAGCCTGCGGCAACACCACGGTAAAAAAGCGGTCCAGTGGCCCGGCGCCGAGTGTGGCAGCGGCTTCCAGTGGGCGCTCGCCCATGGCCTCGATGGCGTTCTGAATGGGTTGCACCACAAA
Source organism: Venatoribacter cucullus (assembly GCF_016132445.1). Classification (NCBI taxonomy): domain Bacteria; kingdom Pseudomonadati; phylum Pseudomonadota; class Gammaproteobacteria; order Oceanospirillales; family Oceanospirillaceae; genus Venatoribacter; species Venatoribacter cucullus. The sequence goes on along the minus strand of NZ_CP046056.1, from coordinate 593,973 downwards.
GGGCAGCGAATACAGCAGCGAAGCCACTACCAGGCCGGAAAAGGTAAAGGGTAATAAGCCAATGCCCAGCGCCTGAGTAACCGCACCCAGTGGCCCATTGGGCCCCATGGCAAGTAATAAATAAAAACCAAGGACGGTCGGTGGCAGCACCAGCGGCAATGCCACCAGCGCCGACACCGGGCCACGAAAAACAGAACGCGTGCGCGCCAGCCACCAGGCCAGCGGCGTACCGAGCAGCAACAATAACAGCGTGACCAATGCCGCCAGCCTCAGCGTTAAGCCAATGGCCTGCCAGTCATCGGCACTCAGCAACCAATCCAAATGAGCGTTCCTTTATTCAATGCCATAACCAAAGCGCTGCATAATGGCTTGCGCTTGCGGCTGCTGCAAATACCGCAGAAAAGCCTGCGCCGCCGGATTCTGTGCGCCTTTTTTCAGCAAGACCGCATCCTGATGAATCGGCTGATACAATGCCTGTGGTACTACCCAGCCACTGCCGCGCACGATCTGGCCGTTTTCCATCACCTGCGACAAGGCCACCAACCCCAGCGGCGCATTACCAGTGGCGACAAATTGCCAGGTCTGGGAAATATTCTCACCCATCACCCATTGGCGGCGTGTAGATTCCAGCAAGTTCAAAGAACTGAGCGTTTGCTGAGCGGCCACGCCGTAAGGCGCCAGACGCGGGTCGGCCAGCGCCAGCCTGGCTGAATAGTTTTGCGTTAATTGCTGATAGGGTTCGACACCGTCCTGCACCGTCCACAACACCAGTTTGCCCATGGCGTAAGTAAAACGACTGGCAGCAACGGCCTGCCCCTGTGCGACCAATAATTCAGGCTTGGCCTGGTCAGCCGATAAGAAAATCTCAAAAGGAGCGCCCTGTACAATCTGGGCGGTCAGTTTGCCGGAAGCGCCAAAGGCCAGCCGTACCCGCTGCCCTGTCTGTTGCTCAAAAGCGGCAGCAATGGCCTGCGCCGGCGCGGTAAAATTAGACGCCACCGCCACCAGCACATCGGCACGTACGGGTAACGCCAGCAGTAACAACAAAGACAGATTAATAAGAGGAAATTTCATGCACAGGCTCCGGATCAGGGCCGGACAATAGCATGAAAGAACAGACAGAATCAGCGCCACTGAAGGCGCTGGAAATATCCCATCGGGGTTAAATTGCCGGGTTGGATTTGAGAATCAGGCCGTGGGAGTAATGTTGCGTACCGTACGGGCCGTGAAGTAAGCAAAACCGCCTTCAACATCGCCCACTTCCACCCGCACCGGAGACAACGGCGAACTTTTCAGCGAGGCAATATAAACCCCGTGACTGGCGACCAGGTTTTTATCCACATCGCAGAATTGCGGCTGAGTAAAGGCAAAGGTTTTGCGCTCACAACCCCGTTCCAGCGTCATAATCAGCTGGGCATCGGCCAGCTCGCTGGCGCGGCTGTAATTAACGTAGCTGACTTCATAGCCCTGATCGAACTCGTAAAGGTATTGGTCAAGGGTCTGGCGACTGGTGCTCATGAATAGGCAAACCTGTGTGCAAATGGCCTGAATAGGGATAGGTGTAGACCGGGAATAAGACGAGCGCAACAAGCAATAACAGAATGCTACACATAAGGCAGCATTGTCATTTTTCAGTCAGAAATGCCAACGACTGAAGCCCCTGAAAAATCGGCACAGTAGCAACTCTGCGTCAAAAAATCAGCGGCTGAACAGCTGCTGTAACGCCGGCGCCAATTGCGGATAGGCAAACTCAAACCCCTGCTCCTGCAACTGTAACGGCAGCACCCGCTGTCCCTTTAGCAACAAATCACTCATTTCACCGAACAACAGCTTAGCGGCAAAGGCGGGCAACGGTGCCAGCGCCGGACGACGCAGCGTTTGTGCCAGCGTATGAGTAAAGTCACGATTGCTAGCCGGATGCGGAGCCGTCATGTTGACCGGCCCGGTTATATCGGACTGCAGCAGAAAATCGACTGCGTTACAGTAGTCATCGGCATGAATCCAGGACAAAACCTGTTCACCATCACCGATTACCCCACCCAGCCCCAGTGAAAACGGCAGGCGCAGGCGCTTGAGCATACCGCCCTGTTGGCCCAGCACCACACCGGTGCGCAAGACAAGCAAGCGCTCACTTAAGGCCGCCAGCGGTTGCGCAGCGTCTTCCCAGTCGGCACACAAACGCGCGGCAAAATCCTGTCCGGCACTGTCCTGTTCGTGCAGCGGGTAAGCATCCAGTCCGGCAAAACTGCCGTAGTAACCGATGGCGGAACCGCTGAGCACAGCGCGGAAGCGCTGGCCGGTACGGCTGGCCCAGGCAACCAGATTGTGAGTCAGATCAATACGACTGTGGCGCAAGGCTTGTTTGCGGGCAGCACTCCAGCGGCGGTCGGCAATGCCCTCACCGGCCAGATTAACCACCACATCAAACCGGCCTGACAGCTCATCAAAACTGCTGACCGCCTGCACCCGCCCCAGCCAACGTTGCGCCACCCAGGCCGACCGGCGTGACAGCACGGTAATGCGATGGCCAGCGGCCAGCCAGCGATCAACCAGCATCTGGCCAATGAACCCGGTTCCTCCGGTAATCAGGATCGCATCACTCATACCATCACTCCTGCCGCCGGCTGGCGACGCTTTTGGTTAAACGGCTCAGAACTGGCTGACGCTAAGCTGCATCAGGCTGTCTTTACCCGCTTCAATGTCTGTCAGCAGACCATTTACCTGCGGCAGAATTTTTTCCATGTAGAACTGCGCGGTTTTCACCTTGGCATCATAGTACTCCGTTTCGCTGGTACCGGCCGCCAGCTGCTGCTGAGCGATCTGCGCCATACGGCTCCAGAAGTAAGCCACGGTGGTGAGGGCAAACAAACGCAGGTAAGGCGTTGCTGCCGCACCGGCCTGCTCACGATCGGCCATGCCGTTCTGCATCAGCCACAGGGTCGCTTTCTGCAGTTTAGCCAGCGCATCTTTTACATGCGCAGCAAAAGGCGCATCGGCGTTGTCCTTCAGGTAGCTTTCCAGCATGCCGAAGAAGCGTTTCACCGAACGGCCACCGTTCAGACCCATTTTCCGTCCCACCAGATCCAGCGCCTGAATGCCGTTGGTGCCTTCATAAATACGGGTGATGCGGGCATCACGGACGTACTGCTCCAGCGGCCAGTCCTGAGTAAAACCAGAACCGCCCATCAGCTGCAGACCGTCATTGGCGCAGAAAAAACCTTCGTCAGTGAGGAAGGCTTTCACCACCGGCGTCAGCAGCTGCACCATATCGTCCGCCCGCTCACGGGTGTCAGCATCTTCCGCTTTATGGGCAATATCCAGATTCAGCGCTGCAAAGTACGCCATGGCGCGCGCCCCTTCGATGGTGGCTTTCTGGCGCAGCAGCATACGGCGGACATCCGGGTGCACGATAATCGGGTCAGCCGGTTTATCCGGCGCCTGCGGGCCATTCAGCGAACGGCTCTGCAGACGCTCTTTGGCAAAGCCCAGCGATACCTGATAAGCAATTTCGCCCAAACCAAGCCCCTGGGTTCCCACCATCAGACGGGCACTGTTCATCATTACGAACATGGCCTGCAGACCTTTGTGCGGCTCACCAATTAACGTGCCCTTGGCGCCTTCAAAGTTCATCACACAGGTGGCGGAACCTTTGATACCCATTTTGTGTTCCAGACCACCACAGAAGGCGGTGTTACGGCTACCGTCCGGCAGCACTTTCGGCACCAGAAACAGGGAAATACCTTTGGAACCACCCGGCGCGTCCGGCAGTTTGGCCAGCACCAGATGCACAATGTTATCTACCAGATCGTGTTCACCACCGGTGATCCAGATTTTGGTGCCGGTAATGGCATAAGTACCATCCGCCTGCGGTTCCGCCTTGGTGCGGATCAGCGCCAGGTCAGTACCACACTGCGGCTCAGTCAGACACATGGTACCGGTCCATTCACCGCTGATCAGTTTCGGCAGGTAGTAGTTTTTCTGCTCATCGGTACCGTAGCTGGTCAGCGCATTGACGGCGCCATGGGTCAGACCCGGATACATGCCCAGCGACAGGTTGGCCGAGCACATCATTTCTTCGGCCAGAGTATTCAGCGTGTGCGGCAGGCCCTGACCACCGTATTCCACCGGCGCCGACAGCGCTGTCCAGCCAGCTTCAGCAAACTGCTGATAGGCTTCTTTAAAACCGGTCGGGGTTTTTACGGTTTTGGCCACCGGATCATACACACAGCCTTCACGGTCGCCGGGTACGTTGGTGGGGGCAATCACGTTCTGGGCCAGTTTGGCGCCCTCGGTGAGCATGGCATCCATAATCTCACGGGTGGCGTCTTCAAAGCCGGGCAGAGAAGGCAGAATTTCATCACCTTTCAGCAGTTCGTACAGAACGAATTGCATTTCGCGCAGCGGTGCCTGATAGCTCATGGAAAGTTCCTCGGTTAAATAAGCCGCGCAGCGGCTGGTTGTACACAACAACAAACAGGCAAGTCTGACTTGCCGTTATCTATACAATACTTATACATCACAACAATTTTATGTACAATGGCGAAAGTTGTACAACTTTTTTCAGGCAGAGAATTTTTTTATGGCGGAGATTGCGATCATCGGCGCCGGCATGGCCGGGCTGAGTGCCCTGCACGTGCTAGCAGCTGCGGGACACCAGATCACGTTATTCGATAAGAGTCGCGGCTCAGGTGGCCGCATGGCCACCAAGAAAGTCGGCGATGCCAGCTGGGATATGGGGGCACAGTTTATGCGTGCTCACAGCCCTGAATTTGCGGGTCAACTGCAGACCTGGCAACAAAGGGGCTGGATTGCCCGCTGGCAAGCTGAGCCGCACGAATGGCGGCAAGGTCAGCTGCGGCCTACCGGAGACAATATCGAACGTTTTGTGGGAATGCCGCGCATGACCGGCCTCAGCCGCCAACTACTGAGCAGCGCCCACCCGTTTATCGACAGCACCCGTATTATCAGCGCCGCCAACCAGGCCGATGGCTGGCATCTGCGCAGCGACGACGAACGCGACTTCGGCCCGTTCGCCGGGCTGATTATTAACACCCCGCCGCAACAGGCCGCCCCGCTGCTGGCTTCAAGCCCCGGCCTGCAGCAACAGTGCGAACAGGTGGATATGCTGCCCTGCTGGACATTACTGCTGACCCTGCCGCAGCGGCTGAACCTGCCGGATATGGTCTTTGTAAAAGAAGGGCCACTGGGCTTTATCGCCCGCAACAACAGCAAACCCGGCCGCGACGCCGGCGAAGCCTGGGTGATTCAGGCCGGCCACGACTGGAGCCGCCAGCATGCTGACAGCCCGCGCGAACAGGTGCAGCAACAGCTGCTGGAAGCCTTTACCGACCTCAGTGGTGCCGACCTGCGCGTGGCCGCCAACCTGTGGCTGCACCGCTGGCTCTACGCAATTCCGGCCAAAGCTCTTACACTGGGCGCCTTAACCGACCTGCAGCATAATCTGGCCGTCTGTGGTGACTGGTGCCACAGCCCCAGCCTGGAAGGTGCGTGGCTGAGTGGCCGGCGCGCCGCCACCAGCCTGCTGACCACCCTGAACTAATACTCTTAACCACTTTGACGCCATGGGATCTGCTATGACCAACCTTACCCGCGCCTCGGTGCTCCTCGCCCACGGCAGCAGTGACCCACACTGGCTGGAACCCTTCGGCCAGCTGCTGCAGCAAATCCGCAGCGGACTGCAGGAAAACCATGCCCGGGTGGAACTGGCCTATATGGAACTGGCCGAACCGGAACTGTGCCAGCAGATCCGCTGGCTGGTGCAGGAAGGCTACCGCCATATCGACGTGTTGCCGTTGTTTTTTGCCGCTGGCCGGCATTTACGCAAAGGCGTACCGGCCATGCTGGAAGCCCTGCAGGCGGAGTTACTGGCTGCCGGCCTGGTGGTGAGCATCGAGTTGCACAGCCCGGTCGGGCTGGAGCCGGAGGTGGCGGCAGCCATCCGCCAGGTGGTGGTCAGGCAGCTCAGCCGCTGACGGCTTTTTGCGGCTTACAGCCGCTGTTTAAGCTGCCACTGCGTGTCAGCTGATGCGGGGCTCCGCCCCTGCTCCCCGGATGTGGGGATCTTATCCCCACGCCCCTGCTTTTGCGCTGTATAGCACGTGCTTCCTCATTCACCGTCATTGCCGACGGCCACGGATCGTAAGGCGCGTCGTGCGCCACGATCCTCGCCCGGTCCATCCGGGCGGGCCTGTCAATGCCGGTTCATTTCGGCGTGCTATAGGCGCGATTCAAACCGCAGCGGCTTCGCCGGCAATATTGAATATGGCGCGCTGTGCGCGCAAAACCAAAAGCCAACATCCGGCCGCAGGCCGCTAAAACACTTTCAGGTTGCTGCGGTTGTTTCGGCCCATTCGTTCCAGCCCGAAGTTTGGCAAAGCCAATAGCATCGTTTGGATGACTCCAAACGAGTGGCCAGGGGCATGGATGCCCCTTGGCCGCGTATGCTCAATTGGGTTTGGTAAACGAGGAACCAGCTGGGACGCGGGCCAGAGGGGTTCGCAAGGGGATACCTCCCCTTGCAATACCCGCGGGCGTAGCCCGCAATAGGCCAGCCGCGGCAGCGGCGGCCGTACCAGCCCGGCAGGGCTGGCTCACTTAGCCTTATACAAAACCCCAAATTTTTGTACAAAGTCTGTTGACTTGTAGAACTTTTGCGCGCCACAATAACCTATACACCAACTGATACACAGGTTGTACAAATGGCACCGCAATCACATTCTCTGCACAGCAGTACACCCCTTCCCCGCATCCCGGTGGGTATCAGTGCTTGTCTGATGGGCCATGAAGTCCGTTACAACGGTTCGCACAAGCGTTCGCACTTCTGTACCGACACCCTCAGTCAGTATTTCGATTTTGTGTCGCTGTGCCCGGAAGTCGCCATCGGCATGGGCACGCCGCGCGAGCCGATCCGCCTGGTCAGTCAGACCCCGGCCGATACCGAGGTGCGGGCGCTCGGGACCGTCGACAGCAGTATTGATGTGACCGATGCCTTAGCCGCCTACGGCAATGCTCAGGCGCAGCAGCAAACCCAGCTGTGCGGTTATATTTTTATGCAGAAAAGCCCCAGCTGTGGTTTGTTCGGGGTTAAACGTTATCTGGCCAATGGGCACCCGGAGGGAACTGCCCGGGGTATTTATGCCGATGCCGTTACCCGCGCCAATCCGTTATTGCCGGTTGAAGAAGCCGGTCGTTTAAACGACGCCGGCCTACGCGAGAATTTTATGATGCGGGTATTCGCCTATTACGACTGGCAACAATTCCGCACCAGCGACTTTAGCGCGAAAGATCTGATTGCCTTTCATTCCCGCTATAAGTATCTGGTGATGGCGCACAGCCAGGCACACTACAAATCCATGGGGCAGCTGCTGGCGAATTTACGCGGCCAGGATCTGCACGCCATTGCCGATGAATATTTTCTGCAATTAATGACCGCCTTAACTAATCCGGCGACCCGGAAAATGCACAGCAACACCCTGATGCACCTGCAGGGTTATTTGAAGAATCTGCTGTCAGCCGACGACAAAGCCGAATTAACCGAATTAATTCACCAGTACCGCACCGGCATTGTGCCGTTAATTGTGCCGCTGACGCTGCTGAAACATCATCTGGGCCGGCATCAGGAATTACTGCATTACGCCGTCGAGCAGGTGTATCTGAACCCGCACCCGCATGCACTGGGCTTACGGAATTCGGTATGAATAACACTTACCCCATCCGTGAATTTGCCCGCCTGACCGGGGTTAACCCGGTTACCCTGCGCGCCTGGGAACGGCGTTACGGCATTATTGCCCCGGAACGTACCGCCAAAGGGCACCGTTATTACACCGGGCAGCATCTGGAACACGTGCGCCATATTCTGTACTGGCTGGATCAGGGCTACCCGATCCGTCAGGTGCGGATGTTATTGCAGGAAGCCCAGCAACCCGACCCGCAAAATGACGATGACTGGCCGCAACTGCAGCAGCAGATTCTGCAGGCAGCGCGCCACCTGCACAGTCAGCGGCTGGATGAATTATGGAACCAGGGCTTCGCCACTTATCCGCTGGCGGTGTATTACGAACGCTGTCTGCAACCGGTAATGCAGCAATTACGCAGCGGCACCGAACAGGCGCTGGTGCTGAAATGTTTTGAAGCCCTGCTGAAACGCAAACTGGCCTGTGTCGCCGCCCAGCAACAACGTCACAACCGTGGCCCGGTATTATTACTGGCCACCACCCACAAACAAGCCGAGCTGGATACCCTGGCTTGTGCCTGTGCCCTGGGCGCCGCTGAAATACGGGTGGAATATTTTGCTGCTAACCTGCAGCCGGCTGAACTGATGCTGGCCCGTGAAGTCATTGCCGCCCAGCAGGTATGGATTCACTTTCATCCACTGCCGGCAGCGCAACAACAACAGTGGCAGGAATATTTATGGCAACAGCAGTTTCCGCATTGTCTTTCTGGTACCGTGCCTTGTGACGTTAGCAGCAATAATCAGATCGAAATTATGCCCGCGCTGTTATCGCAGCAGGTACGTCAATACATCAACCAGAACCACAGCCGGATGCAGGAAGTACCGGTCTGTTACCAGCAACAATCTGGTGGCCAACGCTACGGAGAGCAACAATGACCCGACTGGTATGGTTCCGCAACGACCTGCGCTGTGCCGATAACCCGGCCCTCTGGCATGCCTGCAGCCAACCCTCTGAGCCGGTTATTGCCGTGGTTTATGACTGCCCGCAGCAATGGCAAAAGCATGGCCTTGGCCCACGCCGCATCGCCTTTATGCGCAACGCCATGCTGGCGCTGCAGCAGGAATTACAGGCCCTGAATATTCCGTTGCTGATTATTCCGGCCGGCACCTTTGCCGGCAGCCTGAACAGTCTGCAACGTCTTATTGTGCAGCTGGATATCCGCTCGGTGTCCTTTAATATCGAATACGAAGTCAACGAACGTCATCGTGATATTGAATTTTCCCGCTGGTGCCGCCGCCAACAGGTGGAAGTGCATAAGTTTCATGACCAGTGCGTTATCCCGCCCGGCGAAGTGCTGACCCAGCAAGGCCAGCCCTTTAAGGTATTTACCCCGTTTAAACGCGCGTGGTTTAACCGCAGCGAGGCTTTTTATCAGGCTCCGCTGCCACGCCCGCAAGCACGGTCACCGCAGCCTGAACTGCAACAACTGGCCGCCGCCCTGGTACAGCCGGCGCCCTTAACCGCCGAGCCCGATCCGCTGTGGCCGGCCGATGAAGAACACGCCCACCAGTGCCTGCAGAATTTTGCTGCCGAACAGATGAGCCGCTATCAGACGCAACGGGATTTCCCGGCGCTGGATGCCACCAGCCGGCTATCCCCTTATCTGGCCATCGGTTTATTGTCGCCACGCCAGTGCCTGCACACGGCATTGCTGCTCAACGACGGCCTGCAAACCGGCGGCAAGCCCGGTATCGACAGCTGGATTAACGAACTGGTATGGCGGGAATTTTACCGGCATTTATTGGTGGCCTTTCCCGACCTGTGCAAGCACAAAGCCTTCCGCCCGGAAACCGAAGCGGTGCCCTGGCGGGAACACGCAGAAGACTTTGCCGCCTGGTGCGAAGGCCGTACCGGCTACCCCATTATCGATGCCGCGCAACGCCAGCTGCGCGAGCAGGGCTGGATGCACAACCGCCTGCGCATGATCAGTGCCATGTTTTTAACCAAACACCTGCTGATTGACTGGCGTAAAGGCGAAGCGTTTTTTAATTATTGGCTTATGGATGCCGATCTGGCATCCAACAATGGCGGCTGGCAGTGGAGTGCCTCCACCGGTGCCGACGGTGCTCCCTACTTCCGTATTTTCAACCCGACCAGCCAATCGCAGAAATTTGACCCGCAAGGGGAATTTATTGGCCGCTATGTGCCGGAACTGTTGCCTATAACAGCAAAGAATCGTCATGAGCCTGATTCTTTTCAGCGCCGTCAGTGTCACTATCCACCAGTCATCGTCGAGCATAAGTTTGCCCGTCAGCGTGCCCTCAATGCGTTTAAAAACAGTCTGAATCTGTCGCCGGTTATGGCCGACAGTGGAGAAAGCAGTAATGAATAAAAACGCCACGCCCGAATCCCGCCCGGCACCAAGTTTTATGCGCAATATTCTGCGCTGGTTTGACTCCTGGGCCGGTGCCGATGAAGAAATGACCAGCACCGAATTTAACTGGGTACGGGTATTACCGTTTATTGCCCTGCACCTGGCCTGTCTGGCCGCCTTCTTTATCGACGTCAGCACCACCGCCATTGTGGTTTGCTTAGGTTTATTCTGGCTGCGCCTGTTTGCCATTACTGCGTTTTATCACCGTTATTTTTCCCACCGGTCGTATAAAACCAACCGCTTCTGGCAGTTTATTTTTGCCCTGCTCGGCAATATGGCCACCCAGCGCGGGCCACTGTGGTGGGCCGCCCATCATCGTGCCCATCATCAGCATGCCGACACCGAACAGGACTTACACTCACCGGTGCAACGCGGGTTCTGGTGGAGCCACGCCGGCTGGTTTACCTGTGATGCCTCCTTCCGCACCCAGCTGCACCGCATTAAAGACTTTGCCAAATTTCCGGAGCTGCGCTGGCTGGACCGTTACGATGCCTTTGCCCCGGCCTTGTTGGTGGCATTGTTATACGCCGGTGGCGAATTGCTGGCGCATTATCAGCCGCAGTTAGATACCAGTGGTGTGCAGCTGGTGATCTGGGGGTTCTTTATTTCCACCGTCATGCTGTTTCATGCCACCGTCACCATTAACTCACTGGGCCATATCTGGGGCAGCAAACGCTTTAACACCAACGATGAAAGCCGTAACAACCCCTTCCTGGCGTTACTGACGCTGGGCGAAGGCTGGCACAACAATCATCACCGCTGGGCCGTTTCCTGTCGCCAGGGCTTTTACTGGTGGGAGCTGGATATTACCTGGCTGATTCTGAAATTAATGAGCTGGGTCGGCATTGTGCGGGAACTGAATCCGGTTCCTGCTCATGTACTGACAGAAGGCCGTTCACAACAACAAGGCAGCCATCACCATGACCAGCAGCGTTAATAACGAAGGCTTTCAGCAGCTGTACCATACGCTGAACCGCAGCAATGTCTGCGATGAATTACTGGGCAGCTGCTATGCCCCGCACATTCAGTTTACGGATCCCTTTCATCAGGTACAGGGCCTGCCCAACCTGACCGATTACTTCAGCGCGCTGTACAGCAATGTGGAAGATATTCAGTTTGAATTTCACCACAGCCTGCAACAAGGCCAGATCAGCAATGTGCGCTGGACCATGACCTTCCGTCATCCGCGCATTAAAAGCGGCCAGCCGGTTGCTGTAGAAGGCTGCAGTGAACTGCACTGGCAAGACGGATTAATTACCGCCCAGCGCGATTTTTTCGATGCCGGTGCCATGCTCTATGAACACCTGCCGTTGTTGGGCTGGGCCATCCGCAAACTGAAGGAGCGTATGCAATGAAAATACTGCCGCTCAATGAACAGATTATCTGGCTGACCGGTGCCTCCAGCGGTATTGGTGCGGCCCTGATCCCGGCCCTGCAAAGCCGCTGCAAGCATCTGATTATTACTGCCCGCAACGCCGACGCCCTGAGCGCGCTGGCCAATGGTTACAGCAATGTGACGGTGCAGGCAGCGGACATTACCAACGAGCAACAACTACAGCAGGTGGCGAATTACATCGGCGATCAGTTTGGCCGTATCGATACCTTAATTGCCAACGCCGGTACCTGCGAATACGTGGATGTAAAACAGTTTGATACCGCCCTGTTCCGCCGCGTCATGGACACCAACTTTATGGGGCTGGTGTACACCGTTGCCGCGGCACTGCCCTGGTTGCGCCAGAGTGAACGTGGCTATCTGGCCGGCATGAGCAGCAGCGTCACCTGGCTGGCCATGCCCCGGGCGCAGGCCTATGGTGCCAGCAAGGCCGCTACCCGGCATTTTCTGGAAGCCATGCGCGCTGATTTATGGCACGAAGGCATGGATGTATCGGTTATTTCACCCGGGTTTGTGCAAACCCCGCTGACCGACCGTAATGATTTCCCTATGCCCGGCCGTATCACGGCTGAGGATGCCGCCCTGGCCATTATCAAAGGGCTGGAAAAACGGGTTTTCGATATTCATTTTCCCAAACGCTTTACCCGTATTCTGCAACTGCTGGGCGCACTGCCGGCCGCTTTGCGTTTTCGCATCACCCGCGCCATGGCGCGCAATAACAATACAACCTCATCCTCCGGAGACACTCACTGATGAAAGAAAAAATCGCCATTATCGGTTCCGGCATTTCCGGCCTTACCTGCGCCTGGTTATTGCGTGACCGTTATGATGTTCATCTGTATGAAGCCGGGGATTATCTGGGTGGCCATACCCAAACTACCGACGTTGAAGCCGGCGGTAAAATCTACCCGGTTAATACCGGTTTTATTGTGTACAACGACTGGACCTATCCGAATTTCATTAAATTAATGGAACGCCTGGGTGTGGCCACCGAAGCGTCTGATATGAGCTTCAGTGTGAAGTGCGAACAAACCGGCATGGAATACAACGGCCACACGCTGGACAGCCTGTTTGCCAAACGCAGCAATATTTTTAATCCACGCTTTTTGTGGATGATCCGCGACATTCTGCGCTTTAACAAAGAAACCCGCGCGGAACTGGCTGCCGGCACCGTTAACCCGGCGGAAACACTGAGCCATTATCTGGATCGTAAAAATTACAGCGATTATTTCCGCCGCTACTACATTATTCCCATGGGCGCGGCCATCTGGTCAGCCAGCGAAGCCATGATGATGGATTTTCCGCTGTATTTCTTTCTGCAGTTTTTTAATAACCACGGCATGCTGAGTGTGGACGACCGGCCGCAATGGCGGGTGGTCAGCCGTGGTTCCCGCTCTTATGTGGAACGTATGCAGCAAGATCTGCCCATCAGCCAGATTTATCTGAACACCGCTGTTAACCGGGTTGAACGCAGCGCCGACCATGTCACGCTGTATTCCGCCCGCGGCGCCGAACAGTACAGCCAGGTCATTTTTGCCTGCCACAGCGATCAGGCACTGGCCATGCTGGCGCACCCAACAACGGCTGAGCAGGCCATTCTGGGGGCTATTCCGTATCAGGATAACGACGTGGTTCTGCATACCGACAGCTCGATCTTACCGCAACGCAAAAAAGCCTGGGCTAGCTGGAATTACCACATCGGCAATAAAGCTCAGGACACGGTCGCGGTCACCTATTACATGAACCGTCTGCAGAACTTTGACGACGCACCGGTGGATTTCTGCGTCACCCTGAATAAATCCATGGATATTGACGACAGCAAAGTCATCCGTCGTTTTAACTACGCCCATCCGGTCTTTACCCTGGAAGGCGTGGCAGCGCAGCAGCGTCATGGCGATATCAGCGGCCACAACCGCAGTCATTTCTGTGGCGCTTACTGGTTTAACGGTTTCCATGAAGACGGTGTGCGCAGCGCCCTGCGGGTTACTGAAGCGCTGGGAGTCGCGCTGTGACCATCCGCCACAGCGCTCTCTATACCGGCACGTTACGGCACCGCCGTTTTGCGCCGGTACAGAACACTCTGCAATACCGGGTGTATATGGTGCTGCTCGATCTGGATGAAACCGATGCGGTTATGCAGTTGCATCCGCTGTGGCGCAGTCGCCCGGGCTGGTTGTCCTGGGCGCAATTCCGCCGCAGTGATTATTTTGCCGGCCAGCAGGCGCAGCAGGAAACGGCGGCGCAGTTAAAACAGGCAGTGGTTAACGCCTTTGCGGCAGAATTAGAAGAAACCGTGGTGCGGGTAGAACTGCTCACCAACCTGCGCTATTTCGGTTATGTGGTAAACCCGGTCAGTTTTTATTATGGCTACCGCGCCGATGGTTCACTGGCCGGTATTCTGGCGGAAATTACCAACACCCCCTGGGATGAACGTTTTCATTACACCTTAAGCAGCCATACCGGTCAGCCGCTGCCGGCACCCGCGGTAAGGCCGCAGCGCACGCTGCAGCTGGCTGCCGGCAAGGCTTACGAATACGCCTTCAGCAAACACTTTCATGTGTCGCCCTTTAATCCGCTGGCCATGAATTATCACTGGGTTATTCAGCAACCCGCAGAGCAGCTGCGGATACACATGGATACGCTGAACCAGAACGAAAATAACCGCAAAGATTTCGACGCCACCCTGGTATTAGACCGCCTGCCTTTTACCCGCGCCAATATGACCCGCGTGTTGTGGCAATACCCCTTTATGACGTTCAAAGTTGTCTGGGGCATTTACTGGAATGCTCTGAAATTGTGGCTGAAACGTTCGCCGTTTTATGACCACCCAGGCCATGCCAGTCCGCACCGGCCTTACTCAACCCATAACAAAATTTCCGTCCCCGCCCGACCGGGCAAGGAGCACCAGCAATGAAAACCATCAGCGCAACCCTGCCGGCCATGCATTGGCTGGATAAAATCTGCCGTTCCGCTTTATTCCGCACGCTGGAAAAACTGCACACTGGCTGTGTACAGGTGCAGGAAGGCAATGAAGTACAGGCATTTGGTCAGACCGATGCCACCAGCTTTACCGCCCGCATCGTTATTCACGACAGCGAGGCCTATCGCAACATCGCCCTCAGCGGCAGTGTGGGCGCCGGTGAATCCTATATGACCGGTGACTGGAGCAGCCCGGATTTACCGTTGCTGATCCGCGTACTGGCGCGCAACAAAGATGTGGTTGATAACATTGATGGTGGTCTGGCCAATATCGGCAAACTGTTTTTGCAGGGGTTCCACTACCTGAACCGCAACACCGAAAAAGGCTCGCGCCGCAATATCGCCGCCCATTACGACCTGGGTAACGATATGTTCGAATTATTTCTCGACCCCACCATGATGTATTCCAGTGGTATTTTTCCGTCGGCCTCCGCCAGCATGGAAGAAGCCTCCCTGTACAAACTGGATCGCATCTGCCAGAAACTGCGCCTGCATGCCGACGACCATCTGCTGGAAATTGGTACCGGCTGGGGCAGCATGGCCATTCATGCGGCCAAATATTATGGCTGCCGGGTGACCACCACCACCATTTCCGAAGAGCAGTACGCCTGGGCCGAACGCCGGGTTAAAGAAGAAGGCCTGCAGGATAAAATTACCCTGTTGAAACAAGATTACCGTCTGCTGGAAGGCCAGTACGACAAACTGGTTTCCATTGAAATGATCGAAGCCGTTGGCCACCAGTTTCTGGACACCTACACCGCCACCATCAGCCGTTTATTAAAAGACGATGGCATTGCCCTGTTGCAGGCCATTACCATTGATGACCAGCGTTACGAGCAGGCCAAAACCGAAGTGGATTTTATTAAGCGTTATATTTTCCCCGGCAGCTTTATTCCCTGCGTGACCGCCATCAGCCAGTCGTTTGCCCGTGCCAGCGATATGAAAATGATCCATCTGGAAGACATTACCCCGCACTACGCCCGTACATTAGCGGCCTGGCGCGAACGCTTCCTGCACAACCAGGAAAAAATCAAAGCCCTGGGTTATGACGATACCTTTATCCGCCTGTGGGACTTTTATTTTGCCTATTGCGAAGGCGGTTTTGCCGAGCGCGTTATCGGCGATGTGCAGGTTATTTTTGCCAAGCCCCAGAACCGGCGCGAGCCTTTACTGGGCGCGATGGAGTAACCCATGCAGAAATTGGCCCTGCCTATTAATGTAATTGGATTTCAGCTGTGCTGGATCGCCTGTGTGGTGGGCGGCAACAGCTGGGCCATTCCGGTCTGTGCGGCATTTTTTGTCTGGCACTGGCAAGTGCTGAAACCTGGTGAACCGATGCTGCTTGCCGCCTTTGCCATTACCGGCGTGCTGTTTGATACCGCGCTGTATAAAGCCGGTCTGCTCAGCTTTCCCGGCCACAGCTCGGCGCTGATCCCCCTGTGGCTGATGCTGCTGTGGCTGGCCTTTGCCTGCACCCTGCGTCATTCACTCGACTGGCTGCTGCGCAAACCCTGGCTGGCGGTGCTGCTGGGCCTGACGGCAGCGCCCTGGAGCTATTACGCCGGAGATTTACTCGGTGCCGTTGACGCCGCGCCGGCGGCCTTAATCATGATTGGTATTGGCTGGGCCATGCTGATGTTTTCCATGGCACGGCTGCGCCCCATCACCGTAAAAGCGGAGAAGTCATGAATAAAATATTCGGCCTGCTGATGCTGCCGGCGCTGTTACAGGGGCTGCCGGTCAGCGCTGCCACGACCGAAGTGCTGGAATACACCGGCACCGCCCGTGATATAAACGACAGCAGCCTGGTGCTGTACCGGGAAAGTCATCGTCTGACGCTGCAAAACCAGCGCCCGGTCAGCCGCGAGGTGGAATATCACGACGCCAATGGCCGCCTGCTGGCGACAAAAACCAACCGCTACGGCGAGAATGCCGCCACTCCGGAATTTACCC
The DNA here is from genome assembly GCF_016132445.1 of Venatoribacter cucullus. Classification (NCBI taxonomy): domain Bacteria; kingdom Pseudomonadati; phylum Pseudomonadota; class Gammaproteobacteria; order Oceanospirillales; family Oceanospirillaceae; genus Venatoribacter; species Venatoribacter cucullus. Next base: position 577,520 of record NZ_CP046056.1, on the reverse strand, counting down.
TCACCGATGCCCGCAAAGAGTACCGCGAACAGGCTGTATTTCAGGGTAATGAACTGACCCTGAGCCTGACCGAGCAGGGCAACAGCAGCCGTAAAACCTTCCGCAACCTGCCGGATGATTTAATCATTGATGCCGGCTTTGATGATTTTGTGCGCCAGCACTGGCAGGCCCTGCAGCAAGGCAAACGGGTGGATTTTCATTTTGCTTCTGCCGCCCGTCAGGATCTGATCCGCTTTCGGCTGGAACCTCAGGCCAGCGACAATAATGAACTGGTATTGTCCATGCGCTTAAGTTCACGCCTGCTGGCCTGGCTGCTGGACCCGATTGAACTGACCTACGATAAAACCAGCCAGCGACTGTTGCGCTATAAAGGCTTAACCAATATTCAGGACGACAACGGCACCACCTTTAAAGCCGTTATTCAGTACCAGTATCACGACCAGGCTACGCCCAACCCTGAAAACTGACATTAAGAACAACCGGACAAGGATTACGCCATGAACAGATTGCAGCGCCTGGGGTTTTTATTGCTGGCCGGTATTCCGGCCGCCGCCGCAGAAACCAGCCCGGAGGCAACAACCGCAGCACCGGGCGCAACAACCGCTGCACCGGCTGAGGCGGCGCTGCAACTGGATACGGTTCAGATCAGTGGTCAGCAGGAACCGCTGGCGGAAATTTCCACCAAAAAACTGCTGCGCGTTCCCGGTGCCGGTTACGACCCATTACGCGCTATTGGCAGCCTGCCCGGTGTTACTTTTACCAACGGCATGGGGTCAGAGCCTGCCGTGCGTGGTTCATCACCCAACGACAACGCCTACTACGTGGATTTCCTGCCGGTCGGGTATATTTTTCACAGCGATTCCTCCAGCATTATCAGTGACAACGTGCTGGAAGATTTTCGCCTCGAACTGGCGGCCTTTTCCCCCCAATACAACAATGCCACCGGCGCCGTGATCGACGCCACATCGCGCTCGCCGTATTACGACCGCCGGCAGATTATTATTGATGCCAGCCTGTTAAAAGCCGGTTTCTTTTACGAGCAGCCGGTCAACGAAAACCAGAGTTTTTATTTCGGTGCCCGCCAGAGTTTATTTCAGTATTACATCGAAAACTTCCTCGATGACGAAGATTTTGAATTCACCACTGTACCGGAATACTACGATTACCAGGGTAAGTACGAATTCCGCCTCAGTGACACCGAACAGGTCGCCATTCAGATACTGGGCTCCCGCGATAAAGCCGGTTTGTTATTTGCTGAGGATTCCGATGCCGTACTGCAGGACCCGGGCTTATCCGGCGGGCTGAATTTTGAAGCCTTTTTTAATACCCAGGGCTTACTTTGGGAAAAGATTTATGCCAGCGGCATGAGTCATAAAATTGGTTTGTCGCACATGGAGCAGAAGTTTGCGTTCACCATTGGCAATGCCAATTTTGTCGATGTCAAAGTCAACGACTTTAATCTGCGCAGCCAGTTTAACCAGCCGTTAAGTTTTTCCCATGAGCTGCAATGGGGCGTGGAATATACGCAGAAAAATATTGATTACGCCGGCCGCTTTTCCGGCCCGCCCTGTGATGAATTCCGCACCGACTGCCGCCTTGTCGATGGTACTGAAGCATTAACCGGCAGCGGCGAACCCGTTATTAACGAATACGATGCTCATATTGCCGATATCTGGCAGGTAACCCAAAACTGGACGTTAACCCCGGCCCTGGCACTGTCTTACGATGATTACACCAGCGAATCCTTTGTTGAACCGCGCCTGCGCAGCCGCTGGCAGTTCCGCGACCAATGGTGGTTTAACGCCGCTTACGGCGACCACCACATTTTGCCGGATAATTTCGGTCAGTATATTGCGCCCTTTGGTAACGAAGACCTGCAACAACCCACCGCCCGGCATTTTGAGTTAGGGCTGGAGCAACAGCTGCGGGATGACCTGCTGTGGAAAATTCAGCTGTACTATAAACAACTGGATAACCTGATTGTGTCGCGTCCGGCCAAAGACAGCAGCTACCCGACCCTGACCGAAGCCGAATACAACGCATTACCCACCTACACCAACGATGCCGAAGGTAAAACCTGGGGACTGGAGTTTTTCCTGAATAAAAACCTCAGCGACCGCTGGTACGGCTGGTTATCGGTGGCTTATTCGCGCACCTTCCGCACCAATACACTGACCGGTGAAGAATTCAGTTATAACTATGACCAACCGCTTATTATTAATGCGGTGGCTAACTGGCAACTGAACCAGCACTGGGATGTAGGCTTTAAATGGCGGCTGCAAAGCGGCCAGCTGATTACACCACTGGCGGATGTTACTGGTCCGGACAGCAACGATTTATACACTCCGGTTTATGGCAGCCTGAACTCTGAACGCCTGCCCGTTTACCACAAACTCGACCTGCGCGCCGACCGCACTTTCCGGCTGAAAAATGGCCGAGAGCTGGATTTCTACGCCGAAATTCTTAACGTCTATGCCCGTAAAAACGTCACCGGTTATCAATACGAAGGCGCGGATTACAGCACCAGAAAAGACGTAAACGATCTGCCCACTATTGTGTCCTTCGGTATTAAAGTCAGGTTGTAATTCATCCTGCAGCGACGTTAATCGCGAAAAAAATTACTGAATTGTTCCATCTGGAACTTTAAAATAACGCCATTGCCCCCATTAAGCGGGGGAATCTGACTGGGGAACCCCGCTATGCTGATCGGAAAGCGTGAAGAATTTGACCTGAATGAAATGGCTATTTTTGCCCACGTGGTGGATGCCGGCAGCTTTACCGGGGCCGCCCGCAATCTGGGCCTGCCGAAATCCACCGTCAGCCGCAAAATCACCCAGCTGGAAGAACGCTTAGGCGTGCGCTTAATTCAGCGCACCACCCGCAGCCTGCGCCTGACCGATACCGGCAATGCTTACTACAACCACTGCGCGCGCATTCTCAGCGAAATTGAAGAAGCCAATATCGCCGTTACCCAGATGCAGAGCACGCCCACCGGTACCCTGCGTATTACCGCGCCGGTGCTGTTTGGTTCCACCGTGTTATCCGCCCTGATCGCCGAGTTTATGGAACTGCATCCGCAGGTAAACGTTGACCTGGTGCTGTCGGATCAACGTCTGGATCTGGTGCAGGACGGTATCGATATCGCCTTCCGGATCGGCCAGCTGGAAGACTCCTCACTGATCGGCCGTTATCTCGGTGATGTGCGCGGCATGCTGTGCGCCAGCCCCGAATACCTGCGGCGTAAAGCCGCCCCCAGTCACCCGGATGAACTCAGTAATCACAGCCTGATTACCGCCAGCCAGTGGCCACAGTGGCATATGGCCGGACCGGATGAGCAGGAAGTATCCATTCAAGTAAAAGCACGGCTGCAGGTAAACGACTTTGCCAGTCTGTATTCCTTAACCCTGGCCGGTGCCGGTATTGCGCCACTGCCGATGCTGATTGCCGCCCCGGCGGTACGGGCCGGTAATCTGATTCCGGTGCTGCCCGACTGGCCCTTTGAAGCCAGCCCGATTCACGCCCTGTACCCCAGCAACCGGCATCTGTCGGCCAAGGTGCGCAGCTTTGTTGATTTTGTGATTGAAAGCATCCGCCCCAATCCGCCGTGGGAAGTGCTGGACAGCGACAAACCAGCCGCCCTGCCTAAAGCAGATTAAGCTCCTGCGCCCGGTGCAACGCCTGCGTACGGCTGCGGGCGCCCAGCTTTACGTTGATTTTGCGGGCATGGGTTTTCACCGTGTGCAACGAAATAAACAGCTGGTCGGCAATATCCTGGTTGGATAAGCCCTGGGCAATTTTGCGCAGCACCTCCAGTTCGCGTTCACTGAGATTGGCTGACAGCGCCAGGCCGCGTCCACTGTCCAGGCTGACGCTGCCATCACTCAGGCCCGGCAGCCAATCGGGCAGGCTCAGCGCCAGCCCTTCCCGTTGCAGACTGCGCAGCGCCTGGCTGAAAACCTGCTGCGCATCCGCCCCGGGCTGCTGCAGCCGTAACGCCGCACTGCGCAACAGCCCAAGCACCAGACTGATCAATGGATTGGTACGCTGGCGCAGGGTCTGTTCCAGTAACGCCAGACAGTCATTGACCTGACCGTTATGCAGCCACAGCCGCGCCTGGGTCAGCAACGCAAAGCCCGGTTGCATGGGAAATAATTCCGGGCGTGGTAACGCCAGAAAGGTGCGGCCACGCAGCAGCTGATCCAGCCCCTGCTGGGCGCGTACCAGCTTGCCCTGGGTGATCCAGATATTCACTTTCACCAACGCCAGCCACTCATAGGTACTGCGCTCGACCTGCCAGCGCTGCATCAGACGCTCGGCCGCATCCAGTGCCCCCAGCGCCGCGGTAAAATCCTGCCGGGCGGCACAACGCATAGCTTCCACGCCGTAACCGTAACAAACGCTGACATCTCGCAGCTCGGTGCTGACGGCAATGCCCTGGCGCAGGGCATCTTCCAGGCGCGCATCGCTGTCGCCGGTCAGCCACAGCAACACCGCCCGATACAGCAGCAAACGCGCCCGCGGCAGGCGGTCGGCGTGTTCCGATGTACCGTCCAGCAACTGCAGGCCACGTTCAATAATGGCGCTGCTGCGGCTGATATGGCCACGGTTCAGTTCAATACGGGCGTAATCAAACAGGCTCAGCGCTTCCAGCGCCGGCGCCTGATACTGGCGCGCCAGATCCTGGGTCAGGCGGTTCCAGTGGCGGGCATCTTCGGTGTCCTGCCGGGCCAGCTGCAAATGCGCCAGCGTTGAACTCATCAGAATGCGCAAAGCAAAGCGGGCCGGCGGTAAGGCTTCCAGTGCGCGCCGGCACAACAGCGCCGAGCCGTCCAGATCACCATCCAGCCGGGCCAGATAGCCCTGCAGGGCATCGGCCTCAAAGGCCTGCACATAATCGCGCTGTAATAATGACTGCAGTAACGAACGGGCCTGCTCACGCTGTTGCGTCAGTAACAAGGCCCAGCAGGCAATGGCCATCAGGCGTGGCGACTGCTGCAGTAATTCCGGCCCCAGCTGTTCAAACCAGTGCAGCAGCCCGGCAATATCCAGATTAGCCAGAATCTGTTCCGCTTCGCGCCCCACCCATTCCTGCACTTCTTCGCCCATACCCGCTGCCAGCGCATGCTGCAACGCTGCCACCGGTTGCCGGTGCTGACTGAGCCAGCTGAATGCCTGCCGGTGCAGTTGCAGACGCTGCGATTCGGGCAGCCGCACCGCCAGTAAACCAGCCATCAGCGGATGCACCTGAAACCAGCCCGGCACGGTGGTTAACGGCGTTATAAATAAGTTTTGCTGCAATGCCTGCTGCAACAGCTGGTGATACTGGTCATTGCCGCAACAATGGCGCAACAGGGTTTCATTAAAGGTGCCCAGCACCGCTACCAGCCCGATAAAGTTCTGCAGCGCCTCTGACTGCTGCTGTAATACTTCACCCTGCAGATAATCACCGGCTTCGGCAGCGCCCAGCGAGGCCGGCGGTTCCGCCGGCTGGCCGGCAGCACGATAACAGGCCAGCCAGATGGCCAGACCGGCCGGCCAGCCCTGCAGACGGCGGCTTAACGGCATCACCAGCTCCGCGGCACGGGCAATGCCATGCTGCTGCAGCAAGCGTTGGGTATCGTCATCGCTGAAAACCAGTGTGGCGGCGGGTAACCAGTGCAACCGGGGCAGTAAATGCAGACGGCCCAGCGGGCCGGGTAAGTGACGGCTGGCCAATACCACACTGACGCGCTCCGGCAACAGTTCCAGCAGGCGCACCAGTAATTGCCAGCTGCTGTCATCACTGAGGTTATGCACATCATCCAGACACAGCAGCAGAGGGTCAGCCCCCTGCTGCAGGGCTTCCAGCCACAGCAGCAACACCTGCTCGGTATCCACGTGACCACGGCGACCGGTTTCATACCAGTGCGCCAGCGCCGTCTGTTCAATAGCGGGCCAGTGGCGGGCGGCCAGTTCCAGCAGGTGCAGCAGAAACTGCGCCGCCGGCTGATCCTGGCTATCAATACGGCACCAGAGTACCGGCACCCCCTGCTGTTGTTGTGAACGCGCATAATCGGCCAGCAACACACTTTTGCCATAGCCGGCCGGGGCATTCAGCCACAGCATCTGCGCCTGTTGCAGCGGCGCCGCCAGCAACCCCTGACGGTTCAGCCCGCAGTGTGGCGCTTCCGGCCAGCGGCTTTTAATCTGCAACAACGCATTCAGTACCGCAGAGTCGGCAGACGGCAGCGTTGCTTCAGCAGTTTCGGTGTTCATCAGGGTGTCCGGCAGGGTTGTTATAAGATTCCAGCATCGCGCTATGGAACCACGACCGGCCGCCGGACTCAACGCCCGGGGCGCGCCGGACCGGCATAAAAAAACCCGCCGCAGCGGGTTTTTTCTGGTGCTTAAGATCAGGCAGAAACCGCCTGTTCCAGCAGCGGCTTCAGTTCACCTTTGGCGTGCATTTCGGTGACGATATCGCAACCGCCAACCAGTTCACCATTTACCCACAGCTGCGGGAAAGTCGGCCAGTTAGCGTATACCGGCAGATTGGTACGCACGTCCGGATTCGACAATACATCCACGTAAGCAAATTTCTGGCCACAATCCATCACCGCCTGCACGGTGCGGGCAGAAAAACCGCACATCGGCTGGTTCGGTGAACCTTTCATGTACAGCAGAATGGCGTTCTGTTCGATCTGATCTTTGATGACCTGCATGATGTCCATAGGTTGTCTCCGCAGCGGGTTAACGAATATGGCGGCGATTGTAGCATAAGGCCCGGAATACCTGACAGTTGTGCTCAGACATAGCGGCCAGGCTACCCCAAAAAATCTGTTGTATTCACATCCTTCTGGTGACTCAGCGGAAACGCACCACCAGATCGTGCAGGTCTTCTGCCACCTGACGGATATTGCGGACTTCGGTGGCCGACTGCTGACCGCTGCTCATACTGTCATCCGACAAGCCGGAGATGCGGGTCACCTGATCACTGATTTGTTCTGAAACCTGTGCCTGCTCTTCCACCGCAGTCGCCATCTGCAAGGCCATTTCGGCAATGCTGCCAACCGAAGCAGCAATGTCGTGCAGTGTTTGCTCAGCCTGTTGCATCCGCTCCAGCCCCGCCTCAGCCGCTTTAGCACCGGCACCGGCCACCTGCACTGAAGCTTCGCTGCGCTGCATCAGCGCATCAACAATATTATGGATATCAGCAGTCGACTGGCGGGTACGACCAGCCAGGTTGCGTACCTCATCGGCGACCACCGCAAAGCCCCGGCCATGTTCACCGGCGCGGGCGGCTTCGATGGCGGCGTTCAGGGCCAGCAGATTGGTTTGTTCAGCAATCTGCTCGATGATCTGCGCCGAGCCGGCGATGGCTTTGGTCTGGCCCGCCAGTTCATTCACCGCAGCGCGGATATCATTAACGGTTTGAGCCAGATGGTCGATGGATTCGCGCGTTGCATGAATCACATCACGGCCGCTTTCGGCCAATTCGCGGGTATGGCCAGCCTGATTGGCGGTATTCTGTACGCTGTCGGCCACTTCGTTAATGGTGGCCGACATTTCCTGCACGGCGGTGGCCACCTGTTCTGTCTCGGTCTGCTGCCCGACCAGCGCCGAGCGGGTATTTTCCACCTGTACCAACCCCTGATCGGCACCTTTGTAAACAATATTGGCCGCGTCTTCGATACGGGTAAGCACCGTATCCAGATGCCGTTGCTGACTGATTACCGCGGTTTTGATCTGCCCCAGAAGTAAGGTATCCGAGCTGAAGACCTTGGCCGCCAGCGGATCATAGAAGGCATTCGGCATCATTTTCAGCAGCGATTTCAGAATCCGGTTTTGCTCGCGCAGCGCATAAGCGGCGTAACCCAGGCCGCTTAAAGAAGCCAGAATAAAAGCCGGCCACACCTGATCATTCAGCAGGAACGCCAGACCACCCAGCACCGGTAAACCGAACAACAGCGGAATCAGGCTGCGCAGATCACGCCAGGATTTCAGGCTGCCGCCGCGGTTCAGGCGGTTATACAGGCGGGTAGCCCGCGCCACATCCGAAGCATGGGGTTTAACCCGCACCGATTCGTACCCCACCACCACGCCATTTTCTGCAACCGGCGTTACATAGGCATGCACCCAATAATAATCACCGTTTTTACAGCGGTTTTTGACAATACCCATCCACGGCCGCCCGGCTTTCAGGTGTTCCCACATATTTTTGTAGGCAGCCGGTGGCATATCAGGGTGGCGCACAATATTGTGTGGCTGACCAATCAACTCGGCGCGTGAATACCCACTCACCGCTTCAAAGTCATCGTTACAATGGCGGATAATGCCTTTCAGATCGGTCGATGAAATAAGCTTCTGTTCCGCCGGGAACGTCCGTTCAGTCTGGGTAACAGGAAGATTGCGCCGCATAAGTGTTTTTTCGCAGGATGACAATCGGGCAGTTTAGTACCCCAAAAGGGTTAGCGGCAGAAATAACGGTAGTAATTTGTAATTTTTTCATATTCTGGCAACAAATTTTCCGACAAGCTGGCTGGAAATGACCAATTCATATTTTTTATCCGGGATTTTCCGGACCAAAACCTCCGCCTCCGGGTGTGTTAATGCAAAACACATCACCAGCCTGCATGGCCACATCAGCACAACCACTTAACCGTTCCAGCGTGCCGGTATGACGCAAGACTGCATTTATTCCCGCCAAACCGGCCTGGCCACCCGCCAGCCCATGCGGTGCAACGCTGCGCCGGCCACTGATAATATTGGCGCGCATGGGTTCCAGAAAGCGGATATGCCGCTCGACCCCATTGCCACCACTGAATTGGCCTGTTCCGCCGGAACCACGACGAATATGAAATTTCTCCAGCACCACCGGAAAACGCTGCTCCAGAATTTCCGGATCGGTTAAGCGCGAATTGGTCATATGGCTGTGCAATGCGCTGGCGCCATCGGCCTGCGCACAGGCGCCGGTACCACCGCACAGAGTTTCGTAATACTGGTAACGCTCATTACCGAAGGTGAAATTATTATTGGTGCCCTGCGAACCGGCCATTAACCCCAGCGCGCCCATTAAGACATCGACCAGATATTGCGCGGTTTCCACATTGCCCGACACCACGGCCGCCGGGTATTGCGGCGCAATGATTGAAGCCGGCGGAATACGGACGGTTAACGGCCGGAAAAATCCGGCATTTAAGGGCATGGGCCGCGCCACCAGCACACGAAAACTGTACAACACCGCAGCCATGACCACCGAGGACGGGGCATTAAAATTGCCCGGATGCTGCGGCTGATCGGGGCGGTAATGGGTACCGGTAAAATCCACCAGCGCTGAACCGCGTTCGGCATCTACATCAATGCGTACCTTAAACTGCGTGCCATCATCCATTTGTGCGAAAAATTGCCCGGAGGGTAATTGTTTTAATGCATTACGCAATGTGTATTCGGCATTATCCAGCACCTGCTGCATACGCAGCTGCACCGTATTTAAACCGTACTGCGCACACAGGCGTTGTAATTCCGCCGCGCCTTTTTCGCAGGCGGCCAGCTGTGCGGCTAAATCGGCCATATTCTGATCGGGATTGCGGGCCGGATAACGTGCGGAAGCCAACACGCGGCGGATTTCAGCCTGCTGCAGCTGACCGTCACGCATCAGCAACAGGTTATCCAGCAGCACACCTTCTTCTTCAATATGACGGCTGTGAGCCGGCATCGAGCCGGGCGTAATACCGCCAATATCGGCATGATGACCACGGGCCGCGACATAAAAATCGGCGCTATTGCCCGGTTTAAACGGTGCAATAAATACCGGTTTTACCACCGTCACATCGGGTAAATGGGTACCGCCGTTATAGGGCGTATTCAGTACAAAGGCATCGCCGGGATGCATCGTTGGCTGGCCGTGCATCACCACTTTAATGCTTTCACTCATCGAGCCTAAATGCACCGGAATATGCGGCGCATTGGCGATCAGTTCACCCTGGGTGTCGAATAAGGCGCAGGAAAAATCCAGCCGCTCTTTAATGTTCACGCTGCTGGCGGTTTGTTCCAGCACCAGTCCCATCTGTTCAGCGACGGACATAAACAAATGATTAAATATTTCCAGCTGCACCGGATCGGCGGTGGTGTTCTCTATGCGGTTATTTGGGTTATTTCCGACACCGGAGGTTGCGGCGGCCTGACGCTGATCGGTCAGCAACAAAGCCCCGCTGTTCAGCACCTGCAGCTGCCAACCGGCATCCACCACAATGGTGCTGTTGGCATCGGTTAATAACAGTGGGCCGGTGGCAGAAAAACCAGCGGCCAGTTGCTCGCGCTGCCAGACCGCGACCGGCTGCGGCTTGCCATTCACCAGCATGCTTACCTGCCCCAGCGGCGCACCACTCTGCGCGGGCAATGCCAGCGCCGGCAGGGCCGTTTGCCCCTGTGCCAGTTCCAGTTGCACGGCATCCAGCCAGACGCGGCGACCGCTGTGCACAAAGCCGAAGAGTTGCCGGTGTTGTGTGGCAAATTCATCCAGCATGTCCCCCGGCTCGGCATAAGCCACCAACAGCGGCGTATCACTGCCGTCGTAGCGCAGCCAGGCGCGGCGGATACTCTGTTCCGGTGACGCTAACGTGGCGCGCTGAGACAAGCGCTCGAACGCCTGCTTCGCGGCTGCGCTTACCTGCTGGTCGCACGGCTGTAATACCGCTTCATCCCCAAGCCAGCGCTGTTCCGCCAAACCAATACCAAAGGCCGATAACACACCAGCCAATGGATGCAGATACACCTGCTGTATACCCAACGCCTGCGCCACCGCACAGGCATGCTGAGCACCGGCGCCGCCAAAGGCGTTCAGCACATAGTCGCGGATATCGTAGCCGCGTTGCACCGAGATTTTTTTCACCGCCGCCGCCATATTTTCCACCGCAATGGTAATAAAGGCCTGCGCCAGTTGCTCCGGGGTATACAAAATGCCGGTTTGCTCGTTCACCTGCTCCGCCAGCTGGGCAAATAATTGCTGTACCCGCAGCACATCCAACGGCTGATTCTGCTGCGGCCCGAACAGGGCCGGAAAATACTCCGGCTGCAAACGCCCCAGCAGCACATTGCAGTCGGTAATGGTCAGCGGCCCGCCGTGGCGGTAACAGGCCGGGCCAGGATAGCTGCCGGCGGATTCCGGACCCACCTGCAAGCGCCCATCGTCAAAGCGCACAATGGAACCGCCACCGGCCGCCACGGTGTGAATATTCATCAGCGGCACGCGCAATTTAACGCCATTCACTTCGGTTAAAGTGCTGCGCTCATAAGTTCCGGAAAAATGGCTGACATCGGTGGAGGTGCCGCCCATATCGAAGCCAATTAACTGTGCAAACCCATCGGCTTGTGCAGTGCGCACCATGCCGACCACACCACCGGCCGGGCCGGATAAAATGGCGTCTTTACCGTGAAAGTCGGCAGCAGCACACAGGCCGCCGTGCGACTGCATAAACTGCAGATTGGTGGGGGGTAATTCCGCCTGCACCTGCTCCACATAACGGCGTAATACCGGCGATAAATAAGCATCGGCCACGGTGGTGTCGCCACGCGGTACCAATTTAATTAACGGACTGATGCGGTGACTTAAAGAAATCTGCGTAAACCCCAGCCCGGCGGCGATAGCGCCAATGCGCTGTTCGTGCTGCGGGTATTGCCAGCTGTGCATCAGCACCACGGCAATACTATCAAACCCGTGCCGGCGGGCTTCCAGTAACTGCACCAGCACCGCTTCTTCATCCAGCGGATAGCCGACCGTACCATCGGCCAATACGCGCTCGGGTATTTCCACCACCTGTTCGTACAAAGGCGCCGGTTGTTTAGTAAATAAGGCAAAAATATCCGGCCGCGTCTGATAGCCGATGGCCAGCTGATCGCGCAGGCCTTTGGTAATGCACAGCAGGGTGCGCGCGCCCTTGCGTTCCAGCAACGCATTGGTGGCCACCGTGGTGCCCATTTTTACCGCCGCAATGTCCGCCGGTAATTGTGGGAAGCGCGCCTGCAACTGCCGGATACCTTCCACTGCGGCATCGGCATAATGCTGCGGATTTTCTGACAACAGTTTATGGGTAAGCAGTTCACCGGCCGGGGTTATGGCGACGATATCGGTGAAGGTGCCGCCACGGTCAATCCAGAATTGCCAGCGGGGATCGGTACCAACAGAAGGGAGAGAAGACATCGGGCGGCCTGCATAATTCAGCGGGCCGCCAGTGTAACAAAGGCGGCCGGTTCAGGGCATATTGGCGACGTGCGCGGCCACTTCCTTAATTTGCTGGGCGTTCAGGTTACGGATCACCGACATCATCGGCGAGTTCTGCCGCGTCGGGTCATTATTCAGGAATTTCATCAGCGTGGTTTCCAGAAACTCATAAGGCTGGCCGGCAATACGCGGGTACTGTTTGCTGCCATGACCGCTGACACCGTGACAGGCAAAACACAGGCTGTCGTACAACGCCTTGCCTTTCTCACTGTCGGCCTCCGGTTGCTGACGCGGTTTTACCGTCTGGCTGGAAAAGAACAGCGCAATGGCAACGCGGTCATTTTCTGACAGGCCTTTGGCCAGCTTGCTCATCACATAATCGCTGCGGGTGCCGTCGGCAAAATGTTCAAACTGGGTTAACAGATACTCAGAGTTCTGCGCCGCCAGGTTGGGAATATAGTCACGCTTGCTGTTGCCATCATTGCCGTGACAGTGCACACACAGGGTGGCGCGCTCCTGACCATCGTTAAGCGCAGCCTGCAGTAACGCCGTATTGCGTTCAATAACGGCCATTTCCTGCAGCATCCGGTTGACATCGGCCTGTGCAGACACACTTAACAGCAACAATACGGCGAACCCGGCCACCATGATGTTTTTCATATCTACCACTTTATTAGTACGACATTGGAATGGTCGGCAAACATACGCACTCAGCGACCACAGGCCAATAGGCCAAAGGTGCAGAGCCGCCACTATTGGCGATAAATGCTGACCTGCATCAAGCAGCCTGCGGCTTAATTGGCCTATCCCACACATTCAGAAAGGGCTTATACCCGACACGCCAGCGCCTGCCCCTATGAGCTACCGGCGCATTCGGGTACACTTCCGGGCTTTATTCTGGCCCTGCGAACAGACCGAAACCACCATGATGCAAGAGACCTACAACCCCCGCGACATCGAGCCTTCCGTACAGCAACGCTGGGAAGAAAATCAGGTATTCAAAGCCGTTATCGACAGCAATAAAGAGAAATTCTACTGCCTGTCGATGTTCCCTTACCCAAGCGGCCGGCTACACATGGGGCACGTGCGTAACTACACCATCGGTGATGTGATTTCCCGTTATCAGCGTATGCAGGGCAAAAACGTTATGCAGCCGATGGGCTGGGACGCCTTCGGCTTGCCGGCGGAAAACGCTGCCATCAAGCACAAAGTGGCACCCGCCAAGTGGACCATCGAAAACATCGCCTACATGAAAAACCAGCTGAAATCGCTGGGCTTTGGCTACGACTGGAACCGCGAATTAACCACCTGCCAGCCGGAATACTACCGCTGGGAACAGTGGTTCTTTACCAAGCTGATCGACAAAGGCCTGGCCTACAAAAAAGTTTCAGCGGTGAACTGGTGTCCGAATGACCAGACCGTCCTGGCCAACGAACAGGTTATCGACGGCTGCTGCTGGCGCTGCGACTCCATCGTTGAGCGCAAAGAAATTCCGCAGTGGTTTATCCGCATTACCGATTACGCCGAAGAACTGCTGAACGACCTCGACCAGCTCGACGGCTGGCCGGAACAGGTGAAAGCCATGCAGCGCAACTGGATCGGTAAATCCCGTGGCGTGCAGATGACCTTCGGCCTGCAGGGCCGCGCTGACGGGCTGGAAATTTACACCACCCGCCCCGACACCGTTATGGGCGTCAGCTACGTGGCCGTGGCCGCCGGCCACCCACTGGCCAAAGAAGCCGCTTCCAACAATCCGGCCCTGGCCGCCTTTATTGACGAGTGCAACCGCAGCGGCACCGCCGAAGCGGACCTGGCCACCGCCGAGAAAAAAGGCATGGCCACCGGCTTTACCGCCATTCACCCAATCTCCGGCCAGGCCGTACCAGTCTGGGTTGCCAACTTCGTGTTGATGGAATTCGGTACCGGTGCGGTAATGGCCGTACCAGCCCACGACCAGCGCGACTGGGAATTTGCGCAGAAATACGGCATTGAGATTCAGCAGGTCATCGCCGCCAACGATGGTGACGAATGCGACCTGAGCAAAGCCGCCTACACCGAAAAAGGCACCCTGATCAATTCCGGCGAGTTCGACGGCCTGAACTTTGACCAGGCCTTTGATGCCATCGCCGCCAAACTGGTGGCTGCCGGTAAAGGCGAGGTGAAAACCAACTACCGCCTGCGCGACTGGGGCGTCAGCCGCCAGCGTTACTGGGGCGCGCCGATCCCGATGATCCGCACCCAGGCCGGTGACACCATCGTCGCCCCGGAAAGCCTGCAGCCGGTGATTCTGCCCACCGACGTGGTGATGGACGGCGTTAATTCACCGATCAAAAACAACCCGGAATTTGAGAACGTCGAATACAACGGCGAGCCGGCATTCCGCGAAACCGACACCTTCGACACCTTTATGGAGTCGTCCTGGTATTACGCCCGTTACTGCTCTCCGCAGGACGATATGCACATGGTCAACCCGGAAGAAGCCAACTACTGGCTGCCGGTCGACCAGTACATCGGCGGTATTGAACACGCCATTCTGCACCTGCTGTACGCGCGCTTCTTCCACAAGCTGCTGCGCGATGCCGGCCTGGTGCCGGGCAACGAACCGTTCAACAACCTGCTGTGTCAGGGCATGGTGCTGGCGGAAGCCTTCTACTACAGCACCGAACACGGCGGCAAAGAGTGGGTTAACCCCACCGAAGTCACTGTTGAGCGCGACGACAAAGGCCGTGTAACCGGTGCCAAACGCACCAGCGATGGTCTGCCGCTGCAGGCTGCCGGCATGAGCAAAATGTCGAAGTCGAAAAACAACGGTGTCGACCCGCAGGAAGCCATCGACCAGTACGGCGCCGACACCGTGCGTCTGTACACCATGTTCGCCGCGCCGCCGGAGCAAACCCTGGAATGGTCCGATTCCGGCGTGCAGGGTGCCCAGCGCTTCCTGCAGCGCGTCTGGCGCTTAAGCTACGAACTGCTGCAACAGGCCGACCGTGGCAACGCCGCGGATCTGAGCAAAGACGAAAAAGACGCGCGCCGCAAAGTGCACGAAACCATCCGCAAAGTCAGCGATGACGTCGGCCGCCGTTACAACTTCAACACCGGCATTGCCGCCGTAATGGAACTGCTGAACACCCTGCAGAAACTGGATTTAGCCAGCGCCGGCAGCCGTGCCGTAGTGGCCGAAGGCCTGGATGCCATTGTGCGTATGCTGTCGCCCATCGCTCCCCATATTGCCCAGCAACTGTGGGAAGCCTTTGGCAACACCGGGCTGGTACTGGATGCCCAATGGCCGGCGGTGGATGACAGCGCACTGGTGCGCGACTCCATCGAAGTGGTGGTACAGGTGAACGGCAAGCTGCGCGGTAAGGTCGAAGTGGCCGCCGACATCAGCAAAGACGCGCTGGAAACCGCCGCTAAAGAAGCCGTGGCGAAAACCCTGGAAGGCCTGACCATCCGCAAAGTGATTGTGGTGCCGGGTAAGCTGGTGAATATTGTCGCTAACTGATGCGGCGCTCTGGTGCGGCCCCGGCCGCGCCAGGGCTCTGAAGCGCCTATGTAAATTGGGATGTTTATGCGTATTGTTGCCTGGATTTTGACTGTTACCCTGCTGGCCGGCTGCGGCTGGCAGCTGCGCGGCGTAACCCCGCTGCCACCGGAGTACCGGGTACTGCACCTGCAAAGCCAGGCCAGTAACAGCTTTAATCAGCAACTGCGCCTGCAACTGGAATTTAACGATGTGGTGCTGGCTGACGAAGCCGCCGACGCCCAGGCGGTACTGACGGTGGGTGCGCTGGAAATTGAACGCCGTACCTTGTCCATCAACAGCAGCGGTCAGATCGGCGAATACGAACTGAACGGCCGCCTTGAAGCCCGCCTGCAACGCAACGACCGCGATGGTTTTGTCTTAATTGAACTGCGCGGCCGCCGTTACCTCAGCAACGACGTCAGCAACGTAGTGGGCACCGCCAACTCCGAACAGCAGCAACGCGCCGATCTGGAGCGTGACATGGTGCGGCAGCTGTTACGCCGCCTGCAGCGGCTGAATTACGACAGCGAAATGCAGACTGACGACACCAGCGCCACTCCCGGCGCCACACCCATCGACAGCCCAGACGCCAACGGAGCCGGTGCGTGAAAATCCGTCAGGATCAGCTCAGCGCCACGCTCAGTAAAGGGCTGGCCCCGGCCTATCTGGTCAGCGGCGATGATCCGCTGCTGATTATGGAAGCCTGCGATGATATACGCGCTGCGGCCCGTAAAGCCGGTATCGACGAGCGCGAGCTGTTTCACGCCGAAGGCAGTTTTGACTGGAATCACCTGCGCGACGAGGCCAGCGCCATGTCGCTGTTTGCCAGCCGCCGCATTCTGGAAGTCCGCATCCCCAACGGCAAACCCTCCGATAAGGGCGACACACTGCTGGCACTGATCAACAACCCCAACCCTGACAACCTGCTGTTAATCGTCTGCCCGCGCCTGGATGCCAGCATGCAACGGGCCGCCTGGGTCAAGGCGGCGGAGAAACAGGGCGTCTGGTTGCCGCTGTGGCCGATTGACCGCAATGACTTTCCCGGCTGGCTGAAACGCCGCCTGCAACAGGCCGGCTTACAGATCGAACCGGCAGCGCTGGCATTGCTGGCGCAACAAACCGAAGGCAACCTGCTGGCCGCCGTGCAGGAAATTGAAAAACTGCGCCTGCTCGGCACCCAGAGCATCAGCGAAGAACTGATACAGCAAGCCATTGGCGACAGCTCGCGCTTTGATGCCTTCGGTCTGGCCGATGCCTGCCTGCTGGGCAAACTGGCCGAAGCCGTGCGTATTCTTAACCACCTGCAGGCCGAAGGGGTGGAAGCCATTATGATTCTGGGCGCATTGCTGCGGAAAATCCGCCAGCTGCTGGCGTTAAAACCCCTCAGTGGCCAGCAACTCAGCGAAGCCTTTACCAAACAGGGCATCTGGCCTAAGCAACAGGCGCCGTTCAAAAAAGCCCTGCAGAAACTCAGCCAGCAACAGCTGGAACAAGCCTTATTACAGGCGGAAAAGGTTGATCAGGCTATCAAAGGCAGCGGTGAAAATCCCTGGCGTTTGTTAAGCGAACTGGTGGTTTTGTTAACAGATGTAAAACTGCCAACCGGTTAACGGTTGACTTGTCTTACCGGTCACAGACAGATGGCCGCCCCACCCCCATACTGCCAGCATCAGAAATCCCCACCGGGCAGAATGCCCTGCCGGTAGCAGACAGCACTGGCGCACCCGGTCGGGCCCATGGGTGACAAATTTTGTCAGTTTGTGACGCAGTACAGAAACCCGACTGGCAAACCACCCGGCTTTGCATAGTATGCAAGCGAACCAACACGACGGGTTGCGGTCATACCGCCGCTTCCGGGAGTATCAAGAGGACAGGCTTATGAACGCACTGAATCAAACCCAGCAAAATTCGGATCTGGTGTGGGATCTGCAAAAGATCCATCAGCATCAGCGCGCCCTGTCCTTTGTGAAACAGTTTGAAAACCGTTTCTGCGTGTTTTCATCCACCGTGCGTCAGCTGTATACCAACTACAGCATCTTCTTTCCCGAAGAAGCCAACCGCCAGCTGGTGATCCTGCCCGACCCCTACGCCTTTCACGACACCTTCAGTCATCTGAACCCGGATGCCGTGCAATCCACCGGCCTGCACGTTATTCCCGGCAATCTGATCGGTAAACAGGGGCTGTATCTGGTGATTTCGCACAAAGACAAAAACGTGCGTTCGGTGCCGATTCCGTTTCAGGAAGGTATCCGCCAGATTCTGCGCCGCTCCAACAGCAGCGACCCTTTTCTGCCGGTCTTAATGAAAGGTGATTTGCGCGAATTCAACGACAAAATGCCCTGTCTGCACCTGAACCGACTGCGCCTGAAAGAACTACCCAACCTGTCAGCGCTGGAACGGGAAGGCATCCGCACCATCATCACCGACAAACTTATGCGTCTGTATCAGGAATCTTCGGCGCTGAACCTGGGCTGAACCAAGACTGCGGTAATCGTACCGTTCAGGCGTCGGCCCGGTAATACCGCCGCACTAACCGGCTCAGTCCTTTGCGCCAGGCCTTGGGCTTAATGCCAAAAGTATAAAATAACCGCGTATCGTCGCCACTGGGCACCCAGATGGCCGGCATCACCCCGCCCTCCTGCGACGTCAGCTTCACCGCCCCCAAATCCTCGTATTGCCCGGCTTCCGCCAGCAAGGCCTCCGCAAAGGCATAGGACGAGACCGGCTCGACCCCGCAAAAATGGTACGTGCCCCATAAGTCATCGGTGCAGGACGCCTGTTTGAGCATGGCAATAATCACGTCAGCGACATCATCGGCCGGTGTCGGGCTGAACTTACGCTGCATATCCAGCGCCGGCTGCGCCTGCTCACGAATTAACGTCAGCAGCTGGTTGGCAAAGTCCTGAGTCATCAGCGAAAACCCCTGACCAATACGCAAAATAAGATGGCGACGGTTTTGCCGGGTCAGTGCTTCAATGGCCAGCAAGTCTTCCGCCAGAGCGGTATGGGCAAAGGTTTCTTCCTGTTCAGCCCAGCCCTTGTCTGCCCGGGGCGGAAACACCGCCAGCGACGATAACAACACCACCGGCACATCTTCTTCGGCGGCCTGCTCCAGCCAGAACGGCAGATGGGCGTAATCGTCCGGATGAAACAGCGACGGCACCAGCACAAAGAATGGTTTGCCAGCCGCCAGCACGGTCATGCGTTCTCGGCTTTCCAGCCCGAAGCCCTTGTACATCAGATCCTGGGCGGCCAGGGCACGACTGAGAAAATGCCCGACCGGCCGGTTGGCGCCAATGATATAGGTGTAAAAACGGCTGATGGACACGCAGCACTCCGCATAAGAAACGATATGGCGCGCATCATACCGCGATGCGGATCAGCAACAAACCAATGCGAAAAACCAAGGCGAATGCGGAAGGAATCAATGTGCCAGCGACAGGCGGGCCTGTTCATGACGATTGTGCAGCGCATCCTCTTTACTGCCGAACAGCTGCACAAAGTTAAGGCTGATCAGCAGCACCCGGCCATCGCACAGACCGACGTAACCGGCCCGATACTCCTGCACAAAACGCTCTTGCCGGGGCATCAACAATGGCGCCACCGCCACCGATGCCACCAGCCCGTTACCCAATGGGTCCCCCACCTGCTGCGGGCTGCGGTACAGACTGAGGCTGTCAGCGGCAATGACTAACGCGGTGCCATTCACCAGCGTCAGCACTTCCACGGCACCAGCCTGCGGCAGCTGACGGCACTCGGTGGTGCGGATCAAATCAGATGATGAAGCACTGAGCATAAGAACCCCCGTAAAAAGCGCTGATTCTAGCCTATTCCCACTAACAAGGTCGGATATAGGGAAAATATCTCCGGCAAATTTTCCATCACTGTCTACAATTGCCACTTATCCCTGATTACTACTGTTTAAAGGAATGCCGCCATGTTGCGTAATATCCGCATTGGTCAACGCTCTGTGCTGTTTTTTGGTCTGCTGGGCCTGATCACCCTGCTGCTGGGCTTATTTGCTGTTGGGCAACTGAATACGCTCAGCCATGCCGCAGAAGAGCTGGGCCTTGAGCGCCTGCCGCAGGTCAACAACGTTGGCGAAATGCGCCGCGATTTTCTGTTTACCCGTCTGCATGCCGTAAGTTTAGTGGTGGCGACCAACGAAGCCGGCAAAGAACGCTCACGTCGGCGCTTACAGGAAGTCACCGCCAGCTATCAGCAAGCAGCCGACCGTATGCAGGCACTGGTAAAGAGTGAGAGTGCCAAAGCCTTGCTGCAGGAAATTAATAAAGGCAAACAGGAATACGACCGTATTCTGGTCGAATGGCTGGATATGCTGGAGCGCGGAGAAACAGAAGCCGCTGAACAGCTGCGTGAAGATAAAGTCGGCCCGCTGTCCATCAGCCTTACTGCCAGTCTGAACAAACTGGCCGCTCTCGAAACTGAGTCGGCCAAACGTACAGTGACTGAAGCCCAGGACATCAGCGCCAGCGCGTCCTTCAGCATTTACGCCGCCATTATTGTTGCCCTGGCGGCTGTGGCCGTACTGGCCACCCTGTTCAGCCGCAGCGTGGTTAACCCTCTGCAGAAAGCCGTTACAGTGGCCCAGCGGGTTGCCACCGGTGACCTCAGCCAGCCGATTCAGGATCAGGGTAAAGACGAAGCCGCTGATATGATGCGCGCCCTGCACCAGATGCAGGACCAGCTGCGCGAAACCATCAACCATATTTCCGACTCGTCCCATCAGCTGGCCACCACCTCGGAAGAACTGAGCGTGGTCACCAACGACGCCAGTGAAATCGTGCATCAGCAGGGCACGCAGCTGGAACAGGCGGCCACCGCAGTGAACGAACTGACCGTGGCGGTGGATGAAGTTGCCAACAGCGCCAGCACCACCTCGTCCAACTCCGAGCAGGTCAATGCCAAAGCCCGCATGGGCCAGGGCAAACTGGAAGAAACCATCGACACCATCGGCAAACTGGTGGGTGAAATCGAAAAAACCACCAACGGCATTATGGTGCTGGCCAACAACGTCAAAGACATTGGTCAGGTGCTGGATGTTATCCGCGCCATTGCCGAACAAACCAACCTGCTGGCCCTGAACGCCGCCATCGAAGCCGCCCGCGCGGGTGAGTCTGGCCGTGGTTTTGCCGTGGTCGCCGACGAAGTACGCGCCCTGGCCCACCGTACCCAGGAATCCACCAAAGAAATCGAACGCATGATCAACAGCGTGCAGAGTGAAACCGACTCCGCCGTTCACAATATGCAGACCAGTAACGAATGGGCCAACAACACCCTGGACATGGCGAATCACCTCGGCAGCGCCCTGGCTGAAATTACGGTACTGATCGGCCAGATCAACGAACAAAACCTGAATATTGCCAGCGCTGCAGAAGAACAGGCTATGGTGGCCCGCGAAGTGGACAAGAACCTGGTCGCCATCCGCGACCTGTCGTTCCAGACCTCAGCCGGTGCCAACCAGACCAATGCCTCCAGCCAGGAACTGGCACGACTGGCGGAAAACCTCAGCAACCTGCTGCAGAAATTCCGTCTGTAATCGTTCCTCCCCGCATAAAAAAATGGCCGCCTGTTCAGGCGGCCATTTTTGTTTTAACCCGCAGTGTCTTACTTAAGTGACCGGCGCGCCGTATTACCGGCCTTATCTTCCGCCATTAACGTCCAGCCCACCACGCCCTGAGCCGCAGAGCACTGAATGCGGAAATGGCCGCTGTAGATCAGTTCGCCGTCGCAGCGCTGGCCACTGCTGTGCTGCAGCCAGACGGCCCGCAAGCCCATGCCATCGTCATAGGCCATACCCTGCAGCCAGCCCGGTTCGGTGGCAGACCACTGCACCAGGTCCAGCACCGGCGGTTCGACATCCGGAAAGCTGTTGCGGTTGCGTGGGTCACTGCCTGCCCGGCGCTCCTGCGCATTGCTGAAACCATCGCCGTCGATGTCCGGGTCAGCGTTGTCACCCACGCCATCGCCATCCAGGTCCGCCCATTCGGTGGCATCACGGGGAAACGCATCCTGCCCATTGGCGACGCCGTCACCGTCGATATCGGCGTCCAGCGCATCCGGAATACCATCGCCATCCAGATCGGGCGGTACCGACAACGGGTCGCGCGGGTCAAAGCCCAGCTGCTGCTCATCCGTATTGGCAATACCGTCACCGTCAGTATCCGGGTCGCTGTTATCGCCCACACCATCGCCATCCAGATCGGCCCATTCACGCCGGTCATAAGGGAAAGCATCCTGTTTATTCAGTACGCCATCGCCGTCGATATCATCGTCCAGCGCATCGGGAATGCCGTCGCCATCCCGATCCGCGGGTTTCGATAAGGGATCACGCGGGTCAAAGCCCAGCGCGGTTTCATGCTCATTACTGATGCCGTCACCGTCGATATCGGCATCGCTGTTATCGCCCCGGCCGTCATCGTCCATATCGGCCCATTCACTGGCATCCAGCAGGAAAGCATCCTGCGCATTGGCCACGCCATCGCCGTCCATATCGTCATCCAGTGCATCGGGAATGCCGTCACCGTCCAGATCCGGCGGCACCGAGAAGCGGTCGTAAGGGTCAAACCCCAGCGCCGTTTCCTGTTCGTTGCGGATGCCATCGCCGTCGATATCCGTATCCTGGTTATCCCCCACGCCATCGGCATCCAGATCAAACCATTCCGTCGGGTCATCCGGGAACATATCCATGGCGTTACCAAAGCCATCACCATCGCGGTCGCTGTCGAACGCATCGGGAACACCGTCGCCGTCACGGTCGGGCGGCACCGAGTCGCGGCTCAGCGGGTTAAACCCTAAGGCTATTTCCTGCACATCGGGCACGCCGTCACCGTCGGCATCGGGGTCAGCGTTATCGCCAATACCGTCGCCATCGAGGTCGGACCATTCGTTGGGATCAAGCGGGAACAGATCCTGCGCATTGGGCACACCGTCACCATCAATGTCCGGACTGGCTTGCTGCGGATCGTAGCCCTGCGCTTGTTCATCCCGGTTGCTGATGCCATCACCATCGATATCATCATCAAAAATATCGGGAATGCCATCGCCGTCCTGATCGGCCGGGCGCGAGGCTTTATTCTGCCAGTCGTAACCCAGCTGCATTTCAAAGTAATCGGCGATGCCGTCACCATCGGTATCGGGCAGCTGCGCCATGGCCAGCGCCGGCAGCAACAAGCCGCCGAGACTGGCCCGGACTAAGGAACGTGGTGTTTTTTTCATTATTATTATTCGGGTTATGACAAAGAATCAGTTGCCTTGCAGCGGCCGGTTAATATCCACCTGACAGGCAATGCCGCGGTTTTTACTGTCCACCAGCACACCGGCAACTTCTTTGCCGTTATCGGGGCGCAGCAGTAAGTAACCATTCACACAGAAGGCCACTTTACCGGACGGTTTCGGCGACACTTTCACTTCTTCACTGGTGTTCAGCGCCAGCAGGCGGAATTCTTCCACCACCGCAGCATCGGCAGCCTTGGGGTGCTGAATAAAACCGTAGTATTCCAGCGCCAGCACCGCGACCAGGATGCCAAGAATAAAGCCCAGACCAATCCACTTGGTTAAATCCGGTTTGTCGTGCGTTTGTACTTCAGTCATACAGGTTCCCCAGTGTGTTCATTATTCGTCACTGCCGGCGGCATCTTTGCCCCAGGCCGGCATTAATTGCTGTTCAACGCCCAGCTGATTCAGGATTCTGGCCACCACAAAATCGACCAGATCATTCATGCTTTGCGGCTGGTGATAAAAGCCCGGGCTGGCCGGCAGTATCACCGCGCCCATGCGGGTAAGGCTGAGCATATTCTGCAGATGAATTTCGGAATACGGCGTTTCCCGCGGCACCAGAATCAGCTTACGGCGTTCTTTCAGCGCCACGTCGGCGGCGCGTTCAATAAGGTTATTGCTGGCACCGCAGGCAATGGCTGACAGCGTGCCGGTGCTGCAGGGGCAGATCACCACCGGCCCCGGCTGGCCGGAACCTGAAGCCCAGGGCGCCATCCAGTCTTCCCGGCCAAACACCCGCAGGCGGTGTTCATCAACCTGAAACAAACGCTGCAGGGTTTCTGCCTGCGCGCGCGGATTGCCCGGCAACGCCAGCGCCGTTTCGGTGGCCACCACCAGCTGCGCGGCTTTGGAAACGATCACATCCACTGCCCGCCCCGCCGCCAGCAGTACCTCAATTAAGCGCAGCGCATAAGGGCTGCCGGACGCGCCGGTAATGGCGACACAAATACGCTCACTCATGCACAGATTCCTGTAAGGCGGCCAGCAGTTTACGCGGCATGCCGGCAAAACTGCCGTTCGACATCACCACAATACGGTCACCGGCACGGGCTTCGGCCAGTACCGCCGACACTAACGCCGCATGGTCGGTAAAGCTGTGGCCTGGCTGGCGGCTGGCGGCCGCCACTTCGGCCAGCGACCACTGAATATTGTCGGGCTGAAACCAGAAGGCGATGTCGGCAGCGTCCACCGAGGCAGCCAGTTCGGCTTTGTGTACGCCCAGCTTCATAGTGTTGGAGCGCGGTTCCAGCACCGCCAGCAGACGACCCTGCGGTTGTTCTTTCAGCAGGCGGGCACGGGCACCTGCCAGCGTGGTGGCAATGGCGGTCGGATGATGAGCAAAATCATCGTAAACCTGAATACCAGCGTGCTCACCCACCCGCTCCATGCGGCGCTTTACCGAAGCAAATTGGCTTAACGCGGCAGCGGCAATCTCAGGTGTTACGCCGACATGACGGGCGGCCACCAACGCGGCTACGGCGTTACTGACGTTGTGCAAACCGGTCAGCTGCCATTCCACCCGGACATCGTACTGGCCATCCACACTGCGCACGCGGAAGGCGGAAGCGTCGGCACTGTCCAGCTGCCATTGCCAGTCGGCCGCGGCCGTCTGGCCAAAACGCTGCACCGGGCTCCAGCAACCCATGGTCAGCACCCGCTCCAGCGCCGCTTCGTTATCCGGCAGAATAATCTGGCCATTGGCCGGCACGGTGCGCAGCAGGTGGTGGAACTGGCGTTCAATGGCGGCCAGATCAGGGAAAATATCGGCGTGGTCAAATTCCAGATTGTTCAGCACCAGTGTGCGCGGCTGGTAATGCACAAACTTGGAACGTTTATCGAAAAAGGCGGTGTCGTATTCGTCGGCTTCAATCACAAAAAACGGTGAACCGCCTAAGCGCGCCGACACGCTGAAGTTCTGCGGCACGCCGCCAATTAAGAAGCCTGGCTGCATACCGGCGTATTCCAGAATCCAGGCCAGCATGCTGCTGGTGGTGGTTTTGCCGTGGGTGCCGGCCACCGCCAGCACCCAGCGCCCCTGTAACACAAACTGTCCCAGCCATTGCGGCCCCGACATATAGGGAATACCGCGTTCCAGCACGTATTCCACCGATGGGTTACCGCGCGACAGGGCGTTGCCGATAATCACCAGCTCGGTATCAGCGGGAATATTGGCCGGGTCAAAGCCTTCGCTGAGGCTGATACCAGCGGCCTCCAGCTGGTCACTCATGGGTGGATAAACCCCGGCATCACTGCCGGAAACCCGGTGGCCCTGCTGCTTGGCCAGCTGGGCCAGCGAGCCCATAAACGTACCGCAAATACCTAAAATGTGCAGGCGCATAAACTCTGTTGAATCCGCAACGTGGCTGAAAAGAATGCCGGCTAGTGTACTGATAAGCGCCC
Source organism: Venatoribacter cucullus (assembly GCF_016132445.1). Taxonomy (NCBI): domain Bacteria; kingdom Pseudomonadati; phylum Pseudomonadota; class Gammaproteobacteria; order Oceanospirillales; family Oceanospirillaceae; genus Venatoribacter; species Venatoribacter cucullus. Next base: position 552,099 of record NZ_CP046056.1, on the reverse strand, counting down.
TGCGGCCCAAGGGAGGAATCGGTCTTTTGCGGCATCCGCCCCGCTGGGCGGCAATATCCGCACAACCGGCACTGAAATCCGTTACAGATTCGGGTAAACTGCGCGCCATCTTTTTATCCGATGCCAACCACGCCGGGGACCCCACATGCAGCGTTTACGCACCTTTCTGGATCATCACTGTAATAACCCGGCCCTGGTGTCGGTGATTGAAGGCCTGATGGTGGCCTGTAAAGACATCGCCTACAAAGTACAGCTGGGGTCACTGGCCGGCGTACTGGGCAGTGCCGAGCAGGACAACATTCAGGGCGAACGCCAGAAAAAAATGGATGTGATCGCCAACGACCTGATCAAATACAGCCTGCAAACCATGCAGCCGGTGAAGGGCATGGCCAGCGAAGAAGAAGCCGACCCGGTGGCCTGTAACCCGGACGGTGAATTTCTGGTGCTGTTTGACCCGCTGGACGGTTCGTCCAACATTGACGTGAACGTTACCGTCGGCACCATCTTTTCCATTCTGCAGTCAAACCCCGGCGACGACCCGACCCACGAATCCACCTACCTGCAACATGGCCGCGAACAAATCGCCGCCGGTTATGTGCTGTATGGCCCGTCTACCCTGCTGGTGCTGAGCACCGGCAATGGCACGCACATGTTTACCCTTGACCCGCGTGTGGGTGAGTTCTACCTGCAGCGTGAAAGCGTAAAAATTCCCGCCACCACCAAAGAATTCGCCATCAATATGTCGAACCAGCGTTTCTGGCTGCCGGAAATGCAGAAATACGTGAGCGACCTGCTGCGCGGCGAAGAAGGCCCGCTGGGCAAGCGTTTCAATATGCGCTGGATTGCCTCGATGGTGGCCGAGATTCACCGCATCCTCACCCGCGGCGGTATTTTTATGTACCCCTACGACAGCCGCGAGCCGAACAAACCCGGCAAACTGCGTCTGATGTACGAAGGCAACCCGATGAGCATGCTGGTGGAGCAAGCCGGTGGCAAAGCCTCTACCGCTTACGATGACATTATGGATGTGGAACCCACCAGCATTCACCAGCGCGTATCGGTGGTGATGGGTTCAGCCGATGAAGTGGATACCGTGGTGCGTTACCACGCCTCCTGATCCTGCCTTTTTGCTTTTCCTGCCTTAACCGGGCCTGGCCAGCAGGCCAGCCCGGTATCAGCGTTTTTCCTGCCCTTGTAATTGCCGTTCCAGCTCGTCACTGTCGGGCACCAGCAGGTTCAGCGAGCGCGCCACCTGCGGGTTAATACCCACCCGGAAATATGGGTTGTAAGCCGGGGCCGGCCACAGGCCGTCTGCCAGCCCGGCATTCAGTATTTCGTGCAACCGCTGTGCCACTTCGGCATTACCACTGTAGGTGGTGGCCAGTGCGCCGGCGCGCAGATACGCACTGCCCGGCCCCAGCAACGGAATACTGCGCCGGTAGGCGGAAATCAGAATGGTTTTGATATTGGCGGCGTTATACAGCTGCGGATCGTATACCCCCAGCAAGGCCCGGTTTTCGCGCAGCAATTCCAGCAGGGCATGGTTCAGGCTGTCGTAATCACTCAGGTAATAAGGGGTTACGCCGGCACCGGCCAGATCCAGTCCGGCCAGGCCACTGACCGGCCAGAATGCGCGGTCCTGCAACAGTACACCTACTGGTACATCCTCACCCAATAACAACCGGATCAGGGCCAGTTGGCGGGATAACGGCGGCTCGGTATAAATGGCGCTGACCGGCGCCGGTTGTGCGGCGGCCACGTCGGCGCGACTGACAAACACCGCTACCGCCGGCAGACTGCGGTTGTTCCAGCCCGCCAGTGCCTGCGGCCCCACCAGCACAGCCGCCTGATACTGCTGTGGCGACAGCGCCCGCTGCTCGGCCAGCAGGCGTACCTGTACGGTACGCCCGGTCAGTTCCGCGGTACGGTTAGCCAGATCCTGTACCAGTGGTAAGGGTTCGTGAGTAACAAAGACCAGCTGCGCCTGCAGCGGCTGTGACCATAAGCAGAATGGCAGCCAGAGCAGAATAAGCCAGCGCAGCGGGGGGTGTATCGGCGCATCCATGCGGTTCATTGCGTCAGAACTCCAGTCCTGCCTGCAGGTAATAAAGGTTCGGGGTTGAATAGCGCTGGGTGTAATGCCCCAGGGCTTCCTGTGCAAACTGATGCTGCCAGAATACGCCGGTCCAGAACTGATAGCGACCCACCTGCCAGTCTTTGCGCACATAGAGCTCAGAACGCTGATACAGATTCTCGCCGTTGGCGTAACTGTCCAGCCACAGATACGACAAGGTCGCATTCCAGCCTTCGCCGCGGTGATGCCAGCTGGCGGTCAGGGTTTTTTCCGGGCTGATCCGGGTTTCCGACAACCGGGTGGCTTCGACATCGGTATAAGCCATGGTCAGCCACAACCAGTCAGAATGGTGCGGCTGCCACTTAAGCTGCATTTCCGCCCCCTGAATATCCATCCGGTCGTCGGACGTGACGTCCGGAGTCTCAAAATTGAGCGAGCCGGAGGTCAGATCGCGCAGTTCATCACGGTACAGTTTGATATCCAGCTCGGCGCGCCACTGTGGCAGCAGGTGGTAATAGCCCAGCTCAATACTGGTAATACGCTCCTGATCCAGACCGCGGTCAGCGGCAATATGGCTGAGGAAGTAAGTGCCTTCCGTCAGCTCCAGATAGTTGGATGCAGCACCAGTGAGCCCGGTAGAGGGTGAGCGCAGATTATAGGCCGTTAAGGTCCAGGCTGGCTGCTGCTCCAGCATATCCGGTGACCGCACCGCCTGAGAAAACACCGCCCGCACGCTCTGCTGCGGTGACAACAGCCAGTTCAGCGCCAGACGCGGTGAAAAAGCATCTTCGTTAATATCTTCCTGCTCATACATGGCACCGGCGTTCAGCAACAACCAGGGCTGCAGCCGCCACTCCACATTACCGAACAGGCGCACCAGATTATTGCTGCGCTGGCCTTTGAATAAAGATTCTGAATCGGCCTGATCGTGGCGATAGCTGATCCCGGATACGGTACGCAGGGTATCGTTCCAGATCACAGTATCCTGCCATTCAATATCCACACGCTGATCGACAATATTGGTGGGGACCGTACCACAGGTTTCGTCGTCCAGATTGATACCAAGCAAGGTCATATCCGGGAATCCGGCATTACTAAGAACCTGATTGTAGAGAGCAGCTTCAGCACTGGTGTTTAAAACGGATGAATCAAACGGATTGGCTATCAGTGCCAGCGTCCCCTGCGGATTTAACCGGTACAGATCAAACAACGCCGGATCCAGCAAAATCGTATCAACACATTCATACTGCCGCTGCGCCCGCTCTTCGCGCTGCCAGTACACCTGCAGCTGCGACCGGTGGTTGGCCGAAAAATCAAACTCCAGGTTGCTTTGCACAAAGACTGAATCGGTATCGCGCTTCTGCCATAAGCCCGGATCTTTGTTACCGATATCGGCATGGCTGTTGTTCAGCGCGGCGCGCAGCTGCCAGTGGGTACGGTCTGTCAGCGAGGTCTGATACACCCCCGACATAAACTGCTGGCGGTTATCGTCATTCCACTGGTCGTCGCCGTCTTCGGCAAACTCGCCGTCAAAACCATCATCGGCATAGTAGGCGCCGGTCAGGCGGTAACTGCCGCTGCCGGTCATGGCGGAATGGCTGATCAGGGCATCCTGCACACTCTGGTTACCACCGCGGTAACGCAGCCGGGTACCCAGGGTATCTTCCGGTGCTTTGCTGATAATGTTGATCACCGCCATAAAGGCGTTGGCACCATAAGTGGCCGAGCTGGGGCCACGGGTAATTTCGATGCGCTGAATATCTTCCAGGGCGATGGGAATATCATCCCAGCCCACCTGCGCAATGGCCGCTTTGTACACCGCGCGGCCATCCACCTGTACCTGCATGCGGCGCATAAAGTTCTGTACCGATGCGTGGTACACCACCGTGTCAGAGTTTTCACTCTGGCTGTGTCCCAGCACCATACCCGGCACAAAGCGCAGCAACTCAGGGATGGTACGGGCACCCCAGCTGCGGATCTGCTCCGCTTCAATAACCGTCACACTGGCCGGCACCTCAGCGCGGGGCTGCTTCAGACGGGTGGTGGTCAGCACCACCGGGATATCATCTCCCTGAATCAGAAAGTCATCCGGCACATCCTGGGCACAGACAGTACCTGCCAACAGCGGCAAGGTAAAAGCCAGCAAACTACGGCGCATGATTATCGCTTCATACAGAATTGAAAGTGGGCAAAGTCTAGGGGCAGCGGCGCACGCCGACAACCGCTTTATACTTATGGCAGACTGACAGCGTCGCGTCGCACCGCTATAATCGCCGCCGATTCTATTTTATTACCCACTCACTCAGGAAACTCCGATGAGCTATAACTCCATTCCGGCCGGTAAAGACCTGCCCCACGATTTCTACGTGGCCATTGAAATCCCGGCCAACCACGCGCCGATCAAGTACGAAATCGACAAAGAAATGGACTGCCTGCTAGTTGACCGTTTTATGGCTACCCCGATGTTCTACCCGGCCAACTACGGCTACATCCCGCACACGCTGGCCGACGACGGTGACCCGCTGGACGTACTGGTGATCACTCCGTATCCGGTACAGCCGGGTTCGGTTATCCGTGCCCGCGCCGTGGGCGTGCTGCACATGGAAGACGAAGCCGGTGGCGACGCTAAACTGCTGGCCGTACCGCACCAGAAGCTGACCCAGCTGTACAACGATGTAAACGACATCAACGATGTACCGGAACTGCTGCGCGAGCAGATCAAACACTTCTTCGAGAACTACAAAGACCTCGAAAAAGGCAAGTGGGTAAAAGTTCAGGGTTGGGGCAACGCCGAAGAAGCGCGTGACCTGATCGTGAAAGCTGCGGCCGCTGCCAAATAAGCAGTCGGACGCGACCATAAAAAACGGGAGCCTGGCTCCCGTTTTTTATGTCTGCTGTTCAGCCACTCAGGACTGCAGTTTGGCTTTCAGCTCGGCCAGTTCGGCTTCGGCGCGCAACGCCCGTTGTTCCAGCTCCACCTGCGCGGTGACGTCTTTCTGAATACCGATGTAGTAGGTCAGCTGATCGTCTTCATTATAAATAGGCGAAATGCTCAGCTCGTTCCAGAACAGACTGCCGTTTTTGCGGTAATTACGCAGAATCACGCGCGAGCTGTTGCCCTTGCTGATAGCGCCACGGATATTGGTCAGCCCGGCCTGATCACGGTCACCGGCCTGCAGAAAGCGGCAATCCTGATACAGAATTTCATCGGCGCTGTAGCCGGTTAAGCGCTCAAAGGCTTTATTAACGTAAATAAGGATATTGTCGTCACCTTCCTGTTCGGAAATGACGATGCCATCGTTGGACGCATCCACGGCTTTTTTCAGCAGCTCAAGGCTGATCGGACCCTGTTCATCGTACAGGTCTGTGACCATTGTCTTATCTCCGTAAAAGTCCGCTCACGGTAAGTTCGTGACCCTCAGCGGTCAAGAGGATGGGCGTTATTTGTTGCTGATTCTGCCGCTTTTTTTACTTTATGTATAACTGCTTATAGAATCCGGACAACTTTGTATAACGAATGGCCCGAGCGCTGTCATGTCACATCCAGACTCCGATACCCAGATGGCGTATTACCCGATCCGTGTTGTCTCTGCCGAGACCGGTGTTAACGCCATTACACTGCGTGCCTGGGAGCGCCGTTACGGGCTGATTACCCCGAAACGCACGGCCAAAGGCCACCGCCTCTATACCGAGCAGGACATTCTGCTGATCCGTAAAGTGGTGGCCCTGCTCAATCGCGGCATCCCAATCTCGCAGGCCCAGGCCATGCTGGCCAACGGTGAAGAACTGCCCGACGCCCCGGTCAGCAGCCGCGGCAAGCCCTCGCAATGGCAGCATTACCGCGAACAACTGCATCAGGCTGTACAGGATTTCAACAATCCGCAGCTGACTGCTTTATTTCAGGAAGTGAGCCAGTTTTTTCCCCTGGAAGCAGCACTGCGCTTTCTGTTTTTACCTCAGTACCGGCATTTGCAGGATAACGTCACCCAGACCCTGGGCATGGCGCGGCTGCGTTTTTACGCCGCCTTTCTGCAGGCCCGGCTGGCCTGGCGGTTAAGTGAACAGGCCGAAGCCAGCGACAGCGGGCGACCGGTGGTACTGCTGGTGAACTGCACCTGGGAAGACGATATTCAGCAACTGCTGCTCGGCACTCTGCTGCAACAACTGGGGCTGCAACCCATGTGGTTCAGCGGCCTGTTAACGCCGCAACAAATCGGTGAACTGCTGCAAACCCGCCACTGGCAGGCGGCGCTGGTACAACTGGGCAAGAACCCCACCGAAATGCAGCTCGGCCAGCTGCAGCGCCTGACTCAGGAACAAAGCCTGCCGCTGTTTGTTTACGGTCAGCCGGCGCGCCTGCAGGGGGCGTTATTGCAACACGGCCTGATCAACCTAACTGACGATCTGCACGACGCAGCGTTAACCATCCGCGATATGCTGCTGAGCCTGGAAGAATGAGCGCCAACCGCTATGAAATGCTGCTGCGTCACCCGCAGCTGCTCGATCAACACACCCTGATTCTGGGCGCCGAAGCCGATTTACCGGCCGGCTGGACCGCCCTGCTGCGCAATTCCGGCGCCCGCCTGCTGAGCTGGGACTGGCCAACAGTGCAACAGCACCAGCCGTTAACCGAACCGCAGGTACGCTTTGCCCTGCCGGAAAGCCGTGATCTGGACGGCGTGAAACGGGTGATTCTGCTGTGGCCGAAAGCCAAACCCCAGGCGCTGGCGCTGTTGCAGCTGGCCGCTACCGAAGCGCGCGAATGCTGGGTGGTGGGTGCCAACGATGCCGGCGGCAAAAGCATCGGCAAGGCCGTAGCCGGCCTGTGTGAACAGGTAGAAAAAATCGACTCCGCCCGCCATTGCGTACTCTGGCAGCTGCACTTACAGCCGCAGGCGCCGCTGAACTGGCTGAAAACCGCACAATCCTTCCGTTTTGGTGACCAGGCCTACCTCACCCTGCCCGGCGTTTTCAGCCACGGCAAACTGGATACCGGCACCGCCGTGCTGTTGGAACATCTGCCGGCCCCGGCTTATGGCAAGCTGCTCGATTTAGGCTGTGGCTCCGGCGTTATTGGCCTGAGCATGAAAGCCCGCCAACCGGCGCTGCAGGTAACCCTGGCCGATATCGACGCCTTTGCCCTGCACAGCACCCGCCTGAACAGTGCCCGGCTGGGGCTGGAAACCGAGGTGGTCGCCAGTGATGGGCTGGCCGGCATCAGCGGCCGCTATGATTATATTTTCAGTAATCCGCCCTTTCATCAGGGCAAAGAAACCGACTATGCCTTTGCCCGCCAGCTGTTCGCCAGCGCCGGCCCGCATTTAACCCGCGATGGCCAGCTGTGGCTGGTCGCCAACGCCCATCTGCCGTATGAAGACTGGGCCGCTGAGTCGTTCAGCGAGGTGCAGTTAATGGCGAAGCAACAGGGATTCAAGTTGCTGTGTCTGACCGGCCCGCGTTAACCGCTGCGCTGCTGGCGCTGGTTCTGACGCTGGCATCTGCCGCCGCCAGCGCCATGCCCCAGACTCAGGGCGACCGCGCCTATCCGCAGGAGGTGTACTCCGCCGCGGATTATCAGGTGTACAACCCGCAAACCCTGTATGACCTGTTACAGCGCCTGCCCGGCGTCACGCTGGGCATGCAGGCCGACGGGCTGGAAGAAATTCAGCTGCACGGCGTGGATACGCGCTACCTCAGCCTGCTGATCAATGGCCTGCCGGTCACCGGCACCGGCCTCAACAGCAGCCTGCTGACCCGGCAGATTCCCGCCAGCCTGGTGCAGCGCATTGAAATCGACCGCAGCGGCCGCGCCGACCTGTACACCGGTGGCGGCGGTGGCGGCACCATAAACGTGATTCTGGCCGATGCGTATTCCCACAGCGGCCTGCAACTGAGCCTCGGCGGGCCACTGCTGAGCAACCGCGAAAGCGCCGCCACCCAGTGGCTGAACGAACAAGGTGACCAGGCCCTGCGGATAGCCGGCGAACACCGGCTGGAACGACGCCAATGGCGTGGCAGCGGTGGCGATGGCAGCAGCAGCGGCAACTTCCGGCAGCACTTCCGCGAACAGCAGAAAACCCTGCTGCTGAACTACGCCGGTTTGTTCAATGAACGGCACCCGGTGCAGCTTTACGCCCTGCAGATTGACGCCGACGAAGAAGACCAGCGGCAGGGGTTTTATCCGCTCAATGCCCTGCAGACCAGCACGGCCGGCACCACCATTGACCAACAGCAAATGCTGGCACGGCGCAGCCAGCGCTTCGGTGGTGATATGCAGCTGAACTGGGAACAATGGCATCTGTCGTTGTTTTTCCTGCACGAACGTTTTCGCCAGCAACGCGACCTGCGCCTGCTGCAACCCGCCGCCCTTAACCAGCAACAGAATGTGCAGGATCAGCGCTTTCACGCCGGCTGGCAGCTGCGCGAAACCCGCTCCGAGCATCAGTGGAGCACCGGCCTCAGCCTCCAATACCTGCAACGCCGCAGCGACAGCGAGGGCAGCGGTATTGCCAGCAGCAATAACGAACGCAGCCATCTGCCTTACGATTACGGATACGATGAATACCGGTTGAGTTATTTTCTGCTCGACCGCTGGCACCTGTCGGCCAATACGCGGCTGGAAGCCGGCTTTCAGGTGGATACCTACGAACTGCAGCACGATGACCGCGCCGGCAGTGGCCGCTCCGAAGTGCTCAGCGACACCCACTGGCTGCCGTCCTTCCACTGGCTGCATGACCTGAGTGGCCGCAACCGTATCCGCCTGAGCATCAGCCAGAGCACCCGCCAGCCGGAAATTGCCGACCGCATTCCCTACGAATACCGCCAGGATGAACGGATCTGGCGCGGTAATGACGACCTGCAGGCCGAAGTGGTCAGCAGCTTTGACCTGAGTTACGAACACAACCCACGGCTGCACAGCAGCAGCCGCAACGACCGCAACAGCGGTTATCAGATCCGTTTGTTTCAGCGCCTGATCCGCGATGCCATTGTGCTGCAGGCCAGCCGGGAAACCACGGGCAGCGGCCCGGTAACGGTATTTCAGCCGGTGAACACAGAAGACAGCGCGCGGGTCTATGGGGCGGAGCTGGAAAGTGGCCTGCATCTGCCACGCGCCGGGTTGAAGCTGGAATTCGGGGCAGCGTTTTACCATTCCGAAATCCGCACCGATGAAGACTTACCCGGCCGCGAACGCCTGCCCGGGCAGCCGGAATATTTACTGCGGCTGGGGGCCAGCTGGCAGCAAAAGGAGTGGCAACATGGGTTGTTATGGCGTTTGCAGGGCGATACGGAACAATTTCTGCGCGACACCCAGGGCAATCTTCAGCTGCAGACACGCTCATCGCTGCAGCAGCTGGATCTGTACACGCGCCGGCACTGGCAGCACTGGCAAGCCGGCCTGAACCTGAGCCTGAACCCGTCACCGGCGGTGCGCTGGGAACAGGATCAGCGCTATCTGCAGCTGGAAGAACGCTGGTACTTACGCGTTAACCTCAGCAGCCACTTCTGAACGCGGCGTCCGCACCAGCATGACCGCCAGCAACAGCAGCAGCGGCAAAGCACTCAGCAGCAGGCCATGCCAGCCAAACAGCAACACCACGGCACCGGACGCCAGGGCGGCAAAAGCCTGTGCCCCAAACACCAGAAAATCATTCACGCCCTGTACCCGGCTGGCTTCTTCCGGCTGGTGAAACTGCCCCAGCATCGCCGTGCCGGCGACAAATAACAGATTCCAGGCCAGCCCCAGCAGCACCAGCCCGGCCCAGTAATGCACAAAGGTCTGATCCCACCAGGCCACCAGCACACACACCAGCATCAGCACCAGCCCCAGCGCAATCATCCACCAGCCACCGAAACGCCGGATCAGACGACCGCTGATTAACGACGGCAGAAACATGGCAACGATGTGTGACTGAATCACCCAGCGCGCCTCATCCAGACTGAAGCCCATACCCTGCGTCATGCTTAACGGGGTGGCCGTCATAATGTACGCCATTACGCCGTAACCACAGGCGCCGGCGGCCATCGCCAGCAGCAGGCCGCGCTGCTGTAGTAATTCCGGCCACGAGCGGCCACTGGCCAGCCGTTGCGTATCCACCGCAGGCGTAGCGGGCATGGTCAGCCACAGCACCAGCCCGGCCAGCACAAACAAGCCGGACAACCCGATAAAACTGGCGGTAAAGCCCAGCTGCGGAAACCACTGCGCCAACCGCGTCAGCTCCGGCCCCAGAAAGGCCGACACCAGCCCCGCCAGCAATAACTGCGAGGCGACTACCGGTGCCTGTGCCGCCGGCACCGCCGCCATGGCGGCAAAGCGGAACTGCTGCACCACCGCCGCCACCGCCCCAAACAGCAACGCACTGGCCACAAACAGCCAGAACTGCCCGGCATTGAAAGCCAGCGCCGCACCCAGCGCACTGACAGCGCCCAGCAACATACCCAGTAAAAATAAGGTTTTGCGGCCCAGCCGGGCCGCCAGACGCGCAGCGGGTAACGCCGCCAGCGCGGTACCCGACACCATAGCGGCGACCGGCAGAGTGGCAAAACGGGGATCGGGATGGAGTTGCGCGCCGATGATGCCACCGGCGAACACCATTAACGGCGCCGCACTCAGCGCCAGCGCCTGCGCCAGCATTAATCCACGGATCAAAACCGGCACAGAACAGTCCTTACGGCATATTGCGGGAGTAGAAGATTTCCAGCATTTCTTTGCGCAGCTTGGCTTCCACAGCGGCGCGCTCAGCAGCGTCCATGGTTTTTACGCCTTCACCGAACAGGTAGTTATCCAGCTCAAAATCCTTCAGCAGCATTTTGGTGTGGAAGGTATTTTCCTGATACACGTTCACGTCAATCATCTGATAGGCGTTACGGGTATCGTCACTCAGGTAGTTCTGAATGGAATTGATCTTGTGGTCGATGTAATGCTTCACACCATCGACATCGCGGGTAAAGCCGCGCACCCGGTAATCCACCGTGACGATGTCAGAATCAAAGCTGTGAATCAGGTAGTTCAGTGCTTTCAGCGGTGAAATCAGACCGCAGGTGGACACATCGATGTCGGCGCGGAAGGTGGAAATGCCACCGTGCGGATGGCTTTCCGGATAGGTGTGTACGGTAACGTGGCTTTTATCCAGATGCGCCACCACGGTATCGCGCAGCGGACCGGGTTTTTCCTGCATCAGATCTTCACTGGGCGGCACTTCGTGCTCGGCCACCAGAATGGTGACGCTGGCGCCCTGCGGATCATAGTCCTGGCGGGCCACATTCAGAATGTTGGCGCCAATAATATCCACTACATCGGTCAGAATTTTGGTCAGACGATCAGCGTTATACAGCTCGTCGATGTACTCAATGTATTCCTGCCGCTCTTTATCTGTATTGGTGTAACAGATGTCGTAAATATTGAAGCTCAGGGTTTTAGTCAGATTGTTAAAGCCATGCAGCCGCAACTTGTTATTCAATAGCCTATCCTCACCTTAACGGAGCGCCTGCTCCGGCTTATTCAAATTCGGTTACTGTGAAGCTGTGGGTAATTTCCACCCCGCCCTGCTCCAGCATAATGGATGCCGAACAGTATTTTTCGGCGGACAACTTCACCGCCCGCTCCACGGCAGCTTCTTTCAGGTTGCGCCCGGTCACCCGGAAATGTACATGGATTTTGGTAAACACACTGGGCACCGCATCGGCGCGCTCGGCTTCAATTTCGGCCACACAATCCTGCACATCCAGACGCTGCTTGCGCAGAATGCTCATCACATCAAAACTGGTGCAGCCACCCAGGCCCAGCAACAGCATTTCCATCGGCCGAATGCCCATATTGCGCCCACCATGGTCGGCGGGGCCGTCCATGACCACTGCATGGCCACTGCCTGACTCGCCGAGAAACATGGCGTTATCGACCCATTTTACTGTCGCTTTCATGGTTGCTTGTGCCTCCGGCGCCTTAAAAGCCGCGAAGATTACCACAGCGGGGTGGGTGGCGTGAATTCAACCACGACCAAAATTGTCCATTCGCGCCGGCATAAACTATGCTTGCACAGCGGTTCACCTGAACCCCTGAATCGGTAATAATCACTGCGTTATCAGCACCGGATGCCCGAATTATGAGCCTGCCCCGCTTACCCTCCAAACATCAGCACCTGGACGACTTTTTGTCCCACTGCCACCGTCGCCGTTATCCGGCCCGGGCCACGCTGATCTATGCCGGCGAAGAAAGCGATACTCTGTACTACCTCATCAAAGGCTCGGTGTCGGTCATTATCGAAGACGAAGATGGCCGTGAAATGATCATGGCCTATCTGAATGACGGTGATTTTTTCGGTGAGATGGGGCTGTTCGATGAGCAATACAAAGAACGCACCGCCTGGGTAAAAGCCAAAACCGAATGCGAAGTGGCTGAAATCAGTTACGCCAAGTTCCAGGAACTGGTCAAACTGGAGCCCAGCCTGCTGTTCCATATTTTCCGGCAGATGGCCACCCGCTTAAGCCGCACCACCCGCAAAGCCGGCGACCTGGCGTTTCTGGATGTTACCGGCCGCGTGGCCGGAACCTTGCTGGAACTGTGCCGCGAACCCGACGCCATGACCCACCCCGACGGCATGCAGATTAAAATTACCCGCCAGGAAATCGGCCGCATTGTCGGCTGCTCCCGCGAGATGGTCGGCCGCGTACTGAAAGAACTGGAAGAACAGGGGCTGGTGTCGGTGAAAGGCAAAACCATGGTGGTTTACGGCACCCGCCCGACGGCACCGGCACGGTTGTAAACCGGCCGGGTTGGCCAGCATTCCTGCCACGCCCCGCTCTGGGGTAGACTGGTTTTCCACACGGAACGATGGAGCCGGCTATGTCTGATGATTTTCTGTTTGCCGATGATGACCAGCCCGATCAGCACACCACTGCTGTGCCGGCGGCGGTCTGGCGTATTCTGATTGCCGATGACGAACCCGACGTTCACCGCATCACCCGTATGGTGCTGGCGGGCTTTCAGTTCGATGGCCGGCGGCTGGAGCTGCTCAGCGCCTACAGCGGTGCCGAAGCGCAGCAGATCATGGAAGCCAACAGCGATATCGCCATGATCCTGCTCGATGTGGTGATGGAAGACGAACACGCCGGCCTGAATGTGGTGCGCTATATCCGCGAAGAACTGGGCAACCGCTATACCCGCATTGTGCTGCGTACCGGCCAGCCCGGTCAGGCGCCCGAACACGAAGTGATCCGCACCTACGACATTAACGACTACAAAGACAAAACCGAGCTGACCACCACCAAGCTCAATACCCTGATGTACGCCACGCTGCGCAGTTACCGTGATATCTGCACCCTGAACGAACACCGGCATGGTCTGGAACGGGTTATTCTGGCGTCGGCCGAAGTGTTCAGCAGTGGGGCCATTAACCACTTTGCCTCGGCGGTATTAAGCCAGGTCACCAACCTGCTGGGGCTGGAACAAAGCGCGCTGTATTGCTCCAGCATAGAAACGCCGGATGACCAGCATGGCCGCCGTTTCCGGGTACTGGCGGCTACCGGCGAGCTGCAGGAATTCAGTGACCTGCAATCCCTCGATGCCATTCCGCCGCTGGTGCGGGAAGGGTTTGAAAAGGCCATGCAGGAACGCTGCAGCCATTATTACGATGACCATTACATTGGTTATTTCACGTCGCAGCGGGGCAGCGAAAACCTGCTCTATGTGCGTTACAACCAGATGCCCTCAGCGCTGGATAAACAACTGCTGGAACTGTACGCCACCAACGTGGCGATTACCTGGGAGAATCTGCTGATCCGTCAGGATCTGGGCCGTGCATAACCGGCCCGACCGGGCCGGCTGTCAGTGGCCCGCTCAGGCCAGCAACTGCAGCAGATTATCCACCACCCAGTCCGGAGCCGAATCGGCAATATCAGCGCCGTGGTTATAGCCATAGGTTACTGCCGCACAGGCGATGCCGGCCGCTTGGGCGGCCTGCATATCATTACGCGAATCACCAATCATCAGCGCCTGCGCGGGCGCGACCTGTTGCTGTGCACAGGCGTGCAATAACGGCAGCGGTGAGGGTTTCTTTTCCGCCAGATCATCAGCACACAAGACCAGCGCAAATAATTCCAGCCAGCCCAGCGATTCCAGCAACGGCAAGGTAAACAAGCGCGGTTTGTTGGTAATCAACACCATCGGCACACCTGCCTGCTGCAGGTTGTGCAGAAATTCCGCCACCCCCGCATAAGCGCCGGTGGCCTGATGCAGCGCCTGCAGATAAGCCACATCGAACAGTGCCCGCGCCGGTTGCACGTCAGCCGCCGGCAAGGCCTGGGCGGCGGTTTCATCGCCGCGGCACAAAGCCCGGCGGATTAACGCATCGGCACCGTTACCAATCCAGTGGCTGACGTTTTCTGCCCCTGCCAGCGGCCGCTTCAGCCCGGCCAGCATGGCATCCACGGCGGTGGTTAAGTCAGGCACGCTGTCAATTAAGGTACCGTCCAGATCCAGCAGCAACAGTTGCGGACCGGCTGCACCAAAGTGCGCCTGCAGCGCCTGACTCCACAGCATCACTTAACCGCCGCAGCAATTTCCGCGCGCATTTTATCAATCACGGTTTTGTAATCCGGGGCGTTAAAAATGGCCGAACCGGCTACGAACATATCGGCGCCGGCGGCGGCAATTTCGCCAATATTATCGGCCTTTACGCCACCGTCGATTTCCAGCCGGATATTACGGCCGGAGGCGGCAATTTTCGCTTTGGCTTCGCGCAGCTTGTCCAGCGTCCCCGGAATAAAGGACTGGCCACCAAACCCGGGGTTCACCGACATCAGCAGCACCACATCGATTTTATCCATTACATAATCCAGGTAATGCAGCGGCGTGGCCGGGTTAAACACCAGCCCGGCTTTGCAACCGGCGGATTTGATCAGCTGCAGGCTGCGGTCAATGTGCTCAGAGGCTTCCGGATGAAAGGTAATGTAAGTAGCACCGGCTTCAATAAAATCGCCAATGATCCGGTCCACCGGCTTAACCATCAGATGCACATCAATGGGCGCGGTCACGCCGTAGTTACGCAGCGCTTTGCACACCATCGGGCCGATGGTGAGGTTGGGCACATAGTGGTTATCCATTACGTCGAAGTGCACCACATCGGCACCGGCCGCCAGCACCTTATCGACTTCTTCGCCCAGACGGGCAAAATCGGCAGACAGAATGGACGGGGCAATCAGAAAATCGTTCATGGGCGGTTCCGGGCAGGCTGAATATCAGCGGCTATTGTAAGGCCAGCGCCGGGTGAACTCTACCGGGAACGGTTTTTGCTCTGTTCATTACAATATTGCCACCTCAATTTTTTATAACAGGACTCACCCGTGCCCGATTGCCGTTATCTGATGTTCTTAGTGCACCTGCCCCGCTGGTTCGGCGCTGCCCTGCTGTGGCTTAGTCTTGGCGCCGGCCCGCTGCCAGCCTGGGCTGAGGACGCTGAGGCCGAACCTGCCACGGCGGCGGCAGAAGCGGATACGGCAGAAACGGCTGACACTGAAGCTGCCACTGGCGCGGATACAGAGGCGGCAGCCCCCGGCGCTGACAGCGGCAGTGCTTTGCCACCCCGCGTCACGCCCGACCTGCCGCACAACCGCGAGCAAAGCGTTATCCGCCATCTGCAACAGCACCAGCGCCCGCATGAGGCGGTAGCCATGGTGGCCGGGGAAACCGCGTTTACCGGCCTGTTATTGCGCAACCGCAGCCGCAACCCACAGGGCGGAGTGCTGATCCTGCACGATCAGGGACAACACAGCCACTGGCCCGACAGCGCCGGCCCGCTGCGCGAATACCTGCCCGATTACGGCTGGACCACGCTCAGCATCGCCCTGCCCGATGCGCCGCCAGCGACTCTGCCACCGCGCAGCGAACCGCTGCCACCCACTCCGGCCAACGCGGATAGCGAGACGGCGGCAGAAGCAACCGATGCAGCCTCAGACAATGACAACAGCGCGGCGGCTGACACCGCCGCGGAAAACATACCAACGGCTCCTGAGCCTGCCGACAGTAATGGCCTGGCGGGTCCCGGTACTTCTGACAGCAACGCCAGCAACGACAGCGCAACGCTGGTCAGCGATAACGAACCCGCTCTGCCGCGCTTAACCGGCTTACCACCGCTGCCGGAAACCACCACGGCGGCGGAACCTGAGGTGCCAGCACCCTCTGCGGCCGACCATTACCGCGAGCAAATGCTGCAACGCATCAGCGCCGGAGTAAGCCAGCTGCAGAGTATGGGGCAGATGAACCTGGTGATTGTGGCCCACGGCCACAGCGCCGCCTGGGCCATTGCCTGGCTGCAGCAACAGCAACCGGCCGCGGCCAATGGCGAAGAGGAAGGCTATGCCCTGGTCTTGATTGATGCGCTGGAAAACAGCTATGCGCCGCTGCGTTTGCAGGATGCCCTCAGCGGCCTGCAATTACCGCTGCTGGATTTACTGACGCCCTATAACCGCAACAGCGAATTTACCAACCGCGAACGCGCCGGCCGTATGCACAGCCAACAGCGCGAGGCGTATCAGCAGATCCGCATACCGGCGTTAAGCCTGCGGGCCGATTATGCCAATACAGTGACGCGCCGGGTGCGGGGCTGGTTAAAAACGAATGCGGCGGGAAGGGAATTGGAAGGGTGATTTTTTTCGTTCAAGGTTAAGCGTTCAGGGTTCAGCGAGCACCGGATATATTCCACGCAGCGCGCCGAACGCCCAACCCAGAACCCTCAACTGATTACTAAAAAAACAACTTCTGCAATTCCGCGCCCGGTTCTTCTGCACGCATAAAGGCTTCGCCGACCAGAAACGCATTCACATTGCGGGCGCGCATCGCGGCCACATCGTCGCGGCTTAAAATTCCGCTTTCGGTCACAAGCAATTTACCCGCCGGCACCTGCGGTAATAAACCAAAGGTGGTTTCCAGGGTTAATTCAAAGGTATGCAGGTTGCGGTTATTAATGCCCAGCAGCGGCGTTTTCAGGGTCAATGCTGTATGCAGTTCGGCTTCGTCATGCACTTCCACCAGCACATCCATGCCCAGTTCATGGGCAATGCCTTCCAGGTCCTGCAGCTGCATTTTGCTCAGTGCCGCGACAATTAACAGCACACAGTCGGCGTTAATGCTGCGGGCTTCGTAAATCTGATACGGATCGACCAGAAAATCTTTGCGGATCACCGGCAGCGAACAGGCGGCGCGCGCCTGCTGCAGAAAATCTTCATGACCCTGGAAATAATCATGGTCGGTCAGTACCGACAAACAGGCGGCACCGCCCTGTTCATAGGATTGCGCAATATCCTGCGGCACAAAATGCTCGCGCAGCACGCCTTTGGACGGCGAAGCTTTTTTAATTTCGGCAATCACCGCCGGTAAACCAGCATCCACTTTGGCCTGCATAGAACGATAAAAACCGCGCAATGCTGCCGGGTCCATATCCAGCGCGCGGGCTTTTAATTCCGCCAACGGCAAGGTCTTGCTGCGGCTGGCAACTTCCTGCGCTTTGGTATCAATAATTTTTTTCAGAATGGTCGGCGTATTCATGCGTTATTGGCTTCGTCTGCATTCAGGTAATGGGTAAAGCGCACCAGCTCGTTCATTTTTTCCAGCGCCAGGCCGGAATAAATAGCGTCTTCGGCCATGGCCACGCCGTCTTTCAGATTTTGCGCTAAGCCCGCCACATAAATGGCGGCGCCGGCGTTCAGGGCCAGAATATCAGCGGCTTTTTTGCCGTTGTCGGTTTCGCGTTTGCCCAGTGCGTCTTTCACCAGCGCCACGCTGTCGGCGGCGCTGTCAACTTCCAGCCCGGTTAACACTTGCGGGGTAATGCCCAAGTCCTGCGGTTTAATAATAAATTCGCGCAGCTCGCCATTCTTTAATTCGCAGGCGTAAGTGTCGGTGGCCAGGCTGATTTCATCCAGCCCGTCTTTGGAATGCACCACCAGCACATGGCCGCTGTTCAGGCGCTGCAACACTTCCGCCAATGGCCGCACCAGCGCTTTGCTGAACACGCCCAGCACCTGATTCGGCACCCCGGCCGGATTGGTCATGGGACCTAAAATATTAAAAATGGTACGCAACCCCAGCGCTTTGCGCGGGCCAATGGCGTATTTCATGGCGCTGTGGTGGGACGGGGCAAACATAAAGCCCACACCCAATTCATTAATACAGCGCGCGACCTGCTGCGGGGTTAAATTTAAATTTACGCCCAGCGCTTCAATAAAATCGGCGCTGCCGGATTTGGACGACACACCGCGGTTGCCATGCTTGGCCACCACGCCACCGGCTGCGGCCACAATAAAGGACGACGCCGAGGAAATATTAAATAAATTAGCACCATCGCCGCCGGTACCCACAATATCCACCGCGTGCGGGTCATTGATTTTTACCCCGGTGGCCAGCTCACGCATTACGGTAACCGCACCGACAATTTCGTCGATGCTTTCACTCTTCATGCGCAGGGCCACCAGAAACGCACCAATCTGCGCGTCATCACACTGGCCCGTCATAATCTGGCGCATTACTGCAATCATTTCGTCGGTGGATAAATCCTGACGTTCCACTACTCGTGCCAGGGCGGTTTTCATATCGATAGCGGTCATGGCTTAATCCTTTTTCATCGTCAGGAAGTTACGCAGCAGGTCGTGGCCATGCTCGGTAAGAATGGATTCCGGGTGAAACTGCACCCCTTCAATGGGCAGTTCACGATGCCGTACACCCATAATTTCTTCCATGCTGCCATCCGGATTTTCGGTCCAGGCAGTAATTTCCAGACAGTCAGGTAACTGCTGTTTATCAATTACCAGCGAGTGGTAACGGGTGGCGTTGTACGGGTTTTTCAGGCCGGCAAATACACCGGTATTGGCATGATGAATGGCGGAGATTTTGCCGTGCATCACCTGACCGGCGCGGATAATGTTGCCGCCGAACACCTGGCCAATACTCTGATGGCCCAAACAAATGCCTAAAATGGGTAATTTACCGGCAAAGTAACGGATGGCTGCCATGGAAATTCCCGCTTCATTCGGCGTACAGGGGCCGGGGGAAATAACCAGGTGATCCGGATTTAACGCTTCAATTTCCTGTACGGTAATTTCATCGTTACGGAACACGCGCACATCGGCGCCCAACTCGGCAAAATACTGCACAATGTTGTAGGTAAACGAATCGTAGTTATCAATCATAACGAGCATTGTGTGACTCCTGCGGTGCCGCGCACCGGTTGATTCTGTGGTTATTGATCCAGTCCGGCTTCCGCCATGGCCACGGCACGGAACATTGCCCGGCCCTTGTTCATGGTTTCTTTCCATTCCAGTCGCGGCACAGAATCCGCCACCACCCCGGCACCTGCCTGAATATTCAGCATGCCGTCTTTAATCACTGCAGTACGGATCGCAATGGCGGTATCCATATTGCCGTTCCAGCTTAAATAACCCACCGCGCCGCCATATACGCCGCGTTTGGTCGATTCAAATTCATCAATAATTTCCATGGCGCGGATTTTCGGCGCCCCGCTTAAGGTACCGGCCGGGTGCACCGCACGCAGCACGTCCATGGCACCGATACCGTCTTTTACTTTGCCGGTAACATTGGAAACGATGTGCATGACGTGGGAATAGCGCTCCACCACCATCTGGTCGGTTACCTGCACCGTGCCGGTCTGGGCAATGCGGCCAACGTCATTTCGGCCCAGATCAATCAGCATTAAATGCTCGGCAATTTCTTTCGGGTCGGACAATAATTCCTGCTCCAGCGCCTGGTCTTCTTCTGCGGTGGCACCCCGGTAACGGGTACCGGCAATGGGGCGCACCGTTACTTCACCCTCTTCCAGCCGCGCCAGAATTTCCGGTGAAGAACCGACCACGTGGAAATTATCCAGGTGCATGCAATACATATAAGGCGAGGGATTTAAGGTGCGCAGCGCGCGGTAAATATTCACCGGATCACCGCCGTACGGCACCTGCATACGCTGGGAAATAACGCACTGCATAATGTCACCGGCCAGTACGTATTCTTTAATGCTGTCGACCGCCTGCATAAAGGGTTGCTCACCAAACAGCGAACGGAAATCGTCTTCCTGCACCGCTTTGGCCGCCGCCAGTGGCTGCCCGACGCTGCCGGTGTAGGGCTGGCGTAATTGCTGGCGCAGGGTTTCCAGCCGTTGTTCGGCCTTAACCAGCGCATCCGGCTGCGCCGGGTCGGCCAGCACAATTAAATGCAGCTTGCCGCTTAAGTTATCAAACACCACCACTTCTTCTGACACCATCAGCACAATATCCGGCGTGCCCAGATGGTCGGGCGGGCAAGACTCTTTCAGCCGTGGTTCGATATAGCGGATGGTGTCGTAACCGAAATACCCCACCAGGCCGCCGTTGAATTTCGGCAGTCCATCCAGTTGCGGTACGCGGTAACGCTGCTGAAATTCACTCACATACGCCAGCGGGTCAGCCACCTGCTGTTCTTCCACCAGCTGGCCATCACGGTGCAGGCGCACGGTGTAACCCGTTACGCTCAGCACTTCGCGGGCGGGTAAGCCGATCATGGAATAACGGCCCCATTTTTCGCCGCCCTGCACAGATTCCAGCAGGTAGGTAAAAGGCGCATTGGCCAGTTTCAGATAAGTGGTCAGCGGCGTATCAAGATCGGCCAGTACCTGACGGGTAACGGGAATACGGTTAAAACCCTGCTCAGTCAGAGCAGCAAATTGTTGCGGAGTCATAACGAACCTTTGGCAAATAAACAGCGATTAAGCGCACATAACGGGGCCGGGAGGCCGGAAAGGAAAAACGGCTGCGCTTAACACCATCGACGGGTCAGATGCTGGCCTTGTTGCTGGAGGCGTTCATAGTGGAAAAACACCGCAGGCTCCATGACTGTTCAGAAAAAAGATGAACCGAACTATAACGGCCCCGGCAGCGCCGGGCAAGCGCCGGGCGGCTCAGTCAGTGCGCCAGTCCAGGCAGGGCCAGTTATGTTCGGCAGCGGCGGTACGCAGCTGCGGATTGGGGTTCAGCACCACCGGCTGTGCCACCCGCTGCAACAGCGGCAGATCGGCATGGCTGTCGGTGTAGAACACGGCGTCTTTAAAGTTTAAACCGCGTTCCTGCAAAAACTGCTGCGCCAGTTCCACCTTACCAGGGCCATAACACAACGGGCGTTCCAGCCCGGTAATCTGCTCACCCTGCAGCCGCAAGCGGTTGCTGATAACGTGCTGAATGCCCAGCGCCCGCGCATAGGCCTGCGCCACCACATCGTCGGCACCGGTAATCATCACCACTTCACTGCCCTGGCGCTGGTAGGCAAATAACAGTGACGCCGCCTGCGGGTATATATGTAACTGGCCGCGTTCGCGGAAAAAAGCATCCACCCGGGTACGGTATTCGCTGAGGGTCATTCCCCGGGTACGGGTGCGGTAATAGTTGGACAGCCGCCAATGCGTTACCCGGCCTTTTTTATAGGCCCGGTACAACGAGGCCAGTGCCAGCAAGGCTTCGACAATGGCCCAGCGCTCACGTTTGGCACGCCAGCGAATCCACAGGCTGCTGGCATCCTTGTTGATCAGGGTGTCGTCGAGATCAAAAAACACCACCGGCAGGTTATACACGCGCATCAGCGATTCCGTGGCTGAAGTTGAAGACGGCCAGATTAGCACAGCGGTGCGCATGGCCCAATGTCAGTCAGCGCACTAAAAACACTGTTGACGAACATTGACCTGTGGGGGCTTGTTCCCGCTGTCAGCTGGTGTAGGCTGATAAAGCCAACCCTGAAAAGACTGCTGGGTACTGATGCCCGGCGGTTCAGGTCAACCATGATAAGGAGCGACTATGAAAGGTTTGGAAATCAGCTTCCGTGATGTCGGTCATTCTGACGCCGTCGAACAACACATCCGCGAAAAAGCCGGCAAACTCACCACCACCTTTGACGATATTATCGGCATCCGCGCCGTGGTGGCCATGCCGCATAATCACAGCTACAAAGGCAAACTGGCGCATGTATCGCTGGAAATCGGCCTGCCCGGTCAGACCGTGGCCATTACCCGCGACCAGCACGATCAGCACGAGCATGAGGATATGTATCTGGCGGTTTCAGACGCCTTCGACAAAGCCACCCGCAAGATCAAACAGATTCACGACAAACGTACCGATAAGGCCCGCCGCGCCGGCGCCTGATCTTTGCGGGGAATAAAAAAACAGGAGGCTGCGGCCTCCTGTTTTGTTTCTGCGGTTCCAGTGTCCGGACCAGGCTCAGAGCTTACCGCTCAGCAACACCTGCAATAAGCCCGGCCGCACCAGGTTGGCGTACAGCGAACCCATCTCTTTGGCGTCCACCGGAAAGTCGTCTTTAATCCAGCGCACAATCACCATAAAAGACGCGCCAGCCAGAAAATCGACCACATAGGGCAGCAGGCTGGTATCCCGCACCGGCACTTTGTGGGCGCTGATAAAGCGTTGCATGATGCGGTCAACGTAGCGTTTAAACTCGCTCAGCATCAGCGCTTCAATATCGTCTTTGACCAATAACCGCGCAATGTCGGCACGCTCTGACCACTGCCGGAACATAATTTCCGCAATAATCGGATCGGCGTCCGGGGTACTGGTAAGGTATTCGTCCACCTGCTCATAAAACTGCAGAAACATGCTTTCGATGTAACCGCGCAGCAGGTCATCTTTACTGCGGTAATGCAGATAAAAGGTCGGCCGCGCCACCCCGGAATGCTCGCAGATGTGCGCCACCGATATTTTCCGGTACGGCTGCTGCTGCATTAATTCCAGCAAGGCGGTCATCAGCTGGCGGCGGGAACGCTCAACGCGCTTATCCAGTTCTTTGCTCATGAGGTTCTACCTGTCCGTGGAAGGCTCTGTGCTTAGGGGGGGTATTCAGTGTGCCAGAGTCTGTTGGCGGAGCATTATAGACAAACGTCTGTTTTCGCCAAGCCACTCTGGCGGCCAGTATTGCGGGCGGTTGCCGGCAAACAGGCACAAAAAAGCCGCCCGCAGGCGGCTTTCTGGTCAGCAACCTGATCGGTTGCTGACGTTGTCTGTTACTGCTTAGGCAGTTTCAAACATTTCTTCTTCCAGCTCGAACAGCGGCTCTGCGCCACCTTTAACGGCTGCACTCAGACCGATGTAACGCGGCAGCAGACGCTTCATAAAGAAGCGGGCAGTGCCCACTTTGGCTTTGTAGAAAGCTTCTTCGCCGGTTTTCGGCAGCGCAATGGCAGCCATTTTCGCCCACATGTAAGCCAGAGCGGTCAGACCGAATACGTGCAGGTATTCAACCGAAGACGCACCGATTTCATTCGGGTTGTTCTTGGCCTGATCCATTACCCACTGGGTCAGATCGTTCAGGTTTTCCAGCGCGGCTTTCAGCGGCTCAATGAATTCCGCCATGGCTTCGTTGCCCGCCTGAGTGGCGATAAAGGCATTGATGTCGGCTTCAAACAGCTTGTAGAACGCGCCATTGTTGCCGGCAATCTTACGGCCGATCAGGTCGAGTGCCTGAATACCGTTGGTACCTTCGTAGATCTGAGTGATACGGATATCACGCACATACTGCTCCTGGCCCCATTCGCGGATAAAGCCGTGACCACCGAACACCTGCTGACCGGCAATAGCGGATTCCAGCGCGTTGTCGGTCAGCAGCGCTTTCGCTACCGGAGTCAGCAGGGCCAGCATGGCATCGGCGTGCTGCTGATCTTCGCTGTTATCACTGAACTTGGCGATATCCAGCCACTTGGCCACATAAGTAGAGAACGCACGGCCACCTTCGTTGAAGGCACGCATGGTCATCAGCATACGGCGCACGTCCGGATGCACAATGATCGGGTCAGCCACTTTGTCTTTGGCCACGGCACCGGTCGGGGCACGGCTCTGCAGACGCTCGCGGGCATAAGCCACGGCGTTCTGGTAAGAGGCTTCGGCAGCACCGACACCCTGAATACCTACGCCCAGACGCTCGTAGTTCATCATGGTGAACATACAGGCCAGACCTTTGTTTTCTTCACCGACCAGCCAGCCTTTGGCGCCGTCGAAGTTCATCACACAGGTGGCAGAACCTTTGATACCCATTTTGTGTTCAATGGAACCACAGCCCATGGCGTTACGCTCGCCCAGGGAACCGTCTTCGTTAACCAGGAACTTCGGTACCAGGAACAGAGAAATGCCTTTCGGGCCAGCCGGTGCATCCGGCAGCTTGGCCAGCACCAGGTGGATGATGTTCTCCGCCATGTCGTGCTCACCCCAGGTAATAAAGATCTTGGTACCTGAAATGTTGTAAGAACCATCAGCCTGCGGTTCGGCTTTGGTGCGGATAATGCCCAGGTCAGTACCGGCGTGCGGCTCAGTCAGATCCATGGCACCGGCCCAGACGCCGGAGTACATGTTCGGCAGATATTTTTCTTTCAGTTCCTGTGAACCGTGGTAATTCAGGGACAGACAGGCACCGGCGGTCAGCATCGGCGCCAGGCCGAAGGACATATTGGCGCCCTGCACCATTTCTTCAACCTGGCCGACCAGGGTTTTCGGCATGCCCATGCCACCGAAATCCGGGTTACCACCCAGACCGTTCAGACCGGCTTCTACATAGGTCTGGTAGGCTTCTTTGAAACCCGGAGCAGCGGTTACTTCGCCGTCTTTCCAGGTGGAACCGACTTCGTCACCATTGCGGTTCAGCGGCGCCAGAACCTCGCTGGCGATCTGGCCGCAGGTTTCCAGAATGGCTTCGGCTGTTTCAGTGTCGACGGCGCCCTGTAAGCCTGCCAGTGAAGCCCAGAGTTTGTCGGCTTCAAAAACTTCGTTCAGGACAAAGCGCATGTCGCGCAATGGAGCTTTATAGTCTGCCATGTTTCACCTCATGTTTGATTAGGCATTCCGCCACCCGGCAACGGCATACCAGAACCGGGGGCAAAAAACGCCGCTATTTTACTTACTATGGCCATAATGCCCAGCCCGAAAAGCAAAAAACCGCGCAAATGCGCGGTTTTTTGGTCACTTATTGATCTGTTTGGAACAAATCAGAACGCAAAGTGAGCTTCTTCCAGGTCCATCACAGTGTCAGCACCGGCCAGCATAGAGGCTGCGTGAGCCTTGGTACGCGGCAGAACGCGGGCAAAGTAGAACTTGGCAGTAGCCAGTTTGGCTTTGTAGTAGTCTTCTTCAGAAGTACCGTTAGCCAGTGCTTCCTGAGCCACCTTGGCCATCTGCGCCCACAGGTAAGCCAGCGTCACGTAGCCAGAGTACATCAGGTAGTCTACAGAAGCAGAACCGACTTCTTCACGGTTCTTCATCGCGGCCATACCAATCTTCATGGTCAGGTCGCCCCACTCTTTGTTCAGTTCGGCCAGCGGCTTCACCAGGTGTGCCAGTTCAGCGTTGGCTTCTTCAGCCTGGCAGAACTTGTGTACCAGCTTGGTGAAGTTACGCAGGGAAGCACCCTGAGTCATCAGCACTTTACGGCCCAGCAGGTCGAGTGCCTGAATACCGGTAGTACCTTCATAGATACAGGCAATCTTGGTGTCACGCACCAGCTGTTCCATGCCCCACTCAGCGATAAAGCCGTGACCACCGAATACCTGTACACCTAGGTTAGTGGCTTCGTAACCAACTTCGGTCAGGAAGGCTTTGGCAATCGGAGTCAGGAAGCCCAGCATTTCATCAGCGGCTTTACGCGCTTCTTCGTCTTCAGACTTCTTAACAATGTCGTTCTGCTGTGCAGTCAGGTATACCAGCGCACGGCCACCTTCAGCGAAGGCTTTCTGCGTCAGCAGCATACGACGGACATCCGGGTGCACGATGATCGGGTCAGCGGCTTTTTCCGGCGCTTTCGGGCCAGTTAAAGAACGCATGGCCAGACGGTCTTTGGCGTACGCCAGAGCGCCCTGGTAAGAGGCTTCAGCGGCAGTAGAACCCTGCAGCGCGGTACCGATACGGGCGGTGTTCATAAAGGTGAACATGCAGTTCAGACCTTTGTTTTCCGGTCCGATCAGCCAGCCTTTGGCGCCGTCGAAGTTCATTACGCAGGTGGCGTTACCGTGGATACCCATTTTGTGTTCGATAGAACCACAGATCAGGCTGTTGCGCTCACCCGGAGTACCGTCTTCGTTCGGCAGGAACTTCGGCACGATGAACAGAGAGATACCCTTGGTACCTTCCGGAGCACCCGGCAGACGGGCCAGTACGATGTGGACGATGTTATCGGCCATGTCGTGTTCACCGGCAGAGATGAAGATTTTACTGCCAGTAATGGCATAAGAACCGTCAGCGTTCGGCTCGGCTTTGGTTTTCAGGATACCCAGGTCAGAACCGCAATGGGATTCGGTCAGACACATGGTACCGGTCCACTCACCAGACACCAGCTTGCTCAGGTAGATGTGTTTCTGTTCGTCAGTACCGTGCAGTTCGATGGTGTTCATCGCGCCGTGGGACAGACCCGGGTACATACCCCAGGACCAGTTGGAAGAACCCACCATTTCAGACATAACAATGCCCAGAGATTCCGGCAGACCCTGACCACCGTGGTCAACTTCATGAGCCAGTGACGGCCAGCCGCCTTCTACGAACTGCTTGTACGCTTCTTTAAAACCGGTCGGAGTGGTTACAGAACCATCTTCATGACGGGTACAGCCTTCGATGTCACCCACGCGGTTCAGCGGAGACAGCACGTTTTCACAGAACTTGGCGCCTTCGTTGATGATGGCATCAACCATGTCAGGAGTAGCGACGTCTGCATAAGCCGGGATGCTGGCATAGTGAGCCGGCATATCCAGCAGTTCGTCCATTACGAATTTAATTTCACGCAGGGGAGCCTTGTAAGCTGGCATAGGAATGACCTCGTTGCCTGTTATGTTCTTGCAGCAGAGCTGCGTTGAGTTATGGACGGACTACACCGTCAATTCAAACAAGTGTTTGAAACATACGTTTGTGGCTGAAGGATGTCAAGAGGGGGAATGTTTGAATGGGAGACGCATGAACGGGAGACGGGAGACGGGAGACGCTCGCTGCGATGGAGGCCGGACGGAAGATACTCGACACACTGGATCGGAGATGCTCGCTACGCTGGAAGCCGGACGCGGTGTTGCTCTGGACGCTGGACTGTAGGAGCGGCATTTTTGCCGCGATGCCCGCTGGCGGCGGGCCAATTACCATAAACACTGTACAGGCGGGTTTAACTACCCGATTCGCGGCAAAAATGCCGCTCCTACACTCGTTCAGCCGCTTGTTCAGCAAGCATCAAACAACATCATCCAGAATCTGACCCGCTGTTACCGGGGCCGGGACAGTGATTTCCAGCAGGTATTCATTAATACGGCGCATCTTGGCGTTGTACTCCGCCATTTGCTCGGCCGCACTCACCTGTTGTTCTTCCTGTTCTTTTTCGTCCGCTTTTTTCTGCTCTTTGCGCGCCGCTTCCAGCTCTTCACGGGTTGCCGCCGCAGCTTGCTCGCGGGCTTCGGTTTCCGCTACCCGGCGGTCCTGACGTTCCTGAGCAATCTCAGCCATCGCCTGGGCGGCTACCTGACCGGCCTGCGCCGCTACCTGACGATCCTGCGAAGAAGGCTCAGCCGGTGCCAGTGCCGCCCGTTGCACCAGCTGCATTTTATCCAGCGTCGCCTGCGGGTCGTTGGGCACCTTGCTCATATCGATCTGCACTTCGCCACCCACGGCATAGCGCACACCATCCGGGCCTTGCTGATAGGTATAAGTAGCGCCGCCTGCTAACTGGCCACCCACGGCCGCATGCGCCTGCTCATGGGCACGCACTTCCTGATCGCGTTGTTTTAATTCGCGCACCAGTTCCAGCTCGGCTTCTTCCTGCTGCTGTTGTCGTTGTTGCCGGGGCGCAGAAGATTCTGCCGTTTCAGCAGCCGGCGAAGACGCAGAAGAAGAGCGGTTACGGGAAGGATTTTCGTAGGTATCGGCCACCGGACGGGGGCCGTTCTGTACAGAAGCGCTGTAACTGACGCCTTCAACCGGAGCCAGTACGGTGGACTGTGCCGATTCACCCTGCTTACCCAACAGCACAGCCGCAGCGCCGGCAACCGGCACTGCACTGCTCACACTGTTAGATAAAGGCTGAACCTGCATAACTCACCTCAGAAAGCTCAGGCAGTGGTATTAATTAAAGTGCCCAGCTGCTTGTCGGCAGCGTCCATAACCTTGCCACCGGCCTGCACCAGCAGTTCACCGCGCTTAAGGTCGGTCATGGATTCTGCCAGCTTGCCCGGCGCTTCGGTCGGGCGCTCAGTGGTGGCATCGGCAACATCCTGAGCCGCACGGCGTACCTGTGTGGTGCCCTGATCGATGGCATAAGTGGCCGACGTAAAGGCCGAACCGGCGGTTGATCCGATATTCATAAACACCTCCCCAAAGGGATGGTTGGTGGATTAATGGTTACTGCACATAATTTAAACAACAACCATCTGTTATTTCCACCACCCGACCGGCGCTGATTAGACTGTTTTGTTATATTCAAACGGCCGTCGCATCATAAAATAACGGTTGTTCAGCATTAATACCCAATTGCGCAAAAAGTCTCTGATCACGCTGCCGTTCCGGGTTGGGCGTGGTCAACAGGCAATCACCCACAAACAAGGAATTGGCACCGGCCAGGAAACACAGCGCCTGGGTTTCATCGCTCATTTGCTCACGGCCGGCACTCAGCCGCAACCAGGAAGCCGGCATCAGAATCCGTGCCGTGGCAACCAGACGGACAAACTCCAGCGGCGACAAAGGTTCGGCATCGGCCAGTGGTGTCCCCGGCACCGCGACCAACTGATTCAGCGGTACCGAGTCAGGGTGGCGGGGCATATTGGCCAGCTGTTGTAATAAGCCAATACGGTCGGATGGCTGCTCACCCATGCCAACAATGCCGCCACTGCAAACCTTCATGCCAGACTCACGCACATGCTGCAGTGTTTGCAGGCGTTGGGCATAGCTGCGGGTAGTAATAATCTCGCCATAGTATTCCGGCGAGGTATCCAGATTGTGGTTGTAGTAATCCAGCCCGGCCGCAGCCAGCTGCTGCGCCTGTGTATCACTGAGCATTCCCAGCGTCATACAGGTTTCCAGCCCCAGCGCCTTTACCTCCTGCACCATGGCCAGCAACGCGGGCATATCACGCTGATGCGGCGAGCTGAATGCCGCCCCCATACAAAAGCGCTCTGCACCGGAAGCTTTGGCGGCCCGGGCTTTTTCTACCACGGCCGCCACCTGCATTAATTTTTCCCGGCTCAACCCGGTATGGTAGTGCGCACTTTGCGGGCAATAGGCGCAGTCTTCCGGGCAAGCCCCGGTTTTAATCGACAATAACGTACTCACCTGTACCCGATTGGGCGAGAAATACTGCCGGTGAACCTGCTGCGCCTGCCATAACAGATCCGCAAAGGGTTGCTTCATAATCTGGTCAATTTCATCCCGCCGCCAGTCATGGCGAAATCCATTATCAGTCTGTTGGCGCATAGTTTTACCTCAGAAACGGCTTAATATTGCCCGGCATCAGCCCAGGGAGTGCGCCATGATAAAAACCAATGGATACTGGTCAACCGTCAAGAATTTTTTGGTTTACAAGCTATCGGAAGTTGCTCACTGGTTTACCCAACAAGCCGAATGCGAGCTGTGCTTTGCCCCCGCCGGCCCGGCCGGATTCCTCTGTCCGGCCTGTTTTGCTGACCTGCCAATGGCCCGTGCCGCCTGTTCACAATGTGCCGAACCCTTGTCACAACCGGGCCGCTGCCAACATTGCCTGCAACAACCGCCGGCGTTCGACTATGCCTTTGCCGCCTATTTATACCGGGCACCGGTCAGCCTGTGGCTGCAGCAATACAAAGACCAGCGCCAGCTGCGCTGGCTGCCGCGCCTGAGCTGGTTAATGCGGCAACAGATGCCAGCAGAAGACATTATTAACCGCATCGATGCCATTGCCTTTGTGCCCTCGGCGCGGGGCAAACTGCTGCGCCGGGGGTTTAACCCCGCCGGTTTGCTGGCCCGCAATATGGCCAAAGCGATGCACAAACCACTGCTCAGCAATGCCTTACAGCGCCACTACCAACCGGGCACAACCGAACAGGATCAGCGCGGTTTAAACCGCCGCCAGCGCCGCCAAAACCAGCAACGCAGCCTGCACGCCGGCCAACTGCCGTTACAAGGGCAGCATATTTTATTAATAGAAGATGTGATCACCACCGGCGCCACCGCCGATGCCGCCGCGCGGGCGTTGAAACAACAGGGCGCCGCCATTGTTGGCCTGTGGGCGCTGGCGAGAACGCCACCCAAAGGGTCATAATGCGCGCCAACATCAGGAGGCCGTATGACCGACACCGATTCTGCCCAGCAACACCCATACAGCCTGCTCAGCCAGGACAAAGTGATGGACGCGGTCGAAAGCCTGGGGTTTTACTGCGATGCCCGCGTATTACCGTTAAACAGTTACGAAAACCGCGTGTATCAGGTGGGCATTGAAGACCAGCAGCCCATCATCGCCAAGTTCTACCGGCCCAACCGCTGGAGCCGTGCCTGCATTCAGGAAGAACTGGATTTTTTACTGGAACTGCAACAGGAAGACCTGCCAGTGGTCGCCCCGCTGGTTATTAATGGCAACAGCCTGTTTGAGCACAGCGGTTTTTACTTTGCCCTGTTTCCACGCCGCGGCGGCCAGGCACCGGAACTGAGCAACGACGACGATCTGGAACTGCTGGGCCGCTGGCTGGCGCGCCTGCATCAGGCCGGCGCCCACAAGAACTTTCAGCACCGGCCCGTAATGCAGGGGCCGGCTGACCTACAGCTGGCGCAACAGCAGGTGCTGGCCTCTGGTCTGCTGCCCGACGATTACCGTCATAACTACCAAAGCCTGACCGATGACCTGATTAAGCTGGTACAGCAACGCTGGCAGGAAACGCCGACGCAATCGTTACGTCTGCACGGCGACCTGCACACCGGCAACCTGCTGCTGCGCGATGAAGTGCTGTACATGGTGGACTTTGACGACTGCCTGCAGGGCCCGGCCATGCAGGATATCTGGATGCTGTTAAGTGGCAGCCGGGCGGAACAACAGCAGCAGTTAATGGTCATTCAGGAAGGTTATGAAATGTTCCGGCCGCTGCCGGTGCACGAACTGCCGCTTATTGAGTCACTGCGCACCTTACGCTTAATGAAATACGCGGCCTGGTTATGTACCCGCTGGCAGGACCCGGCCTTTCCGGCGGCCTTTCCGTGGTTTGGCAGCCATCGTTTCTGGTCGGAACACATTCTGGCGCTGCGCGAACAAACCGCCGCGCTGCAGGAACCGCCGTTAAGTCTGTACCCCTATTAAACAATCCGAACAATAAGGACACTCCATGAACACATTACTGCCCAAAGCCCTGACAACGCCCCTGGCAATGGCCATCGCTACCGCCCTGCCCCTGTTCAGCCTGCAGGTAAACGCCGAGCAGGCCGCCAGTGGCTTTGATAAAAACCGCCTGCACCTGGGCGCTGGTGTTTCCTACAACCACATCGACATGCCCTTTGGTGGCCGCAGTGCCGATGCCGCCGGTATCAACCTGTTTGTAGGTTACGAACTGAGCAACCGCATGCCGGATGTGGTTACCACCGTAGAACTGGGGTACGGCCAGACCGACGACTTCTATGCCGACGGCACCGATATCAGCGGCCTGTGGATCGCCGGCACCATTGCGAAAGACCTGCCGGAAATTAACCCAAACCTGTTCGCCATTGGCCGCTTAGGGCTGGACGGCGGTGACGACGACGGCCTGATTATTGGCGCCGGTGCCGGCCTGCACCTGAACAAATACCTGGACCTGCGCGGCGAATACATTAAGAAAGACGCCAGCAGCGTGCTGCAGGCCAGCCTGGTGTACAACTTCTGAACCCCGGTATTTGCTGAAACAACAGGCATAAAAAAACCCGGCACAGGCCGGGTTTTTTGTGTCTGCAGAACCGGGTTACCCCGGTTCGTCAGATTGCTTAGCGTACACCACTGCGACGCAGGGCCGCCGGAGTGTAGTCACCGCTGCTGCGCTGGAAGCCGAAGTTGTAAGAAGTCGGTTCTTCGTTATCCAGACCCAGCACCAGGTAACGGCCAGAGTTCAGATCGTACAGGGTTTCCACGGCGTACCAGGGCACCAGGTAGTCGTAGTACATCACGCTGTGTGCTTCAGCCACACGCCACAGTTCACCACGGCCATCGTAATGGTCGATCTGAACGGCTTGCCAGGTGTCTTCATCAAAGTAGAACACACGCTTGGCGTACACATGGCGCTTGCCATCTTTCAGGGTGGCTTCTACTTTCCACACGCGGTGCAGTTCATAGCGGGTCAGATCCTGATTGATGTGGCCGGCTTTAACGATCTCATCGTACTTAACCGACGGATCTTTCAGCTTGTAAGAGTTGTACGGAATGTACACTTCCTGCTTGCCGATCAGTTTCCAGTCGTAACGATCCGGAGCACCGTTGTACATATCCAGGTTGTCAGAGGTACGCATACCATCGGCGGCAGTACCCGGACCATCGTAAGACACCTGCGGAGCCAGACGCACACGACGCTGACCGGCATTATATACCCAGGCCTTACGCGGTTCTTTTACCTGATCCAGTGTTTCGTGTACCAGCAGTACGTTACCCGCCAGGCGAGCCGGAGACAGCACGTCCTGCTTGAAGTAGAACAGTACGTTTTCGTCTTTATCCGGCGCGAAGTCGGTCAGCTTGGTACGGAAGGTAAACTCATCCTGCAGACGCACAATGGAATAATCGCCATTGGCTTGCGGAGTAGCCTGACCAACAATACGGCTTACGCTGCCGCCACGGTAACGAACGATGTGGTTCCACACCACTTCCAGACCGTTTTGCGGAATCGGGAAAGCCACACCTTCCACGAAGTTCGCCAGACCGTTACCACCGTCCAGCAGTTTGGTGGTGGTGGCGTTGGTTTTGCTGGAATCGTAAATGTGCTGCGGGTATGCCGCCGTACGACGAGTCTGGTACACCGGCATACGGTAAGTTTCCGGGTACTTTTCAAACATCGCTTTCTGGCCGTCGGTTAAGTTGGCCGCGTATTGCTTGTAGTTAGCCGCCGTAATCACGAACTTCGGCTTGTCATCCGGGAACGGATTCACCAGCTTGTCGCCTTTAGCCACGCCTGCCGGCATGGTGGTTAAACCACCGGTCCAGGCCGGAATGTCGCCCTTACCGGCCATTTCAGCACCGATTGGGGTTAACTGCTTGCCCAGTTTGGCCGCTTCAGCCGGAGATACCGCCGCATTCGCCGCGCTTACCATCAGGGACAGCGCGATAGCGCTGCCCCAGGTTTTATAGTGTTTTTTCAGCATGGTTCATAAACCTCAATAATTCTGTTTTGAGCCAGTTATCAGAATGCGTATTTCAGCGCCAGGGATACGTTGTCACGGTCGACCATCTGATCGTAACGGTTGCCACTGAAACCGGTGTAAGCAACATCCAGTGATGCGTTGTTCAGGTACACGAACGACACACCCAGGGAGTAAGTTAAACGTTCATCAATGAACTGAGCACCCGGCTCCGGACCGTAACCCCGGTCATAAGACAGAGACAGGTTCGGGGTCATGTTCACACCAGCAAAGGCGTTGTTGAAGTCCAGACCCGCACGCAGACGCACACCACCTGACCATTCAGTTACGTAACCTTCATCAGTACAGTAAGTAGAGTTGGAGTTAGCTGTAGATGCAGTTGTACTTGCGCAATCGGCAAATGCATCACCGATACCGTAAGCACCGGAACGGCCATAACGTGCTTTGCTTTTGCTTGGCAGATCGGCTACGTGAGTTACACCACCTTCAACTACCATTGCTAAACGATCAGCACCCAGTACACGGTCAAAGAATTGGATATAGGTCAGCTGTGCTTGCCACACATCTAATTTATCCCAACCATCCAAAATTTGTCCGCCTACGGCACCATTAACAGTATCAATACGTGCTTGCGTAGGATCCGCTGCGGTCATTGCATCGTTAAATCCGCCTAACAATCCCAGCAAACTTAAATCACCACCGCGATCTTGGTACATCAAGCTGTTTTGCTGTAAACCACCCAAGATCAACTCAAAGGCGTTCCATTGGATTGGAGTATCTGGACGGTAGCTAATTTCACCGCCTAAAGACGCGCCGTTAGGCAGACCGGTCGAGAAGCTTAAGCCCATAATTTGAATATCTTCAGGATATGCAATTTGGAACTCAGGGTTACGCAGGTTTGCCACAAAATCTGCATCATTCAAAGCTGCAGCAATTGATGGAACAGCTGCGAAATCAGCTAACAACGATTGCGCTGCAATACCACCATAAGTACCCACACGACCGCTGATATAAGGCATACGGCTATGGATATTCATATAGTACGCACCAAATTCAGTGCCACCGATATATGAACGCAAGGCAATACCAAACTGACCATCATCACGTGGTTTACGGTCGTCCAAACGAGTTACAACCGAAGCTGGACGCAGTGATTCAGGTACATTTGCTTCATTGAAGCCGCTACCGATTACTACGTTGCCGCAACCTTCATATACGAAGTCAATGGTAGAGAAGAAAGTACCGCATGGGTCAACACGGGTTTCTGCCCATTCCAGCTGATAAAACACCTCAAGAGATGTGCTATCAGTAAGGCCGAAAGAAGCAAACGCCATATTGACTGGCAAAAGCCCCTCTTTAACCTCTGCGCCTGGACGACGGAATGCCATCGCATCAACCGGGTTAACACTATTAATGCCACCCTGAATAAAGGTACTCTCACCCCAGTTCACCACCTGACGACCCAAGCGTACGTTCAGTGGACGATCAGCTACGGTAAAGTCACCCCACACGAATGCATCCAGAATTTCAGCGTTACGGCCAGCGTAATCGCGGGCATCATCCGCGATAGGCTTAAAGTTGGTTTTGGAATCCATAATGGCGGTGTCGTACCAGGCGCGGGCACGTACAAAGGCACCGTAGTTTTGGTAACTCAGCTCTAGGTCGCCGTTCCACTTAAAGACGTTGCTGTAAATATCGCCCTGTTTATAGTTCAGAGTGCCATCATCGTAGTTGTACGATGAACCATGACTGGTAGATCCGCCTGAAATACCAATATTATCGGGCATAATCTGACCGTTATCGGGCTTTTCGGTACGCCAGGCCACACCATAACTGATGTTATTGTCGATCTGCATACTCAGATCACCAAAGTTGAATTCAGCAGCCACAGCAGGCATGGCACTCAGTGCCGATACTGCCAGCGCCAAAGGTAGCTTTTTCATCATAGAACCAGACCCTTTACTTATTATTGTCATAGTGGAATCCACCATTATTGTTTTTTGCCCCCAGAATTGGCCGTACGGAACTTAAAAGCCATTCGGGATACGCCGACTATAATGTGGCCTACTATCACCCTCATCACTCGAAAGTATGATTCCATGGAATCACCCCTCAGATTTTGTATCTGCGTGTAACGAATATTCCGGCATCAGCATGCGGCTGTTCAGTTAATAGTCAGCAGGCAGTGTCAACATTAGGTTTCTGCGCGGGCTTCCCTTAAAATGCCGGGGTTTTTTAACGATTCCCGTATTCAGGAGCAGTTATGTCCAAGCAAGATTCTGTTGTTATTGTTGCCGGCGCCCGTACCCCAATGGGTGGTTTTATGGGCAGCCTGTCCAGCGTCAGCGCCACCGACCTGGGCGCCATTGCCATTACCGAAGCGGTTAAGCGCGCCGGTATTGATGCTGCCGATGTGCAGGAAGTGATTATGGGCAACGTGCTGCCCGCCGGCCTGAAGCAAGGCCCGGCGCGTCAGGCCATGCGCAAAGCCGGCCTGCCGGATGCCACCGGTGCCACCACCATTAACAAGCTGTGTGGTTCTGGCATGAAAGCCACCATGCTGGCGCACGACATTATTAAAGCCGGCTCGGCCGAGGTTGTGATTGCCGGTGGTATGGAGTCTATGTCCAACGCGCCTTACGTGCTGGAAGGTGTGCGTAACGGTTTCCGCATGGGTGCCGGCAGCGCGCCGCAAGACCATATGTTCCTCGATGGTCTGCAGGATGCCGAAACCGGCAAACTGATGGGTGCCTTCGCGCAGGAAATGGCCGACAAAAAAGGCTACACCCGTGAGCAGATGGATAACTACGCCATTATGTCACTCACCCGCGCCAAAGACGCCATCGAAAAAGGCCTGAATGCCGCTGAAATCGTGCCGGTGAAAGTGGTCAGCCGCAAAGGTGAAACGCTGGTTGAGCAGGACGAACAGCCGTTTAACGCCAACATCGACAAAATCCCGAGCCTGCGCCCGGCGTTTGCCAAAGACGGTACCATTACTGCCGCTAACGCTTCGTCTATTTCTGATGGCGCGTCAGCACTGGTGTTGATGAGCGAAGCCACTGCTGAAGCCAAAGGCGTTAAGCCGCTGGCACGCATTGTGGCGCACAGCACTCAGTCACAGCATCCGTCTGAGTTCACCGTGGCTCCGGTTGGCGCCATTGAAAAAGTGTTGGCCAAAGCCGGCTGGAGCAAAGACGACGTGGATCTGTTCGAGATCAACGAAGCCTTCGCCATGGTAGCGATGATGCCAATCGACGAGCTGAAGCTGGACATCAACAAGGTGAACATTTACGGCGGCGCCTGCGCCCAGGGCCACCCGGTGGGTTCTACCGGCTCACGCCTGATTGTTACCCTGATGAACGCGCTGAAAAACACCGGCGGCAAGAAAGGTGTTGCCGGCCTGTGTATCGGTGGCGGTGAAGCCGTAGCAGTAGCGATTGAACTGGTTTAATCGGGTTTGATGGCTGGTGCCGCCGCTGGCGGCACGCTGAACGGAAAACGGGAGATGCCTTTGGGTACCTCCCGTTTTTTTATGCCGGTAATTCAGCGGGGTTGTAGGAGGGGAATTTTTCAGCGCAGGTTGTAGGAGGGACATTTTTGTCCCGATTCGGGCCGCAGGCCCGCTTATATCATGCTGCAAAATTGCAGCCTCTGACGCTCTATCGCGGCAAAAATGCCGCTCCTACATTTATTCGTTGGGCGTTCGGAGTTGAGCGTTGGGCGTGCCCGAATTGTAGGAGTGACATTTTTGTCACGATTCGGGTTGTTAAACCCGCCTTCACCGCGTTGATGTTTATCGGCCCGCCGTTGGCGGACATCGCGGCAAAAATGCCGCTCCTACCAGCCTCTCCCGTCTCCCGTTAAGCGTCCTGCTTAAAAAACAATGGTTTTATTGCCGTGCAGCAGCACCCGATCTTCCAAATGGCTGCGCACCCCGCGCGCCAGCACCATTTTTTCCACGTCTTTACCCAACCGCACCATGTCGTCGACGGTGTCGTTATGGCTGATGCGAATAACGTCCTGGTCAATAATCGGGCCGGCGTCCAGCTCGGGGGTAACGTAATGGCAGGTGGCACCAATCAGTTTTACGCCGCGCTCGGCGGCCTGATGGTAAGGCTTGGCCCCAACAAACGACGGCAAGAAACTGTGGTGAATATTAATCACCTGGCCGTGGTAACGGCTGCACAGTTCCGGCGGAATAATTTGCATATAGCGCGCCAGCACAATGGTGTCGGCTTTGTGTTCTTCCACAATGGCGTTCACGCGGGCGAAGTGCTCGGCTTTATTGGCCGGGTCGACCGGTACGTGGAAAAACGGAATGCCGTGCCATTCCACCAGTGAACGCAGCGTATCGTGGTTGGAAATAACACAGGGAATGTCACAGTGCAGTTCTTTACTGTGCCAGCGGTGCAGTAAATCCACCAGGCAGTGGCTTTCTTTACTGGCCATTAAAATTACTTTTTTCGGTGCGCCGGAATCATTTACCTGCCAGTCCATGCCAAACTCTTCAGCAATGGGGGCAAACTGCGCTTTCAGTTCTTCCAGCCCGAAGGGTAAAGAATTGACGCGGATGCAGTGGCGCATAAAGAAGTGGCCACTGACCGGGTCGGAATAATGGTTGGCTTCCACAATCCAGCCGCCGTGGCCGGAAAAAAACTGCCCCACCTTGGCCACAATGCCAACACGGTCAGGGCAGGAAATGGTTAAGCGGTAAACGGGTTCCATAGCGGATCTCATGCATCGTCGGAATGAATGGCCGCTAGTTTACTGCCAGTTGGCGCCGGATGTTACCCCCCGATACCGCTGCTTATAACCAAAGCACCCCGAACTTACTTTTCCAGCAGCAACCGCGGGTCGGCATTATGGCGGCGATCCGCCCCGGCACTGCGGATGCTGAGGCTGAGAATGCGGTCAGCATCCACCGGGCCCAGGTATTCACACAAGCCGATGTAAACAAAGTTCAGCAGGCGCTTCAGCTGCACCAGCGGCGCGCCCTGCACGGCGATGGGGTCACCGCCCTGCTCCCATAAGGTGAAGGCATAGGCGATGTTTTGCGGCAGGCCATTGCGCACAGCCTGTTCGCTGGCAAAGCGTTTTACCTGCCGTGCGGTATCGGAACGCAACTGGCCGAACAGATGCTCCAGCACACTGCTGAAGGCCTGGCTCCAGTCAGCACTGTCGGCTGCAAATACGCCCAGCGCTTCCTGCTGCTGGCGGTACTGCAGCATCTGCTCGATGGGGTCTGGTTTTAAGCCGTTGCTGTTGGCCATCAGCTGGCTTATTAATTGCCGGTACAGCTGGGGCCGGTTGGCGGATATTTCCGGAATATCTCCGCACTGCGATAAAAATCCATTTAATTCGTACTGGGATTTATCGGCAAACTGATTTTGCCAGCGCCACATGGCTTCCCACAGGGTTTCCCCGCGCAGATAGTCCGACAACACAGTAAATACAGCACGACGTTTACTTTCGATTGTCATGGTTACAGCTCATTTTTTTACAGTGAATGGTAATACTGAATCGTTATTCGCTATGGTCAATTACTCACGACGGCCAATTATTCGCGATGACCAATTATTCGCGATGACCAATTATTCGCGATGGCTAATTATTCCCGATGATAAGTAACGTTCTGATGAAATTCCGGATAACCGATTTCATCATGCTCGGTGTAATCCAAACCGCGCTGCTCGTCTTCGGTACTGGCCCGCAAACCGAATAACTTATGCAGTACATAAAACAAAATTAACGCCGTCGGGAAAGCCCAGAAAAAAGCCGAGAAAATACCGATAATCTGTACTGCAATCTGGTAGCCATCAAACATATTGCCCTGCACAAACATGCCCGCTGCCAGTGTGCCCCAGGCACCGGCAAAGCCATGTACCGGAATGGCGCCCACCACATCATCCAGGCGACGACGCTCCAGCCAGCCGGCGCCGTACACCGATATAGCGCCGGCGATTAAACCGGTTAACGCGGCAAACTCCGGCCCCATGCTGGCAGCACCGGCGGTAATACCCACCAGTCCGGCAACACTGCCGTTAACGGTGGCGGTTAACAGCACCGGGCGGCGGGTTATTTTGCTGAACAGCAACGCACCAATGGCACCGGCCGAAGCCGCCAGCTGGGTATTCAGAATAATCAGGCCCACATCCGCGCTGGCCGCCAGCGTGCTGCCGCCGTTAAAGCCGAACCAGCCCAGCCATAAAATAAAACCACCCAAGGCCACCAACGATAAATTGTGGCCGGGAATGGTGCGCGGCTGGCCACTGTTGCGATCAAAACGACCGGTACGGGCACCCAGCACAATAATGCCGGCCAGTGCGCACCAGGCACCCACTGAATGCACCACGGTAGAACCGGCGAAATCAATAAAGCCCAGTTTGGCCAGCCAGCCCTGCCCGCCATACATGCCACCCCAGGCCCAGCTGCCGAACACCGGATAAATAAAGGCCGTAATTACACAGGCGGCCACTAAATACGCATCGTAGCGGGTGCGCTCTGCCATGGCGCCACTGCAAATGGTTACCGCCGTGGCGGCGAACATAATCTGAAACAATAAAACGGTAAAATCCCAGGGCGTGCCGGTGGTTAAGGCAAAATGACTGGCACCAAAAAAACCGCTGCTGTTACTGCCGAACATCAGGCCGAAACCCACCAACCAGAAAATAAGGCTGCCAGCGCACACATCGACATAGTTTTTCATCATCACGTTGACGGCATTTTTAGCCCGAGACATACCGCTTTCCAGCAAGGCAAAACCCGCCTGCATAAAAAACACCATGGCGGCAGCAATACACACCCACAAAATATTGATGTTCTGACTGCCAGCCACCGCCCCGTCGGCATTGGCTGCCAATGGCATCAGCAGCAGTAAAGCGGATAGTTTTTGTTTCATCGTTTGTTCCTGAATAATATTTTTTGTCGCTGCGCGTACAGCAAACGACTGAATGGTTACTCAGGAAAGGCAAGGGCTGTGCCATTACTGTGAAAGGCATTAATAAAATGCCCAAAGGCCCGTTGCCGCACTGTTTTTTGTGATTGATTTCAACCTGTCACCGCCATGGTGCCGGTAGCCGTGCGCCGCGACAGCGCAATGTGGTGAACCATAATTGAGCATGCCAGCAAGCACTGCACCATAAGGGTACGCCCCTGTCCGCGCCGCACCGTACAAAGCTGACACTGTTCTTAGCCACTGTTATATTGCCCACAGGCCAGCAACAGGACAGCACTATGGCACTGGTTGTATTTGATATGGGTCGGCGGGTAGAAACCCCGATACGGCCACAGCAAAAGCGGGTACAGGCCACCGAAGCCACCGCCGGTGTACACCCGATTTCGCATACCGATGCCAGCCACAGCGGCGAAGCGGCCCTGCAGGCGTATCAGCAACAAAAGGAAAAGCATCCCGATGCGGTCGGTTTTATCCGTGAGGTGATGCACCGCGAAGTGCGCACACTGCCGCCCTCAGCCACCGTGCAACAAGCCTGGGATCTGGTGCAGAAAACAGGTTACCACCATTTGCCGGTGATCGATGAAAACCGCCAGGTGCTGGCCATGTTTTCTGATTTTGATTTGCTGCAGGCCTTAGCCCGCCAACCGGCGAGCACGCTGCCGCTGTTCTGGCGCAGCAACATTATGGCGCTGACGGTTAAGCCGGTGCTCTGTGTATTGCAGGATACCGACATACGCCAGAGCAGCCGCATTTTATACGAGTACAACATTGGCGCCCTGCCGGTTCTGAATAACAACAACGAACTCTGTGGCATTGTTACCCGCAGCGATATTCTGCGTTTACTCAGCCACTATGGGCCAATGGAATTATGGGCCTGACGGCCGGAGATTTTATGGTTAAGCATTACGAACTGATTCACCCGAAAACCACCATGCGCGTATTGTCGCGCTATGAAATTGAACAACTGCGCGACATCGACAGCGAAACCTACGAACTGGTAAAACGCTGCTGCTATGCCGTGCTCAGCGCCGGCAGCCAGTCGGATAATTATCTGGAATTAAAAGAAGAATTCCGCCATTTCGATATTGAAGTGCAGCAGGAAGACCGCGGCATTGTGCTGAATTTAATTAATCCGCCGGAAAGCGCTTTTGTCGATGGCGAAATTATCCGTGGTGTACGCGAGCAACTATTTTCGGTACTG
The DNA here is from genome assembly GCF_016132445.1 of Venatoribacter cucullus. Taxonomy (NCBI): domain Bacteria; kingdom Pseudomonadati; phylum Pseudomonadota; class Gammaproteobacteria; order Oceanospirillales; family Oceanospirillaceae; genus Venatoribacter; species Venatoribacter cucullus. The sequence goes on along the minus strand of NZ_CP046056.1, from coordinate 510,558 downwards.
CGCGATGTGCTGTATGCGCAGGAATCCGTGTTAAAAGCCCATCGTTTTAACCTCAGCAACAGCGAAGACATTACCAACGCCGTATTTCATTTATTGCGTAACGCCAATGTCCTGAAACCTGATTGTGTACCCAACCTGGCGGTATGCTGGGGCGGGCATTCCATTCCGCTGCAGGAATATCAGTACACCAAAGATGTGGGCTACCAGATGGGCCTGCGCGGACTGGACATTGGCACTGGCTGCGGCCCCGGCGCCATGAAAGGCCCAATGAAAGGCGCCACCATCGGCCACGCCAAGCAACATTTGCGCACTGGCCGTTATATCGGCATTACCGAACCCGGCATTATTGCTACCGAAGCGCCGAACCCCATCGTTAATGAGCTGATTATTCTGCCGGATATCGAAAAACGGCTGGAAGCTTTTGTGCGCCTGGCGCACGGCATTGTTATTTTCCCCGGCGGCCCCGGTACGGCCGAAGAACTGCTGTATTTGCTCGGCGTTTTGCTGCACCCGGACAACCACAACATGCCCTTCCCGCTGGTGTTAACCGGCCCGCAGGAAACTGAAGCCTACCTGCGCGACATCGACCGCTTTATTGGCAGTACGTTGGGCAGCGTGGCGCAGAAACGCTACCAGATTATTATCGATGACCCGGTAAAGGTTGCTCAGGTGATGAAAGAAGGTATTACCCGGGTGGAAGATTACCGTCGTCGCCGTAACGACGCCTATTTCTTCAACTGGGGCCTGACCATTGACCCCGACTTCCAGCTGCCGTTTGACCCCACCCACGACGCCATGGCCAACCTGTGCCTGAGCAAAGACCAACCGGCACACCGGCTGGCCGCCGATTTACGCCGGGCTTTTTCCGGCATTGTGGCAGGCAACGTCAAAGAAGTGGGCATTACCCGGGTGATGGAGCACGGCCCCTACCAGCTGCGCGGCGATGCAGACGTGCTGGCGGGTATGGATAAACTGCTGAGCGCGATGGTGAGCCACGGCCGCATGCGCATCAGCGGTAACTACACGCCTTGCTATGAAATTGTGCCGGCGGATTGCTGTAATGACTAACACACTTTAACCGACAGTATTGGGTGGTATCGGCCAGTATCAATAGTCGGATAAATCTGCAATAAAACAAAAGGGAGCCGAAGCTCCCTTTTGTTATTTAACGCTGCAAATTTCTGCTCAGATTTCTGTGGCGTTAATTTTGGCGTACCAGGTTTGCGGGCCGGTTTTATGCACCGACTCGCCTTTGGTATCCACCGCCACGGTTACCGGCATGTCTTTTACGTCGAACTCATAAATGGCTTCCATACCCAGGTCGGCAAAGCCCACCACTTTGGCGGATTTAATCGCCTGGGATACTAAGTAAGCCGCACCGCCCACCGCCATCAGATACACGGCTTCGTTATCTTTAATGGCTTCGATGGCGATATCACCACGTTCGGATTTACCGATCATGCCCAGCAGGCCGGTTTTTTCCAGCACCAGACGGGTGAATTTATCCATGCGGGTGGCTGTGGTTGGGCCAGCCGGGCCAACCACTTCGTCACGCACCGGATCAACCGGGCCAACGTAGTAAATAAAGCGGCCTTTCAGATCCACCGGCAGCTCTTCGCCACGGTTGATCATATCGGCCATACGCTTGTGCGCGGCGTCACGGCCGGTGAGCATTTTGCCGGACAACAGAATGGTTTCGCCGGTTTTCCAGTCTTTGACGTCTTCCGGAGTAACGGTATCCAGATTCACGCGACGCACGGAATCACCCACTTCCCAGGTAATTTCCGGCCAGTCATCCAGCGACGGCACTTCCAACTGCGCCGGGCCGGAGCCATCGAGCACAAAATGGGTGTGACGGGTGGCGGCACAGTTCGGAATAATCGCTACCGGCTTGTTGGCAGCGTGAGTCGGGTAATCCATTACTTTGATGTCGAGCACGGTGGTCAAACCACCCAGGCCCTGAGCACCAATACCCAGTTTGTTTACTTTCTCGAACAGCTCTAAACGCAGCTCTTCGGCGCGATTCTGCGCGCCACGGGCCTGCAGCTCGTGAATGTCGATCGGCTCCAGCAGGGCTTCTTTGGCCAGCAGCATGGCTTTTTCAGCGGTGCCGCCGATACCAATACCCAGCATGCCCGGCGGGCACCAGCCGGCGCCCATTTTCGGTACCTGTTCCAGCACCCAGTCGACGATGGAGTCAGACGGGTTCAGCATAGCAAACTTGGATTTGGCTTCCGAACCGCCACCTTTGGCTGCGACGTGCACGTCGACGGTGTTACCCGGTACCAGTTTCATGTGGATGATGGCCGGGGTGTTGTCTTTGGTGTTTGCACGCTTGCCGTCCGGATCGGCCAGCACAGACGCACGCAGCACGTTATCCGGGTGGGTGTAAGCGCGGCGTACGCCTTCGTTACACATATCTTCCACGCTCATGTCGCCTTCGAACTTAACGTCCATACCGATGGTGAGGAACACGGTGACGATACCGGTGTCCTGACAGATCGGTCGGTGGCCCATGGCGCACATACGGGAGTTGATCAGAATCTGTGCCATGGCGTCTTTGGCAGCCTTGGATTCTTCACGCTGGTAGGCTTCGTGAACAGCCTGAATGAAGTCTTTCGGGTGGTAGTACGAAATGTACTGCAGTGCATCGGCGACGCTCTGGATCAGGTCTTCTTGCTTGATCACCGTCATGGCAGGTCTCTCTCATCAGCTCGCGGGAGTAAAAACGCCCACGGCGGTGGGCGTTTAAAGGCGGGCATTGTAGCGCATTGGCAGCTGGCCTAAAACGGCCACCAGCCCTGTTCTTTAGTGTTAGGCGCTTCATTATCCACGGCCGGCAGGCTGTCGAGCGTATCGCCACCGCGGCCTGGTTGCGGGACGGCGGCATAGGCAACCGGCTGTTCCGGTTGCAGACGGTCGCGGCCCCGGTGCAGCATTTTGGTTACCGGCAGCTCCGTCAGCGCCAGCGTGGGCGATACCATTTGCAGCGGACCGTCTCCCAGTGGGTTGACGTCCTGATCGGGGATAATTTTCGGCGGGTCAATTTCGGAATAGCGCAGGTAATACACCTTGCCCGGTTGCGCTTCCAGCTGCAGCCGTGACAGGGTTTTGATGACCAGATCGCCGACACCTTCCAGCCCCAGCAGGCCACGCCGCATCACCAGGTTATAGCTGCCCGGCTCCAGTTCATACCAGGTATAAGCACCGCCTTTCAGGTTGAACAGGCGCTCGCCATCGACGTTAAAACTGGGGGTTTCCAGCTCATCCATCGACCACTCAGTCGCCGGACGATACACGTACAGCAATGCGGTGTTTTCGTAATCCCAGCGCGGGCCAACCGGCTTGAACGCCTGCCCGTCAGGGCCGGACACATAGGAGCCAAAGTTGTCACCGATGGATTGATGGATAGTACAGCCTTGCAGTACGGCCAGCAGACCGGCTGCGGCAAACAACGACACGATTTTTATCATTATTATTTCCTGTCCGTTCCGGTGTCGGTGTGACACCGCCGTTTCAGCACCCGTTGGGTGTTTGTTTACATTCCGGGAGTGTACAGCAAAAATCCGGCTTGCTATGATGCCACCACTTACAAAAAATAACAAAAACAAAAGGGGTCAACCGATGGAAAGATCCTGTTTTACCGCCACGTTCCGTACCGCTCTGGTCTTGCTGCTGTGCCTGCCACTATGGCCGGCCCACGCCAACACCGAGCAATACTTCTCACCCGATCTGGACGATGCCGTCAGTGCTGCCCGCAGCAATCCGGTAAACACCAACTTTGTTGGCGCCCGCTGGTATAACCGCACCACCTCGCGCAGCTTCTCGTTGCCGAAGATGCTGAATACCGAAATGGATGAAGAAGTCATTGAAGGCGCCATGGGGCCAACCGCTGCCGGTGAAGCCGCCGCGGTAGCCGCGCAGCAACCGGCGGTTGATTCAGCACTGGGCCGGCAAAGTAAAAACGCAGCACTGGCCGATACCAGCAGTGAAAAGCTGAAACGCGACAGCGACAGCTCACCGGAAAGCGCCGAGAAAGTGGATGGCAAGAAAGAGCTGTTTATCCCCGAAGCCCGCTCAGAATTTGCGGTAAGCCGTAATATCCGCGCTTCCGGGGTTTCAGTTAAGGCAACGCCTAAACCCTGATGCCTGGGTTGAATCGGGAACCGGATACGGAGGAGAGTGGCTTATGAAGATCATCAGTACGTCTCTGCTTATACTGCCGCTGCTGGCTGCCACTACTACACAGGCTGGCCAGGATGATTACTACGCGCGGGATATTTTTCAGGCCATTAATGAGGCCCGCAAAACGACGCACCATTACGATTACAGCAGCGCCCTGCGCTATAACCGCTCCACATCACTGAGCATTCAGCTGCCCCGGTTACTGAACCAGGAAATGGCGCAGACCATTATTGAAACGCCGGATACCCTGGCAGACACCACGGCCACCCCGGATAACCACGCGTTATCGATCAGCGATTCCTTAACCAGTAAGAAAGACTCTGTGCGCATGGACAGCACACCGTCCGGTCTTACTCCGGTCAGCCCGGTTTCAGTGACGGTGCGTTAACCCTTTACTCAGGTTGTAAAAGCCGTTGCCGGATTTTGCTGCGTACAGGGGCGGTAAATTGCAACAGCACCGTATCGCGCTGCCACTGTGCCGCCGCTTCTGCTGGCAAACCAACGGCGGCCTGCGCCAAATGCGCCAGTAAGGCTTCCACGGCATCCAGCGCCACCAGATCGTAATAGCCGGGCTGGCGTTCAAACCGCTCCTGTACCTCAGCTACCTGTAGTTCGTTCACCACCACCTGCTGTTGCAGCCAACCGGCCAGTGCCAGCGCCAGGTGCACATCTTCCCAGTACCGGAATGGTTTATTGCAGTGCCGGTGGGCATCGTGGCTGAACAGTGCGGTGGCCGGCAGCCGGGTAGCAAAGCTGACCGGAACATGCGGCAAATCGGGCAGGAAGGGTTGCGGATTAGCGGGCAGCACACTCACCTGTGTGGCATCCAGCCACAGCGCCAGCAGGTTTTCACCCGCCTCAGCCGGCCGGGCCACCACACATAACCGGTCCAGCCCCTGCCCCGCCAGCATCACATGAGACTTTTGCCCCTGCAGCAGGCCGCTGTCGGTATTAAAGGTGGTGTGCATCTGACGCGGGTCACGTACCCCACGTTCAGAAATACAGAATGCCGCCCAGCAATCCGGCGGCAGTTGCTTATCCAGACAGCGCATGGCCGCCTGATAGCCGATAAAAAACGCGGTGCCCGGCGTATCGGCCCGCTGGCCCAGTTGCCAGGCCAGCTGCACGGTCGGCAGCTGCGTGAAAGCAGCGGCCAGCTGTTGGCGCAATAACTGTGGCTGAGTAAGGCTGAGAGCAACCTTCACGGGCGGGAAATCAGCGCGGGCCGATGGCGTTCTGCATCCGGTCGAGGCGAATATTCACGTCTTCCAGCTGCAGGCGGATATCGGCCGCATCAGCGCCGATACCGGCTTTCTTCATGCGGGCAATTTCATTTTCCAGTGCCTGAATGGTTTCACCCTGCTGCACCAGACGCAATTCCGTACCCGACAAACTCACCAGCTGGGCTTCGGCTTTTTGCAGACGCTTTTTCAGCTCGGCTTCACGGCTCTGCGCGGCACTGTCGCTGCTGGCCAGTTGTTTTTTCTGCTGTTCCAGGCCGGCGCGCAGTTCTTTATCGGTTTTGCTCAGCTCGGTTTTCACACCAGCAATGGCCTTGCTGTTCATACCGATATCGGCGCGGTTGCGTTTGTTGGCCAGATCCCAGAGTTTGCGGATTTCACTGTCGTGCTCTTTAACGATGGTTTTTAAGGCATCGACGGATAAGTTGGCGTTTTCACCGGTCACCGACAGGCGCTCGTTCAGCACTTCAATATTCTGGGCCTGACTGCGCAGTAATTTTTCGGCATTCAGCAGCTGTTGTTGCTGGGCTTGTACCTGGGTAAACAACCAACCCGCCAGGCCCGCCAGCAACACGCCCAGAACCAGCGCGCTGATGGCCAGGGTTTGTGAGGGCTTGGCACCGGCCGGCTGTTTGGCCGGGCTGCTGCCGGCAGCGGCACGGGCGGCGGCGGCTTTACGCGCCTGCAGTTGTTTCTGCCGCAGTGCAATATCTTCCTGCGATGGTTTCATATCCGACAGGAGTGGTTCTTTATCCTTATCCATCTGGTGCCCCGTTATTAGTCATTATTATGAGCGCGCCAGTATAACGGCTTGCGGCAGCAGCGAAAACGACTGCAGGGTAATAACCACACCGGAATACCCCTACAAAGTGCGTGAATAGCACCCTTGGGGCCGGGGTGTTATGATTCGGCACCGAATAAGCAGCACCGGAGCAACCGGTGCCGTCAGTACAACGTACTCAGCAACCTTGATGGAGAGAGACCATGGCATTTGAATTACCTGCCCTGCCGTATGAAAAAAACGCTCTGGAGCCGCACATTTCTGCCGAAACTCTGGAATTCCACCACGGCAAGCACCACAACGCTTACGTAACCAACCTGAACAACCTGGTTCCGGGCACCGAGTTTGAAGGCAAAACCCTGGAAGAGATCATCAAGACCTCTACCGGCGGTATCTTCAACAACGCCGCTCAGGTTTGGAACCACACCTTCTACTGGAACAGCCTGAGCCCGAACGGCGGTGGCGCTGCTACTGGCGCTGTGGGTGATGCAATTAACGCCACCTGGGGTTCTTTCGAGAAATTCCAGGAAGAGTTCAACAAAATGGCCGTTGGCAACTTCGGTTCCAGCTGGACCTGGCTGGTGAAAAAAGCCGACGGCACCCTGGCCATCGTTAACACGTCTAACGCGGCTACCCCGATCACTGAAGCCGGCGTTACGCCGCTGCTGACCGTGGACCTGTGGGAACACGCTTACTACATCGATTACCGTAACCTGCGTCCGAAGTACCTGGAAAACTTCTGGGCTCTGGCCAACTGGGAATTCGCCAACAAAAACTTCGCGGCTTAATATCGCGTTGTGCTGTTGAAAAAACCGGGCTTGTCCCGGTTTTTTTATTTCTGTAAAAAAGCCTGCTTTCCCAGCCTGAGGATCAGCCATGCAATTATTACTGGCGTCATCATCGTCTTACCGCCGTGAATTATTAAGACGGCTGCGCATTCCCTTTGACTGGGCGGCCCCGGATATTGATGAAAGCGCGTTACCGGGTGAAGCACCGGCCGACTATGTGCAGCGGTTAGCCTGTGCAAAAGCCCAGGCCTTGCGCGCGCAATTTCCGCAGCACTGGATTATCGGCTCGGATCAGGCCTGTGTGATTAACGGCACCATCACCAGCAAACCCGGCACGGTTGCAAAGGCCGTGGCGCAGCTGCAGCAATGCAGTGGTAAAACCGTGCAGTTTTTTACCGGTCTGTGCTTACTGGCACCGGATGGCCAGGAATATTGTCTGATGGAGCCCTTTGCCGTGCAGTTCCGCGATCTGAGTGACGCGGAAATCCGCCGTTATGTGGCGCTGGAACAACCGCTGGACTGTGCCGGCAGTTTTAAAGTGGAAGGATTGGGTATTAATTTATTTGCCGCCCTGCACGGGCGCGACCCCAACAGCCTGATTGGCTTGCCGTTAATCGGCCTGCTGGAATTGCTGCGCGCTGCAGGGTTTGAGCCGCTGCAGCTGGCAGAGTAAGAAAATGCCGGTTAACGGGTAACCGGTAAGCCTTTAAACAGATCGGTTACCGTGGTGTCATTGCTGTTACCGATTTTATCGGACACGGTAAATTCCCAGATGCCGTTGAATTTTTCAGTGGTGACATCGCGGGAAACACCGCTGTTATTCACAATGGTGGGGCGTAAAAACACCATCAGGTTGCTTTTTACCTGAGTAACGGATTTTGATTTAAACAACCAGCCCAGCAGCGGAATATCGCCCAGCAGCGGCACTTTGCTTTCCACTTCGCGCATATCGTCACGGATCAGGCCACCCAGTACGATGGTTTCTTCGTTGTCGGCCAGAATCATGGTTTTTAACGAGCGTTTATTGGTAATTAAATCGGCACTGCCGGCCACCGTGGTTTGCGCCACCGATTCCGCTTTGGCTTCCACTTCCAGGCGAATGGCGGTGCCATCATGAATGTGCGGTTTTACTTTTAAGGTAATACCCACGTCCTGACGCTGAATGGTGGTAAAGGGGTTGGTGTTGGTGCTGGACGCGGTAGAGCCGGTTAAAAAGGGTACGTTCTGACCCACAATAATTTCCGCTTCCTGGTTATCCAGCGTCATGATGCTGGGGGTGGATAACAGGTTGGTATTGGTGTTGGTCGATAACGCCTGCATGATCAGACCAAATTCCGGCTGACCGTTGGACTCACTGTAACCACCCAGCGTCAGGCCGCTGCCGAGAGCAGCGGACGGGTTGCCGCTGACAATGCTGCCGGCAATGCTGCTGAGCGAAGGCCCGGCATTGGAGAAACTGGTGCCGCCCACCGGCTGATCCAGATCACCGGAAAACCACTGAAAACCCAGGGCATCACTGATATCGCCGGTCACTTCGACAATGGCCGATTCAATTAATACCTGCGCCCGGCGTACATCCAGCGCCGACACCAGTTCTTCAATTTCTTTCATCAGCGACGGTTCGGCCCGCACCACCAGTGCGTTCAGTTCTTCGTCGGCATGAATGCCGGCTTTGCCCTTGGCCTGGTTGTCTTTATCGCCGGCGGGTGCATCCGACAATAAACCATTCAGCAATTCGGCCAGTTTTTTGGCATCGGCATACTGCAGCCGCATTACCCGCGCACTGCCGGTAAAATAAGACGGCTGATCCAGGTCTTCAATCAGTTTACGGATACGCTCGCGGGCGCTTTTTTCGCCTTTAATAATTAACCGGTTACTGCGTTCATCGGCCACCACACGAATGGAACCGGCGGTATTTTCGTTAGCGCCCGCCGCGTTGCCCTGCGATACCTTGGCCGGGTCGAGGTTCTGCAGCATGGTGACAACGTTGCCCACCCAGGCTTCTTTCAGCTGGATGACTTCCAGCTCTTCACTGCCGGAGCGGTCGAGGCGGTCAATAATTTGTTCGATGCGGAAAATATTGTTGGCATGGTCGGAAATAATTAATGCGTTAGCGGATTTTACCCCGGCCAGATGACCGTATTTCGCCACCAGCGGGCGTAAAATCGGCACCAGATCCAGCGCCGGAGTGTTTTTAATCATAATGACTTTGGTCAGCAGTTCCTGACTGTCGACCTGCACGCTTTCATCCAGGTCGCGGCCCTGCTGTTTGACATCGTTCTGCTGCACAATCAGCGTTACATCACCCGCCGGCACGGCCACAAAGCCCTGCACCTGCAGCACGGATAAAAACAGTTCGTACACCCCGTCTTTATTCATCGGTTCGCTGGACAGCACGTTCACTTTGCCTTTAACCCGCGGGTCAATCACAAAGCTTTTGCCGGTAATGTCGGCCACCTGAGAAATAAAGGCGCCGATATCGGCTTCCTTCAGATTAATTTGCCAGCTGTCCGATGCTGCGGTTTGTGTGCCGGTCTGTGCCTGCGCCACGCCACCAATGGCCAGCAACACCATAAATGCCCAATGCTTTAACACGCTGATTTCCTTTATTAATTCAGACTGTGATTCACCACAAAACGATTATTGCCGCGCTGCACTTCTATTCGCGCACTGCCCTCGGCACTGACCTGTTCCAGCACTTGCTGATCGGCCTGCGGGTCGCCCAGCGACTGTCCGTTTACCGACAAAACAATATCACCCGGCTGCAACTGCAGCGCCGTTAACATAGAGCCCGGCGTTACCCGGTAACCCTGCCCGGCACCAATGCTTTCCAGCCCCAGCTCCCGCAGCGCGCCTTCGGCATCGGCGGAGGCTTCGGTGGTGACCATATTCATAAAATCCGCCGGTGAGCGCACCTCACGGAAGCGTTCGCGCAAGCTTCCCTGTGGCGTGGCCGTTACCGGAGCGACCGGTGCGGCAGCAACGGCCCGGGCACTGATGCCGGCGGCGCTGAGCTCGTCAAACTTCAGGGTTTCCAGTTTGCCGTTGGTGTTGAGAATCACGCGGTCGTCATACACGGCAGCCAGGCGGGTAGAACCCTGTACCACATCACCGATACGATAAAACTCACCACTGGCACCCCGGGGCGCAATAATGGCGCTGGAGACATCATCGCGCGGGCCTTTGGTAATGCCCAACAGCTGCAACCGTAAACGGGTTTCCGGAGCGCTGACCTGTTCAGTGACCGGCGCCAATGGCTCGGCGCCCACCTCACCGAATAAATGATATTGCGCCGTTCCCTGCACGCCGCCACTGACAACGCTGTTCCCGGCTGTCTGTGCCGGCGCCGGCAATACCAGGGGTTCCGGAGCGACCAGTCGCCAGACCAACGCCGCCAGCTGTATTGCAATCAGCACCGTAAGCAGGACTTTGCCTGCAGCCAGAATTCGCCGCTGCCACGCCGGTCTTATTGTTTGTTGTTCCGTCAATCCGGTACTCCCCAATGCCGCGCTCAAGGTTACAGAACCTTCTGTGACACTTCAAAAATTACGCTGTCGGCCTCGGCCTGCACCGGCCAGGGCTGACCGATGATATCCAGCAGGCGGCGCCGCAAGGCCAGACCTGCCCAGCCATCCGGTTGTAAATAACCGCGCAGCAGGGTTTCTCCGCTTTCGGTGGTCAGGTCCAGCGCCGCCCGTTCCGGTTCCCGCCCCAGCTGCCCTAACAGTACCGGCAGCGTGGCATTAACGGGTTTATTGTCCACCAGCAGGGTGACGGCGCCACCACTGTACACCAGCTGACCGGATAACTGCTGAAACACCAGCGTGTTCAGATCAACTTCGGCCAGTAAGCGGTTCAGCTCGACATTACCTTCGGCTTTGGTGCGCTGACGCTGCAGCATGGGGGCTAATGGACGCAGGTCGAAATAGCCATCGGCACCATTAATATGCAGCACCTTATTCAGGCCGATCTGTAACGGCAGCTGCAGGCGTAAATCCGGGCTGTCGATCTGCAGGCGTAAATCGGCACGGCCGGCCAGTAAGGCCCAGGGCGATAATTCCCAGCGCGTATCCAGCACGCCCAGTTCCCGTAACTGAATTACCTGCACCTGAATGCGGCCACGCCATAACGTACCGCTGACTTGCTGCACCTGCACCGGCAGGGCCGACAATTCGGGTGCCAGAAAACGCCAGACAAAATGCAGCGGCGTGGTCAGCAGCAGCGTAATAAGGAAAGCGACTAAGCCCAGCAGAACATACCAGCGGGCGGCCCAGATGGATTTCAGCATGTAATTTCTTGTTATCGTATAGATCCGGCAGCCATTCTACTCAAGAGGGGGACTAAACCTAAAGGAACAATATGACAGTCCGGTAAAAAAGCGGCGCTTATTCGCGCCGCACCGGTGTTTATTGCCCGCTATGCGCCATATCCGGCACCGGTTGCTGCCCGGCCTGCCAGTGAAACGGGGCCGAATACAGCGCCGGCTGCCCGGCCCGGCCGGCAATCACAAAGCGGTATTCGCCACCCGCCACCGGGTTGTACCAGCGGGTTTCGTAGTGCGCCATGCCGTCGTCTTTGTGGGTTTTCAGGTAGCGCACTTCAATGTCGTAACCATCGTCATGCACCGGCTCGCCGGCGTTATGCAGCAGCTGCCACTGATCGCCATGGCGCTGTTCTATCCGTACCAGCGGTTGGTGAAAATCAATCTGACGCGGGCCAACATCCAGCCAGCGCACCGCGATGTAATCTTCTTCATGGGTATCTTCCGCCGCAACAGCCAGCGGTGCTTGCAGCCAGCGGCGCTGACCGCTGCTGACGCTCTCCGGCGGCAGAAACGAATTCACTTTCAGGGCATAGCGCCATTCCGGTTTCAGTTCCTGCAGCGGGCCTTGTTGCAGAAAATCCTGCGCCAGTATGCCCAGCTGCTCGGCCAGATACGGTGTGCTGTACTGGCCATAGAGCGTATGACCGCCTTCGTAGTTCTGGCGCGAATACTCTTCCGGTGTGGTGGTGTAGCCGAAATAACCATTGGCGTTACTGGCCACCCACACATAACGCAGCGGCTGTCCGGCCGCATTAAAGGCATCCTGTACCCGCTGGCTGATGCGGCGACCCGCCTCGGTGGTGGTTTCAAACGGCAGCGGCAGAATCAGCATGTCGTTGATGCGCAGCAGCTGGAACAGCACGGTATTGGGAAAGCTGTCTTTCGGTTCCAGCAGTGGCTGCAGGAATGAAAAGCCCAGATGACGCTTGTTGCCCTGACAGCCCTCATTAAAGAACCACCAGCGGCGCGCCATGACATTACCGCCTTTAAAGAACGGAATGGCGGCCAGAAAGGGGGTACGGCGCTCAAAGGCACCGGCGGCCACCGGGTTGCCCACGGCGGCGTCCTGACAGATTGCCACCTCGCCCGCCTGATGATGTTCACGGATGTTCAGTTCACGCGCCGCACTGGCCAGAGACACCTCGGCGGTCAGCTCCCGCCCCAGGTCCTCAAACAGTTCAATGGCTTCACGACCAATGCCCTGCCCGAGCTGTTTGGCGGCTTTCCAGTCGACGTGATGATGACCAAAGGTGTTATCACCCTGTTCTGGCAAGGCCGGCGCCATATCGCCCTGGGTGCCAGTGCTCAGCGCATGCACCACCGGCCACGGGGTGTTGTAACGGTCGCGGATGGTCCATTCCAGATCTTTCTGGGCATAGGCAAACAGGTCAGCGTTGTAGACCTCAACCGGTACGGTCAGCGCCGTGGCGTGTACAGAAAAACTGGAGAATGCCGCCAGCGGTTTAAACGCACCGTCGTCATCTTTCACATCCACCCGCACCATGTACAGCGACGGGTTCACGGCGCGGAATTTTTGCTGCGAATCGTCCAGATCCACCTCGCCCACGTTGTGGTTCAGCGCCCAGGAATCCAGTGAGCGGTTACGGTTGTAGCCATAAATGTCTTTTTTGCCGGTGGCGATTTTGGCCGGGCGGCGGCTATTGAAAGCATCGATAATGCCGGCACTGATGCGCGCGGTGGCGAACTCCAGAAACTCCGGCTCCAGCCATTGGCCGCTGGACATGTGTTTGTTGTAAAAATCGTTATCGAAGAAATTCACCGGCGCCGAATGGCTGTGCGAGGCGGTAATGGCAATATCGGCCGGCTTCAGCCCGGTCGTCTCCGCCACCCGCGCCGCCACCGCATGCTGCAGCAATAACGAGGCGGCCGTCAGATCGGTCTGCACCAGCGCCATGGCCTGACCTTTACCATCATGCAGATACACCACACGCGCTTTAATGCGGGTACGGAACCCCTGGCCGCGGTTGGCCATTACCGAATAGCCACCCATGGGCATACCCGGTGGCGGGGTAATATCCACCGACACCGCACCGGCTTCGGCATACTGGCTTAATGGCGGCGCTGCCGGCAGCGGCTGGTTAATATCAAGGGTGCGGGTATTGGCACAGGCCGTCAGGCTGACCAACGCCAATAAGGAACAAAGCAGACGCATGAAAGTACCCTGTGAGAAGGTTTTCTTTGTTGTTGTTATAAGTTGTACGTTTGTACCACATCAGTATCCGCCGGCACAGGTGCGGATACGCCGGCAAACCCCACATTATTTCCATAACAGAACAACTGATATTTCAAAAATCAGCTAATGATTGCATCCAGACCAATCAGCCCGCTCACCAGCGCTTCTTTGCGGGCTTTTGGCCATTGTTTTATCTGCCACTCCAGCTGCATGGCCTGCTGCTTATCCGCTGCGGGGTAAGTAAACACCAACTGCAGCGGCCCGCGGCCACGTAAGGCTTTGGCGCTACGCGGGCCATCGGCGCAGTGTTCACGGAAACGCCGCTCCATATCGTTGGTAACACCACAATACAGGCTGCCGGCGGCGGTACGGACGAGATACACCAGCCAACCACTGGCGGCAGAATCTTCTTGCATGCTTCGGTAGCGCCTTTTGCACGATGATAAAAATACCGTATCGTAAGCGCCTCTCACCTTACATAAAGAATTAATTGCATTATGCACGCTATTTTCCGTGATCCCGTCAGCGGCCTCAGCCATCTGGCCGGCGCTGTATTTGCCATTGTGGCGCTCTGTATTCTGGCTGCGCAGGCTGCCCTGCACGGCGGTGTGTGGCACATGGTGTCGTTTATGATTTTCGGCGCCACCCTGCTGCTGATGTTTGCCAGCAGCACGCTGTACCACCTGGTGCATGCGCCGGCGCCTGTTATCCAGCTGCTGAAACGCATCGACCACATGGCCATTTTTCTGCTGATTGCCGGCACCTATACGCCCATCTGTTTAATTCCGCTGCATGGCAGTACCGGCTGGTGGCTGTTTGGCGTGGTGTGGGCACTGGCCTTTGCCGGCGTCATTCTGAAGCTGGTCTGGCTGAGTGCGCCGCGCTGGTTCTCGACCGTTATTTATGTGCTGATGGGCTGGCTGGTGGTGTTTGCTTACCCGGCGCTGGAACAGATTCCGGCCGAGGCCTTACGCTGGATGGCGTATGGCGGCATCAGCTATACCCTGGGTGCCGTGGTGTACGCCACCAAATGGCCGGACCCCTGGCCAAAATGGTTTGGCTTTCACGAAATCTGGCACTTGTTTGTGATTGGTGGCGGCTTCTGCCATTTCTGGGCCATTGCTTTCCATCTGGCCGATGTACCGGTATAACCCGGTTCATGAATGAGATTACCGATCCGCTGTTTATCAGCAACGCTGTCCGGATTCCCTGGAGCGACATCGAACTGACCGCCATCCGCGCCCAGGGCGCCGGCGGTCAGAACGTCAATAAAGTGTCCAGCGCCATTCACCTGCGCTTTGATATCCGCGCCTCGTCCCTGCCCGACTTTTACAAAGAACGCCTGCTGGCGCTTAACGATCAGCGCATTACCAAAGACGGCGTGGTGGTACTGAAAGCGCAGCAATTCCGCACCCAGGAACAAAACCGCGAAGACGCGCTGCAGCGCTTACAGGCCTTAATTCAGAGTGCCGGCAAAGTGCTGCCAAAGCGGGTACCCACCAAGCCCACCCGCTCCTCGCAGGTGAAACGGGTCGACAGCAAAGTAAAACGCAGCGCCATCAAAAATCTGCGCGGCCGGGTGCGGGGCGAGTAATAGACCTTACCTCCTGAACCTCGGCCATAAAAAAAGCCCTCCGGAGAGGGCTTTCAGGCGCTGAACCTTAACCTTACAGGCTCAGGATCTTCTCGCCGCGGGAAATACCGGACACACCGGTACGCACGGTTTCCAGTACACAACCCGTACCGATGGCTTCGATAAAGGCTTCCAGCTTGTCGGTGGTACCGGTCAGCTGGATGGTGTAAACACTGGCAGAAACATCGACGATCTGGCCGCGGAAAATATCGGCCGTGCGTTTAATTTCCGCGCGCTGCGCGCCCAATGCTTTTACCTTAATCAGCATCAGCTCGCGTTCAATGTGCGGGCCTTCCGACAGATCCACCAGCTTCACCACTTCAATCAGCTTGTTCAGCTGCTTGGTGATCTGTTCGATCTTACGGTCGTCGCCGTAGGTGGTCATGGTCAGACGCGACAGGGTTTTGTCTTCGGTCGGCGCCACGGTCAGGGTTTCGATGTTGTAGCCGCGTTGCGCAAACAGGCCGATAACCCGTGACAGTGCGCCCGGTTCGTTTTCCAGCAGAATTGAAATAATGTGTCTCATGATCAGGTCCGCTCCGTCTTGCTCAGCCACATATCACGCATGGAGCCAGCCGGCACCTGCATCGGGTACACGTGTTCTTCCGGGTCGACAGCGACATCGAGGAACACCAGACGGCCATTGTATTTACCAAAGGTATCTTCCAGCGCCTGTGGCAGCTGATCGCGGGTTTCCACACGCATACCAACATGGCCATAGGCTTCTACCAGCTTGATGAAGTCCGGCAGCGATTCCATGTAGGAGTGTGAGTGACGGCCTTCGTAGTTCATATCCTGCCACTGACGCACCATGCCCAGCGAGCCGTTGTTCAGACACAGGATTTTTACCGGAATGCCGTACTGCAGACAGGTGGAAAGTTCCTGAATGTTCATCTGGATGGAGCCTTCACCGGTAACGCACACCACCATTTCTTCCGGGAAGTTCATTTTAATGCCCATGGCGGCCGGGAAGCCGAAGCCCATGGTGCCCAGACCACCGGAGTTGATCCAGCGGTTCGGTTTATCAAATTTGTAGTACTGGGCGGCAAACATCTGATGCTGGCCCACATCGGAAGTAACGTAGGCGTCGCCTTTGGTGGCGGTCCACATGGCTTCGATCACTTCCTGCGGTTTCATCAGGCCGTTGTCGTTTTTCTCATAACGCATGGCGTGACGCGGACGCCATTCATTAATTTGTTTCCACCAGGCGGCAATAGCTTCGGCATCCGGCGTTTCTTTGCTTTCATCCAGCAACGCCACCATTTCATCCAGTACGTTGCCAACCGGACCAACAATGGGTACATCGGCAACGATGGTTTTGGAAATGGACGATGGATCAATATCAATATGAATGATCTTGGCATCCGGGCAGAACTTGCTGGTGGCGTTGGTAACGCGGTCATCGAAACGCGCACCGATGGCAATGACCACATCGGCATGGTGCATGGCCATGTTGGCTTCGTAAGTACCGTGCATACCCAGCATACCCAGGAAGCGTTCAGCGGTACCCGGATAAGAGCCCAGGCCCATTAAGGTGTTGGTGCAGGGGAAATTCAGACGATCGACCAGCGCGCGCAGTTTGTCGGAGCTGCGGTCAAGAATAACGCCGCCGCCGGCATAAATAATCGGACGCTTGGCGGCCAGCATTAACTCAACGGCTTTTTTGATCTGACCGGAATGACCACGCTGCGGCGGCGTGTAAGAACGCAGTTTTACTTTCTGCGGGTACGCATACTCGTAGCGCTCGTTCGGCATGGTCATGTCTTTCGGAATGTCGATAACTACCGGGCCGGGACGGCCGGTGCTGGCGATATGAAAGGCCTTGGCGACGATTTCCGGAATATCTTCCGGACGACGCACGGCAAAGCTGTGCTTCACGATCGGGCGCGACAGACCCAGCATGTCGGTTTCCTGGAAGGCATCGTCGCCCACCAGATAGCTCATAACCTGGCCGGAAATCACGACCATGGGAATAGAATCGGTATAAGCCGTGGCGATACCGGTAATGGTATTGGTTGCACCCGGACCAGAGGTGACCATCACCACACCCGGCTTACCAGTCGCCCGAGCGTAGCCATCGGCCATGTGCGCAGCCGCCTGCTCGTGGCGCACCAGTACGTGTTTCACGGCACTTTGTTTGTACAGGGCATCATAAACGTGCAGCAGGGAGCCGCCCGGGTAACCATAAATATATTCAACGCCCGATTCATGCAGTGCACGAACCAACATTTCTCCGCCGGAAAGTAATTCCACCGTACTATCCTCTCTCACAGGCTCCCGCAGCGGGAGCGTGGGTAACTGAAATAAGTGTGATAGCGGGCCGCATCTGCTGTGCGTCCCGTTCAGGCTGGATGATTAACTCGTAGTTTCTCATCAGAATTCCGCGCCTGGTCGAGGCTGGCGGATCTGACCGGGGCAGAGGATAACTGCCCAGAGGCTGTTATTGACCGCAGCGGGGCACAGGGTGGCGGCGCAGGCTGTCGATCAAAAGCCCGGCAATTCTAGCATTTCCGACTTTGATGTCCAGCTGAATCCTTGACAAATCCGGCGCATTTAAGGAGCCTCAGCGCATTGATTTATTCATTGGATGAGTACCCGCTTATGCGCTCTGTTCTGTTGCTGATTACCGCTCTGTTGTTGTCCACCGCACCGGCTCAGGCCGAAAAAATTTACCGCTGGACCGACGCCGATGGGCAAGTGCATTTTGGCAGCCAGCCACCGCGGGAAGTTAACCTGCAAGCTGAAAGCGTTGAACTGCGCGTGCAGCGCGGTGCCACCCCGGCCAGCGCCGAGGCAGCCCAGCCCACAACAGAAGCTGCAGCCGCGGCCCGGGAAACCACGGCCAGCAAACCGGTAGCACTGCAGCCCAGCGTCAGCAAAGAACAGGCGGAAAAGAACTGCCAGCAGGCACGGGAATACAAGCAGGCGCTGAATGAAGCCGCTAACCGCCGCTTCCAGATGCCGGATGGCAGTTTCCGGCCACTCACCAGCGCCGAGCGGGACGAGCAAAACAAAGACGTGGATGAGCTGATCCGCCAGTATTGCCGCTAAAAAAACAGCTTACAGGCGCCAGATCAGGCTGGCCTGACGGCCGGTAACGGCCTGACGACGATAGGAATAAAACTGCTGTGCGTCACGAAAGGTACAGTGCTCACCGCCATGAATATGAACCACGCTGGCACGCTGCAATTGTTGGCGCGCCAGCTGGTATAAATCGGCAAAATAACGATCGCCCGTACCGGGGCGGAAGCAGTCTGCTGAGGCCCAGGAAAAAGCGGCTTTTACCTCTGGTCCAACTTCAAAATGCCCGGCACTGATAGCCGGCCCCAGATACACCAGCACCTGTTCAGGGTCAGCAAACTGCTGCAGGGTTTTCAATAACACGCCGGCGGCCAGCCCCCGCCAGCCCGCATGCGCCGCCGCGACTTGTGAGCCATCGGCCGCACAAAACAGCACCGGCAGACAATCGGCGGTAAGCACGGCACAGGCCAGACCTTTTTCCCGGGTAAATTGCGCATCAGCGACCGGCACCACGGTACCACCACAGGCCGCTACCACGGCGGTGCCATGCACCTGATTCAGCCATTGAATGCTGCGCACCCCCGGCAGCTGTTGCCATAACAGCTGGCGGTTATGCACCACGGCAGCCGGCTGGTCGCCAACGTGCGTGGCCAGATTATTGCTGTCAAAAGGGGCGGCAGAAATACCGCCGCTGCGCTGGGTAACCACCGCCCGCACATTGGCCGGCAACGGCCAGGCAGGGGTAAAAAAAGCGTCAGTCACGGGCGGCATCGGCTTCCAGCACATCGAGCAGGTGCACAAAGTCGTCCGGCAGGTCCACTTCCCACTCCATCCATTCTTCGGTGTCCGGATGCAGCAGGCCGAGCTTGCGCGCGTGCAATGCCTGACGGCCAAAATGCAGCAGGGTTTCCCGCAGTTCCGGGCCGATGCCTTTGGTTAAACGGGTACGCGGCGCATAGGTGGAATCACCCACCAGCGGGTAACCGATGTGTGCCATGTGCACGCGGATCTGGTGCGTGCGGCCGGTTTCCAGTTTTACGCGGATATGGGTGTGGGTCGGGAAACGCTTCAGCACCCGGTAATGGGTTACGGCTTCTTTACCCATCGGATTCACCGCCATTTTGGTGCGCTGGGTGCCGTGGCGACCAATGGGTTCTTCAATGGTGCCACCGCCGGTCATGTAGCCCTGCACCACGGCTTCGTATTCGCGCCCCATGCTGCGGTCCTGCAGCTGCCCCACCAGATGATGCTGAGCCGGCAGGGTTTTGGCCACCACCATCAGGCCGGTGGTGTCTTTGTCGAGCCGGTGCACAATGCCGGCGCGGGGAATATTGGCCAGTTCCGGATAACGATGCAGCAAGCCATTCAGCAAGGTGCCTTCATAATTGCCGGCGGCCGGATGTACCACCAGCCCCGCCGGTTTGTTAATCACCAGAATCTGATCGTCTTCGTAGATGATATCCAGCGGGATATCTTCCGCCTGCCAGTCGCCTTCGGGCGTCAGTTCGGCCTGCAATTCCAGTGTTTCACCGCCGACCAGTTTGTCGCGGCCCCGGCGTACTTCGCCATTCACCAGCAGCTGGCCGTCTTTAATCCACTGCTGCAGACGCGAACGGGAATAATCGGGAAAGAGTTCGGCGGCGATCTGGTCGAAGCGGCGGTTGCCCATGTCGTAGGGAACTTCTGCGCGGTGTGCTATCTGAGTGTTCATAAAGTTTCTGGCATGCTGGGGTGGGCCTGCAAGCGCGGAATAACCAGTGCCCATGTTGGGGCTGCCCGGCGTCTGTGCTTTAATACGGCATTTCGCCAAGTATATAGATAATCAGGAATGCACTCCATGAACTCCCGCTGGCTGCTGGTTGTTTTTACCCTGTTACTCACCGCCTGTTCCGGCAATCCCAACCGCAACCAGGAACTGACTGAGCAGGAATATTATCAGCAGGCGCGTGAAGCGCTCGCCAATGAAAACTTTATTATTGCGCAGGAACGCCTGCGCGAGCTGGAATCCCGCTACCCGTTCGGGGTATATGCCGAACAGGCCCAGCTGGAAATGATTTACGCCCAGTACAAACTGTCTGATCTGGAAGCGGTGCTGGCCACCACCGAGCGCTTTATCCGTCTGCATCCGCTGCATGAACAGGTCGATTACGCTTATTACATGCGCGCACTGGCCACCTATGAAATGGGTTTTGTCTTTTCCGAGCGCTATTTTGACCACGACGTTGCCCGCCGTGATCCAACCCCGCTGCGCGATGCCTTTGCCCATTTTGCGGAACTGCTGCAGCGCTACCCCGACAGCCCTTACACTGCCGATGCCCGCGCCCGTATGGTGTATATCAAACAGCGTCTGGCCTCCCATGAAGTGGGCGTGGCGCGCTATTTAATGAAGCGTCATTCTTTTATTGCCGCGGCCAACCGGGCTAATACCGTATTGCTGAATTACCAGGGTACTCCGGCGGTGGCCGAAGCACTGGCGCTGCAGGTGGAAGCCTATGGCTACCTGAATATGACCGAAGAAGCAGCCAAAGCGCTGGCCCTGCTGCAACTGAACCACCCGGATCACCCGCAACTGCAGAATGGCGAATTCGTGGAATCCGGCCTGGCCATGACCGACCGCCGCTCGTTCTGGAATATCATCAGCTTTGGGTTGATTGATTAATGCGGGACGCTTAACGGGAGACGGGAGACGCTGAACAAGCCAGCACTGTGTGCTGAATGCCTGACGCTTGGATGGGAGACGCAAACCGTCTCCCATCCAAACGTCTCCCGTCTCGCCCTCAGATCCCCGCCTTCCAGCCATTGACCACCGGATAACGCCGGTCGCGGCCAAAACCGCGCTGACTGACCCGCACTCCAATCGGCGCCTGCCGGCGTTTGTATTCATTAATATCCACCAGCCGGATAACCCGCAACACATCCTCGGCCGCAAAGCCGTCCGCGATAATGGCATCGGCGCTCAGGTCCTGCTCGATGTAGCGCGCCAGAATGGCATCCAGCACTGTGTAGGGCGGCAGGTTGTCTTCGTCTTTCTGATCCGGCGCCAGTTCCGCTGACGGCGGCCGCTCCATTACCCGCTGCGGAATCACCGGGCTTAAGCCGTTACGGTACGCTGCCAGCGCAAACACCTGGGTTTTGTAAACATCTTTCAACGCGCAGTAGCCACCCGCCATATCGCCGTACAGGGTGCTGTAGCCCACCGCCGATTCGCTCTTGTTACTGGTGGTCAGCACCATGGCGCCGCTTTTGTTCGACAACGCCATCAACAGCACGCCACGACAGCGGGCCTGCAGATTCTGTTCGGTGGTATCAACCGGTAACCCGGCAAACTCGCCGGCCAGCTGCTGCATAAAGGCGTTGTACATGGGCTCAATGGAAATCGAGCTGTATTCCACGCCCATAATGCTTGCCTGCTCAGCGGCATCGGCCTTGCTGATATCCGAGGTGTAAGCGAACGGCATCATCACCGCCTTTACCCGCTCAGCGCCTAAGGCATCGACGGCAATGGCCAGGGTTAACGCCGAATCAATACCGCCGGATAACCCCAGCAACACGCCAGGAAAACGGTTTTTTTCCACATAATCACGCACGCCACACACCAGCGCCTGATACAGGCTGCCGAGGGTATCGGTATGCGCTTCAGCACTGGCGGTCAGCGCACTCAGTTGCCCCTGCTGCCAGCGCACCAGCCCTAACGCTTCCGCATAGGCGGGCAGCTGCAGTACCGGCTCGCCGGTGGCAGAAATGGCAAACGAGGCGCCATCAAACACCAGTTCATCCTGACCTCCGACCTGATTCACATAGAGCAACGACAGGTTGTGGCGGCGGGCGTGGCTGGCCAGTAAATTCACCCGTTCGCTGTGTTTGCCCTGATGGAACGGCGAGGCATTGATATTCAGAACCAGATCGGCACCGGCCGCGGCCGCCTGGGCCACCGGCTGCTTATGCCAGATATCTTCGCAAACCGTCAGCGCCAGTTTATGGCCGCGCCAGTCAATCACACAGGGCTGGTCGCCAACACTGAAATAGCGGTGTTCATCAAATACCTGATAACTGGGCAGGCACTGCTTGGCATACCGCCCCAGACATTCGCCGCCATGCCAGAAACCGGCGCAGTTAAACAGCTGGCCGTTTTCGCGCCAGGGGAAGCCCAGCACAATGGCAATATCCTGACTGGCGGCGGCAATCTGCTGCAGCCCCTGCTCTACCCGGGTTTGCAGGCTGGGACGCAGCAATAAATCTTCCGGTGGGTAACCGGTTAAGGCGAGTTCGGAAAAAACAATCAGGTCGGCGCCCTGCTGCTGCGCCTGACGGCTGAGTTCAACAATACGCTGCGCATTGCCGGCAATGTCGCCGACCAGAAAATTCTGCTGCGCCAGCGCCATAACGAGTGACTGAGACATATTCCCGGATTACCCTGATGAGTGGTGGCATATTGTCGAAAAATTCCCCGGTCGGTGCAATGCAACCAATACCGGCCTGCAGTAAGGAGCAACTGTGAAAGCCTGGTTTTCCGGCGGCATGATCGTACGCGGCAAACAACTGCTGCAATTGTACAGCTATTATTCCCTGCTGTTGGCATTGCTACTGATGATTACAGCCGGCCTCGACCGCAGCGGTACCTTTGTCGGCAATGTCCGGCCGGTGCTGATGCTCAGTGCGGCCAGCGCCTATGTGGTGGTGGCGGCCTTATTTGCCGCCCTGGCCAGCCGCCGGCCCGACCCGCAGGCCGCTGTCGGTTATGTGTTTGTGGAAGTCGCCCTGCTGGCGGCCATGATGCTGGCCTCCGGTGGCCTCGGCTCCGGTTTCTCCAGTTTATTATTGATTCCCCTGGTTATTTCCAACCTGCTGGCGCCCGGAGTGCTGGGGTTTGGCGTGGCCGCCTGGATTACCCTGGCGGTGTTTTATACCGAATATATTCAGCCGCAGGACATTAATGCCGCCGAGGTGGTGCGGGCCGGTTCGTACGGCCTGCTGGCCTTTGTGCTGGCCATTCTGACGCAGGGTGTATCACGCCGGCTGAACAGTGCCCTGAGTCTGGCCTCCGAACAGGCCAGCCATTTACGCCGCCTGCAACGCTTCAGCCAGCAGGCACTGCTGGATATGCCCGATGGCATTATTGCCTGTGATCCGGGCCACAAAATCCTGCTGCTGAATGAACGCGCCGGCCAATGGTTTAACCTGCAACAGGGTGATATTTTGCCCGCTGACCTGCGGTTTTATGGCGAACAGAAACTGCTGGAACATCACGGCGAAAATCTGCTGCTGCGCAAAGTGGCGGTTGGTCATCCCGACAGTGGTGATTATTTGCTGGAAATTGAAGACAGTGCCCGCCTGGCCGCCGAGGCCCAGCAAATAAAACTGGCTTCTCTGGGACGTCTGACTGCCTCCATCGCCCATGAAATCCGCAACCCGCTCAGCGCCCTGCGCCAGGCCGCACAATTGCTGGAAGAAACGCCGTATTTGCAGGAAAGTGAAAAACAATTAACCCAGATTATTGAGCAGCATTGCCTGCGCATTAACCGCACCATTGAAGATGTGCTGCAACTGTCCCGGCGCGGCAAATCCAGTATTGAAACGCTGCGTTTAGCACCCTGGCTGACACACTTTACCGGCCAGTTCAAAGCGCAGCACAGCGCCGTGCCGTTCCATCTGGATCTGCACTGCAGCGACGATATTCTGGTGCGTTTTGATGCCGACCATCTGCAACAGATTCTGCATAATTTATGCGCCAACGCCTTACGCTACGCCTGCCGCCACAGCGGCAACAATGCCCGCCTGCACATCGTGGCAGTGGCCTTGCGCACGCACAAAGTACAACTGGATATTATGGATAACGGCGGTGGTGTCAGTGCCGAACAATTACCACATTTATTTGAACCATTTCATACCAGCGAGCACAACGGCACCGGCCTCGGCTTGTATTTATGCCGTGAATTGTGTGAAGCCAACGAAGCCCGCATTCAGTATTATCCGGTGGCCGGTGGCGCCTGTTTCCGCCTCACCCTGAACACACCGGCCGATATTCACAGCCCAGGACTTTCCGCATGACCCGATTCAGAGCGTTGATTATTGACGATGAAGCCGACATCCGCACCCTGGTGGCCATGACCCTGAACCGCATGGAGCTGGAATGTTTTCAGGCCGGCTCGGTCGCCGAAGCGCGTCAGCAACTGCAGCAACGCAGTTACCATTTCTGCATTACCGATATGAAACTGCCGGATGGTAACGGGCTGGATTTAATTCAGCTGTGTCAGCAGAAATTTCCCGACATGCCGGTGGCCATGATTACCGCTTACGGCAATATGGAACTGGGCGTCAGCGCCATGAAAGCCGGCGCCTTCGATGTGGTGGCCAAACCCATTGATACCGAACGGCTGCGCCAGCTGGCCCGCCAGGCACTGCAACTGAGCAAAGTACCGGTGCACCTGGAAACCCTGCCGTCGGCTATTGGGCTGATTGGTGATTCCGCACCGATGCAAAGCCTGAAAGAACAGATTTTTAAAGTTGCCCGCACCCAGGCACCCGTGTTTATTTTCGGCGAAGATGGCAGCGGCAAAGAGCTGACCGCGCGCCTGATTCACCACCAGAGCAGCCGTGCACAGCGGCCGCTGGTATCACTGTCCTGCCGGGAACATTCACCAGCCGAGCTGGAACAGGCCTTGTTTGGTGAACATAACCCCGCCGATGGCCTGCTGTATGCGGCCGATGGCGGTACGCTGCTGTTAACCGACATTGACCAGCTGCCCCCCGAATGCCAGGGCCGTCTGCTGCGTGTGCTGCAGGATAAAACCCTTAGTGATCCGCGGCAGGAGCAACACCTGGCTGCCGACTTCCGCCTGCTCAGCGCCAGCGACAAAGACCTGAGCCAGCTGGTACAACAAGGGCAGTTCCGCCAGGACCTGCTGTTCCGCCTGAATGTCATTACCCTGAACGTCCCGGCGCTGCGCGAACACTCGCAGGATATCCCGCTGCTGGCCAACCATTTTATGCGCCTGTATTGCCGCCAGTGGAGTATGCCGGAACTGACCCTGCAGGCCGACGCGCTGGATGCACTGCAACACTATGCTTTTCCCGGCAATGTCAGCGAGCTGGAAAACCTGCTGCAACGGGTGGTGACACTGGCCGAGGGCGACAGCATCAGCGCCGCTGATCTGCAATTACAAACCGGCCCACAAGAGCTGATGCCAGCGGTTCAGGGCCGCATCGACACCAGCAACCTGGAAGATTACCTGGAAAACATTGAACGCCGCGCCATTACCCAGGCCTTAACGGCCACCCGCTGGAATAAAACCGCCGCCGCCGAAAAACTGGGCATCAGTTTCCGCGCCCTGCGTTATCGCTGTAAAAAGCTGGGGATTGACTAAGGAGCCTCAGTCATCGGTAGCAGAGCCACCAGCCGGTTGTCTGGTTTGTAACAACGGCTAAATACGCAGACGGTGCGAGTGACACTGAATGCCCAGCGGTTAAGGTAAAACCTCCTGTTGCAGCCAGGAGGCAGGCATGCCGGTAACAAAAGGATTTACCCTGATTGAACTGCTGATTGTCAGTGCCATCATGGCACTGACGCTGCTGGTAGGCTTACCGGCATGGCAGGAATTCCAGCACGCCAATCGCGCCCGGCAAGACATAATCCACCTGAAAATTCTGCTGCACAGCAGCCGCGAACAG
This sequence comes from Venatoribacter cucullus, assembly GCF_016132445.1. NCBI lineage: Bacteria > Pseudomonadati > Pseudomonadota > Gammaproteobacteria > Oceanospirillales > Oceanospirillaceae > Venatoribacter > Venatoribacter cucullus. The sequence goes on along the minus strand of NZ_CP046056.1, from coordinate 484,723 downwards.
GCCGTTCATCTGGCGGAGAAGATCACCCTCTGCCCACAGAATGCCAACCGGCAATGTACCAATGACTGGAACCTGCCACTAATGGTGTTCAACGACCGCAACAACAACCAACAGCTGGATCCGGACGAAACACTGCTGAATCAGGCAACCGCTGGCCACAGCAACAGCCTGCGCCACTTCAGCGGCCAGGTGATCAGCTTTGATGCGCGCGGATTTGCCGGTTTTAATACCGGCTCATTCAGCTACTGCTACCAGTCGGCACAGATACACAGCGCCAGCTTTGTAATCTCCCGGTTGGGCCGTATCCGGCGGGGCGGCGACAGCAATAACGACGGTATTGCCGAGCTGGCTTCCGGACAAAACGTGCCATGCCCCAGCTGAGGCTGAGGCCTGCGTCACAGTCCTGTGGTTCGGTACGCCGCTGATCAACATGAACTCTCCGCTTGTCCGCTGCGTCCTTCTCATTCACCGCGTTATACTTATATTGGTAAAAGTGTAAACAGACTCAATGAGTACCACCGCATGAATATTTCGCAGATGCAGCAACGAGGTTCCGCCCTGATTGTCAGCCTGGTGATTCTGACGGCCATCACCCTCGGCGCCATGGTAGCCATGCAGCGCTCCACCGTGCAGATCCGCATGGTCAGCAACCTGCAGCATCAGCAGGAAATCAGCAATGCCGCACTGGGCACCCTGAATTACCTGTTTTCCCAGATGCTGAACAACGGGGTATTGCAGAAGAACGTCCTGATTGAAGCCGAGGCCCGTTACAAAGCCTCGCTGGTAGAAGATGCCAACGGGGTTAAACCGGCGGCAACCTTTGACCCCTTCGCAGAATTTCAGGGTGCGTTATCACGCCCCGACTTCAAAGCCAAAAGCATCAGCCGCAATAACACCACCATCCAGAACCTGCCGGTTCCGGATGGCAGCCATTTTTACCTGAAAGGCAAAGGCGGTTGCGGCAGTGGTTGCAGCGTGATGCACGCTGCCATTAACACCACGGTGACTGCCAAAAATGGCATGACCCGGAATGAACAGGAAATTGGTGTGCGCCGGATTATTCCTGGCATCAGCAACCAATAAGACGCAACGGATTTTAATTTTTATTGCCGGAACCGAGGAAAACAGCATGAAACTCTACTGGCTTACCTTAATTGCATACGGGCTGTTTACCAGCCAGTTTGTGTATGCGGATGACACCGAAATTTACCGCAACACGGAAAACCGGATTAATCCGAACGTAATCTTCCTGATCGATACCTCGGGTTCTATGGCTTATCGTGCGGCAAGCAATGCACGCCCTAGCGGCAGTGAAAAGACCCGTCTGGATATTGTTAAAAACGCGGCAAAAAGTGCCATTCAGAAACTCGACACATCATTGCCAATTAATATTTCCGTGATGCGTTTTGATGAGAGCTATGCCGCCAGCAGCAACCCAAAGGGTGGTTTTGTTCTGCAGCCCTTTACTGCGACAGACAGCGCCAGCAACAAAAACTTATTGCAAACCCAGATTGATACCATGACGCTGGAGTCGATTGGTGGCGGTACACCGATTACTGAAAGCATGGTTGAGGCTTGGCGGTATATCGCCGGTAAGCGAGCCATTAATGGCGCCCCTGTTGTTGCCCCAAATGTCTGTGTTAAATACGAAGGGAGCTCAAGGAATAGGTACTGTGTTGAATATGGTCCGGGTGAGCTGGATGCCATTGCTACAACAACAAGCGGCAGCGTTTCTTACTACAAACGCAACCCAGGCCCGAACAGAATCGGCAGCCACGCAGATAGCCTGAAAAAAAATGGCTCTTACTATGATTACATCTCGCCGGTAGAAGCTACCTGTCAGAAAAACCATATCGTGCTGTTCACCGATGGTGATGCTTCGGTAGATACTGGTGAAAACGATACGATCAAAGATCTGATTAAAGGCATGAGCATGCCATCCGGCTACAGCACCAACTGTTCTGGTGACGGTGGCTGTGTGGTGCAATTTTCTCACTGGCTGCAACAAACCGACCATTTTAACGATGCCGACATTACAGGCCAGACCGGCAGCGAAATAAAACAAGTGATCAATGTTCATACCGTGGGTGGATTTGGTGCAATTTCTTCTACCGGTAAAAAAATGCTTAATGATATGGCCAAGTATGGCCACCCACAAAATTCAGACCACTTGAATACTGATGGCTCTTCCAAACATTATTATTCTGCCAGTGATGAGGATGCCTTAACCAAAGCACTACTGGAAGTGTTTGGTGGTATTGCCAGCACGGCCGGTAACTTTGCCGCCCCGGCAGTAGCCGTTAACTCGTTTAACAGCCTGGAACACCGTGATGAACTGTACTACTCCGTATTCCAGCCCAGTGAATCGCCCGGCTGGTCAGGTAACATCAAACGCTATCGTATGAACTCAGCCGGTGACATCCTGGATGCCAATGGTAACCCAGCGGTAAACCCGGATACCGGTTTCTTTAAAGACAGTGCCAAAAGTTTCTGGAGCGCCGAAGTTGATGGCGGCATCGTAACCAAGGGTGGCATTGCCAACATGCTGAGCGGTGTGCGCCGGGTGTATACCAATGTTGCCAACAGCAAAACCATCATTCAGGACGCCAATCGTATCCGGGAAACCAACGATGCCATCACCAAAGTCCTGCTGGATGACTTTATGCCCATGGGCACGACCATGTCCGATACCGACCGGACCAATGCCCTGAAATGGGGGCGTGGCCTTGATCCCGCCAGTGGCCAGCCACGTAAAACGTTAGCAGATCCGTTACATGGTACCCCGCTGCTGGTCACCTATCGTGAAGGCACTGCCATTAAAGACGTTCTGTATGCCGGGACCAACTCTGGCTATATTCACGCCTTCGATCCGCAAAAAGATAACGCTCAGGAATTATGGGCCTTTATGCCAAAAGAAATGCTGCCCAATCTGGCGGTATATCAGTCTGGCCTGTCACGGCTGGTCAAAACATACGGCATTGATGGTCCGATGAGCGTATATCACAAAGACACCAACAAAGATCGTATTATTGACAGTGGCGAAACCGCCTATTTAACCGCAGGCATGCGCCGCGGTGGCAGCCATTATTATTTACTGGATATTTCCAGCCGCAATAACCCCACACTGGAAGCCCAGATCAGCGCGGGCAACGCCGGTTTTGAAGAGCTGGGCCAAACCTGGTCACGCATGATGTCAGCCAATGTGCACTGGAACGGCAGAAAAATTCCGGTATTTTTCTTCGGCGGTGGCTATGACCCGGTTGAAGACACCAAAACCACCCGTGGCAATACCGCGACCAAAGGTAACGCCGTGTATATGGTCACCGCTGACAGCAGCGTAACCGGCAAGCCTTTTGATTTATTGTGGAAAGCGACCGGCCGTACCGGCAACCTGAAGGGCATTACCAATACCGATATGAAATCCGGTTTTGCCGGGGATCTGTCACTGGTCGACAACGATGGTGATGGCACGGTGGATCTGGTTTATGGTGCTGATGTCGGCGGCCGGATCTGGCGTTTCGACATTAATAAAGACAACACCGGTGCCAATAGTTTTGCTACTGGTGGCATGCTGGCAGACTTCAATAACGATACCGTTGCCGGCAATATCCGCTTCTACACCCAACCGGATATTTCCTATACCGAATACGGCAAAATTGAAATTGAAGATGCCAACAACCCCGGCACCTTTATTCTGCAAACCCTGGGACGTTACCAGATTGTTATTGGCTCTGGTTTCCGTGCCGGTCCTCTGAGCACTACCGTTAACGACAAAATTTTCGTAATCAATGATTACGATACCGAAAAGGCGCCGGTGGCAGGCTATAACACGCTGAAAATCACCGATCTGGCGGATTACCAGTCGTTCGCAACGACCACTCCGGCGAAACGTACTAATGGTTTCTACTACGACCTGCCAGACGATGGTGAGAAGGTGCTAAGCACCACCATGACCGTGAACGACGTTATTTATGTGCCCACCTTCCGGCCGTCTGATGCCAACATTGAATTTGGTTGCGAACCGGATACCGGTCAGGCACGCCTGATTGTGTTAAAACCGGCAAGCGATCCCTACACCACTGAGCGCATTGAGCTGACCAAAGATCTGAAGCAAGGTGGTATTGTGCCCAAGCCGGTGCTGATTTTCCCACCGACCGATCCGGATAACCCGGGTCCGGTGAAACCAATCATCGCTATTGGTACAGAAACCACACCGCCCGAAGGTGATTTTGATGCCTTCCAGAAAACTTACTGGAGACAGAACTGATCCATGACGTATGCAAAACATGCAGGGGTCACGCTGGTTGAGCTGATGATTGTCATCGCCATTGCCGCCGTCTTATTTTCGGTAGCCGTGCCAGCGATGAACAACATGAGCGTAAATGGTATGGCCGATCGCCTGGCCCGGGAGCTGGAGCTGGACATTCGCTATGCCCGCAGTCAGGCGTCGACACTGGGGCGGCCTGTTACGTTCGAACCGGTTAATGGCTGGCAGGATGGCTGGGTTATTAAAGACAACGCCGTTGAACTGCGCGTACGTAAACACAGCCTGGCGGCGAACGTAATCACCAGTGCCGATATCACTGCCGGAACACCACTGGTGTTTAACGCGGCTGGCCGCTCGGCAGCCGATGCCAGCGTTACCATCAGCGTGCCCGGTTGCACCGGTAACCGGGTCCGCACATTATCGGTCAACCGAATTGGCCAGGTTCAGTTGAGTGGAGTGGCTGCATGTCCGCAATAAAACAACGGGGTTTTAATATGGTGGAGGTGCTGGTAACCATCAGCATCACCACCGTTGGCTTGCTGGGTATCAGCTCGCTGCAGCTGCAGTCTAATCGCGCGGCTCAGGATTCCGGCAACCGCTCGCAGGCGGTCTGGATACTGGAAGATCTGGCTGACCGGATGAATATCAATGCCAGCGGTTTGAATGACTACGCCACGAACGGCAACTATGCCTGCCCTGCTGCCCCGCCCACCATTTGTGCCGATTACCACGATGGCTTCAGTCGAACTGCTGCAGCGAACTGCTCGGCTCAGCAAATTGCCGCCTTCGATTTGTGGGATCTGGTGTGCCAGAAAAACTATGTCGCTAACGGTACTGACGTACGTTCATCCAGTGCTGACTTTATCAGCAATCCGGTACTGAACGTTCAGATTAATGCCGCCCAGCAAAGTGCAACCTTACGGCTTACATGGGACACCAGAACATCGGGAACGGATGATAACGGCAATGCACTTTACATCATTGATGAAAACAATGAGCGCCGGACCGCAACACTGGTACGCGAGGTGCAATTATGAAACGCCTGTCCCGTCAGTCGGGTATGACGCTTATTGAATTAATGCTGGCCAGCGTGCTGAGCGTGATTATTTCGTATTTTATTATGAACATCATGATCACCAGCGCCCGTACGGCGGCTACGTCAGAAGGCCAGGCTCAGGCTCAGGAAACCGGCCGTCTGGTGATGGCCTGGCTGGATGAACAATTGTCAGTAGCTGGCTACAACAGCAACTATCAATCCAGTGAATCGCAATCGCCCATGGCAGTCTTGTGCCAGGCCGGGGCACCCTTGCCGCCAGCCAACAATGCCCATTGCACCTTTGACACCAATGATCACGGCAGCGGTGGCGACCGTATTGCAATCCGCCGCAGTACCGGTGCCCGTGACGGTGTAACGCCACCGGACCGTGATGTACAGACCTGTGCCGGTGAAGCCCTGCCCGCAGCCATTGTTAATAATCAGGAATTTGTAATCGATGTGTATTGGGTTCAGCCCAATACCGGTAACGCCAGTACCACCGATGATTACGAGCTGCGCTGTGCCACTTATGAAGAAAACGGCACCCGCATCGCTGACTCGCAAGCCATTGCCAACGGCGTTGAAAGCCTGCACATTCTGGTCGGCATTGCCGATGCCGATGGCAACCCGCAGCGTTTTGTTGCACCTACCAACGTCACCAACTGGGAGCGCGTAGTCGGTATCCGGGTGGCCATTCTGGCGCGTGAATTTGGTGGCAGCACCTTAACCCCGGATGCCCGCGCTTATGGCCTGCTGGATGCCGATCCGATCACATTTCAGGACGGCGCTGCCCGCTATGTACAGAATGGAACCGTGTGGTTCCCGAACACTAAAAAGCTGTAACAGGAAAAACCATGAAACAATCCGGCATCACTATTCTTGAACTCATGGTCGTATTGGCCATTGTCGCCATTCTGGCCTCAGTTGCTGTGCCTTCGTATCAGAACTACACCATGCGTGCTGACCGCAGCGATGGCCTGGAAAACTTACAGGCACTGCTGAATGCGCAGGAACGCTACTTTGCGGACAATATGGAATATGCCGATACCCTGACCAAGCTGGGTATGGCCACAGCCACCATGACCACACCCAAGGGACATTATGTAATTGGGGTGCAGCGGTGCGGCAACATGGCCTACACCCAGTGCGTACAACTGTACGCGACAGCCCAGGGTAACCAGGCCAAAGATGGTGATCTGATTTTTAACAGCGCCGGTAAGCAGACACGCAAGGTCGGCAGTAAAGAATACGATTTGTAATCAGCCTGAATGACTGCGGCCGGATTATTCTCCGGCCGGATGCAAACGCAATTCTTTCGGCAACGAAAACACCACATTTTCCGGAATGCCGATCAGCTCCTGGGGGGCGTTACCGCCCAGCTCCACCAGCCGCTTAACCACTTCCTGCACCAGCACTTCGGGAGCCGATGCACCGGCAGTAATTCCGACCGAATCAACGCCTTCCAGCCATTGCGGCTGAATTTCCGTCGCGCTGTCGATCAGATAGGCTTTGGCCCCCATACGCTCGCCCAGCTCGCGCAGGCGATTGGAGTTGGAGCTGTTGGGCGACCCCACCACCAGAATCAACTGGTTATCCACGGCTAATTTTTTGACTGCATCCTGACGATTTTGGGTGGCGTAGCAAATATCATCGTGACGCGGGCCCTGAATGTGCGGAAAGGTTTCCCGCAGCGTCTGAATAACCGCCGCAGTATCGTCCATCGACAGGGTTGTCTGGGTAACATAAAAGAGTTTTTGCGGGTTTTTCACCTGCAACTGAAGCACATCAGCCTGATTTTCCACCAGATAAATAGCGCCGCCTTTGCGGTTATCGTACTGGCCCATGGTGCCTTCCACTTCCGGGTGGCCTTTGTGGCCAATCAGAATGCATTCGCTGCCATCGGCGCTGTAACGGCTCACTTCCAGATGCACTTTGGTCACCAGCGGACAGGTAGCATCAAATACGCGCAAACCCCGGTCAGCGGCGTTTTTACGCACCGCCTGTGACACGCCGTGGGCCGAGAAAATAACGATGCTGTTATCCGGCACTTCATCGAGTTCGTCGACAAACACCGCTCCCCGGTCGCGCAGATCGTTCACCACAAATTTGTTGTGCACCACTTCATGGCGCACATAAATCGGCGGTTCAAACAGTTCCAGCGCCCGGTTAACGATATCAATGGCTCGGTCAACGCCGGCACAAAAGCCACGCGGATTGGCCAGCTTAATGTTCATCAGCAACCTCAAGAATCTGCACTTCAAACTGCAGGGTTTTACCGGCCAGCGGATGATTAAAATCGACCGTAACCCAATCACCTTCCACGCGGCTGATTACACCAGGCAATTCTGAGCCCTGAGCATCAGCAAAAGAGACCATCAGGCCGGGGGCAACCGGCATATCCACCGGAAAAGTGCTGCGCTTCATTTCCTGCATGTTCTGCGGATTCGGCTGACCAAAAGCCTTCTCCGGCGGAATACTGAAGGTTTTGTGGTCGCCGGTGGTTAAGCCCAGCAGAAATTCTTCAAAGCCCGGCAGTAAATTGCCATCGCCCAACGCGAAGCGCGCCGGGGTAGCGTCAAAGGTAGAATCCACAACGTCGCCACCGTCCAGACGCAAAGCAAAGTGCATACTGATCTGACTGCCTGGTGCAATAATTCCGATCGACATAGGTTACTCCGGTTAATGGGTTCAGCGGCGCTGCCGCCAGTCGTGCCAGGTTTCGCGGATGACATCCACCACCATCATCACGGCACCGATAGAGATGGCAGAATCGGCAAGGTTAAATGCCGGAAAATAGGCGTTTTGCCAATGCACCGAAATAAAATCAATCACATGGCCAAACAGCACCCGGTCAAATAAGTTACCTAACGCCCCGCCCAGGATCAACGCCAGCGCAGCCGGTAACCACAACAGGGTACGCGGCAGACGGGTAATCCAGACAATCAGCATAATGCTGACAGCCAGTTTAATCGCAGTAAAAAACCAGCGCTGCCAACCGCTCTGGTCGGCCAGAAAACTGAACGCCGCACCCGGGTTATACAGCAGGGTGAAATTCAGCACCGGCAGAATTTCCACCGGCTGCGCGTACACCAGCAACATTTCCGCCAGCTGCTTGGTGGCAATATCCAGTACAAATACCGCCACCGCCAGCCATAACCAGATGGCCGCAGACGCTTGTTTGCTCATCAGGCAAAGCGACGGATTTCGCCGTCACCCTCAACGTTGTCAACACAGCGGGTACAGAGCGTAGGGTGTGCCACATGGCTGCCCACCGAGGCACTGTGGTGCCAGCAGCGTTCGCATTTTTCTTCCTCGGCGACCTGCACCTCAACGCGCAGGCCGGCCAGCTCAGTGTCTTTGCCGCCAGCGGCGCTGAAATCACGGATCTCCACCCCGGAGGTAATCAGCACAAAGCGCAGTTCATCACCCAGTTTTTCCAGCTCGGCTTTTAAGGCCGGCTCGGCGAACAGCACGACGTTGGCACTGAGGCTGGCGCCGATGGTTTTATCGGTACGGGCCTGTTCCAGCACACCGTTCACCGCTTCTTTCACCGCCTGAATGCTGGCCCAGTAAGCAGCTGGCAGCGCTTGCGCGCCGGTATCCGGGAAGCCGGTATACCATTCGGCCAGCAGTACCGACTCTTCCCGTTCACCCGGCAGCAAGTCCCAGATCTCTTCGGCGGTGAACGACAGAATCGGGGCAATCCAGCGCGCCATGGCTTCGGCCACATGGAACAAGGCGGTTTGGGCGCTGCGGCGCGGCAGGCCATCGGCTTTGCAGGTGTACTGACGGTCTTTAATCACATCCAGATAAAAACCGCCCAGCTCGGCCACGCAGAAATTCATCAGGGTTTTGGTCAGGCCTTTAAAGTCATAGTTCTGGTAAAAAACCTGCACTTTGTCCTGCAACTGACGGGTGTAATCCACCATCCAGGCATCCAGCGGCAACAGCTGCTCGCCGGCGACTTTGTCGGTGGCCGGATTAAAGCCGTTGATATTGGCCAGCAGGAAACGACAGGTGTTTCGCACACGCCGATATGCGTCGGCGTTACGTTTCAGAATTTCGTTGGAGACGGTCATTTCACCGCTGTAATCGGTGTCGGCCACCCACCAGCGCAGAATATCGGCGCCCAGCTCGTTGATCACTTTTTGCGGCTCAACGGTATTGCCGAGGGATTTCGACATTTTGCGGCCCTGCGCATCCACGGTAAAACCGTGAGTCAGCACGGTGTGATACGGCGCAGTACCGTAAGCGGCGACACTGGTCAGCAGCGAGCTCTGGAACCAGCCACGGTGCTGGTCAGAACCTTCCAGATACATGGCCGCCGGGAAGCCCAGTTCGTCGCGCTGGCGTAATACCGCACTGTGGGTCACGCCAGAGTCGAACCACACATCCAGGGTATCGGTCACTTTCACATAGTTGGCGGCGTCAGCCCCCAGCAGTTCGGCAGCGTCCAGATCAAACCAGGCATCAATGCCCTGCTGTTCCACTTTTTTCGCCACCTGCTCAATTAATGCCGGGGTATCCGGGTGCAGCGCGCTGGTGTCTTTGTGCACGAACAATGCAATGGGCACGCCCCAGGTACGCTGACGGGAAATACACCAGTCGGGACGGTCGGTCATCATGCCTTCAATACGGGCTTTACCCCAGCCCGGTCGCCATTCAACGCTGTGCTCAACTTCGTGCATGGCCTGCTGCAGCAAACCGGCCTGATGCATGCTGATAAACCACTGCGGCGTGGCGCGGAAAATAATCGGTGTTTTATGGCGCCAGCAGTGCGGATAGCTGTGAGTAATATTTTCTTTTTTCAGCAGCGCATTGTGTTCTGCCAGCAAACCCAGCACGCGGAAATTGCCTTTGTCGGCGGTGCTTAAACCACTGAGTTCCAGCGCATCCAGAGCGGCATTGCTGATGAATTTACCGCTGCCATCCACCAGCATTTCGGCGGCTTTAATGCCGTAATGCTCGGATACCACATAGTCGTCGGCACCGTGCATCGGCGCGGTGTGTACGGCCCCGGTACCGGAGTCGGCGGTCACGTGCTCACCGGTAATCACGGGGACAAATTTTGGCCCGCCACTGACGGCCGGCATAAAGGGATGCTGCACCACAAAAGGCGCGTGTTCCTGACCGCTGAGCTGGCCGAACGCCGCCCCCTGAGCCGTTCCCACCACCTGATAGGCGTCGGCGGCAATGCCATAACGCTGCATGGCACTGGCCACCAGATCGCTGGCCAGCAGCAGAATTTCATCGGCTTCCTGCAGCCACACCAGCGAGTATTCCAGCGTCGGATGCACCGACACCGCTTCGTTGGCCGGCAGCGTCCAGGGCGTGGTGGTCCAGATCACAATGCTCACCGGCTTGCTGGCCAGTGCCGCATCGGCGGCAAATTTTTCCAGCAACGCTTCAGGCGCAGCAAAGGGGAATTTCACATCAATAGCGATGGATTTTTTATCCTGATATTCCACTTCCGCCTCAGCCAGGGCTGAGCCGCAATCGGAACACCAGTTCACCGGTTTAAAGCCTTTGTGCAGATGACCGTTGGCAATGATTTTGCCCAGCGTGCGGATAATGTCGGCTTCAAAATTAAAGTTCATGGTCAGGTAGGGATTTTCCCAGTCACCCAGCACCATTAAACGTTTGAAATCACGGCGCTGACCATCCACCTGACCGGCGGCGTATTCGCGGCAATGCTTGCGGAATTCGCTGGCGCTGACTTTATCGCCCACTTTGCCGACCAGCTCTTCCACTTTCAGTTCGATTGGCAGGCCATGACAATCCCAGCCTGGCACATAGGGGGAATCTTTACCGCTCATGGTCTGGGATTTAACGATCATGTCTTTCAGAATTTTGTTAACCGCATGGCCAATATGAATATTGCCGTTGGCATAGGGCGGGCCATCGTGCAGCACAAAGCGGTCACGGCCGGCACGGGCCTGACGGATTTTCTGATACAGGCCCATCTCTTCCCAGCGCGCCAGCATGGCCGGCTCGCGCTGCGCCAGATTGCCCCGCATCGGGAATTCGGTATCGGGCAGGTTCAGCGTCGCTTTGTACTGGCTTTCCACTTTATCGTTCATAGCTGAGTCACTTTTCTGAAAGTCGTTATTCGGTTAATGGCCGGCCGCAGTGCGGGCCGCAAAATACTGTCGGGCTGCCTGTTTATCGGCGGCGATGGCCTGCTGTAATTCCGCCAGGCCGGCAAATTTTTGTTCATCACGGAGTTTGTGCACAAACTCCACCGTCAGGTGGCGGTGGTAAAGATTGCCGCTGAAATCAAACAGGTGCACTTCCAGCGAAGGTTCCGGCACCCCGGCCACCGTGGGCTTGATACCGCAGTTGGCAACACCGCTAAAGCGGCGCCCGCTTTCCTCTTCGGTCACCTGCACTGCAAACACACCGGTTAAGGGTAACTGGCGGCGGTTAACCATCACATTGGCGGTGGGCGTATCGAGCTGGCGACCCAGCTGACGGCCAAAAGCCACCCGCCCCGACATCCGGTACGGCCGCCCCAGCAGGTGCGCCACCCGGCTGAGATTATTAGCCGAAAGTTCGGTACGCACGCGGGTACTGCTGACGCGCTCACTGTCGAGCTCCAGCGTGGGCGAATCCTGCACCTGAAAACCATGTTGGTGGCCGGCAGCTGCCAGCGCGCGGTAATCACCACTGCGGTCACAGCCAAAGCGGAAATCATCACCGACAATCAGGTGCTTAACCCGTAACGCCTGCAGCAGAATCTGTTCGATAAAGGCCTGCGCCGGCATCGACCGCAGCGCCTGATTGAAAGGCAGACACAACACATAATCGACATGATGGCTGGCCAGATCCTGCAGTTTTTCGCGTAAATTGGCTAACCGGGCCGGCGCCGCCTGCGGGGCGAAAAACTCTTTTGGCTGAGGTTCAAACAGCATCACCAGCGTGGGCACGCCCTGCGCCGCCGCCACGTCTTTCAGCGCCCGCAAAATCCCCTGATGACCCAGGTGCAGACCATCGAAATTACCGATGGTTGCCGCACAACCGCGGAAGTCTGCCGGAATGTTATGGAGCCCACGCAATAGGCGCATCAGCCTTGTCTACCTGCCATTTGAAAGGGCGGAATTATAGCCAACCTGCCGCTTCGGTAACAGCCATTTACCCGGCCGGCCACAGGATAACCGGGATACTCAGAACACTTCACCGCGCAAATGGCGCAGACGCAGCCCCGCCGCCACCAGTACCCCGGCATACAGCGCCACACTGCTGACCACCAGCACGGTCATCCAGCCGGCCCGCTGCACCGCACTCCAGTCCAGCCATTGCGCGGCCGGCCCCATCAGCAGCAGAATTAACGCCAGCAGCGCACTGTTGGCCAGTAACGCAATCAGCAGAAAACGGGGCCAGCCACTCTGATGCTCATAGGCACCGGCTTTACGCAAACCACGGTACAGCATATAGGCATTGAAATAGGCCGACAGCGAGGTGGCCAGCGCCAGCCCGGCATGGGCAAAGGGAAATACCAGAATCAGGTTCAGCACCATGTTTACCACCATGGCCTGAATACCGATTTTGACCGGGGTTTTGGTGTCCTGGCGGGCATAGAAACCCGGCGCCAGCACTTTAATTAACATAAAGGCCAGCAAACCGGCGCCATAGGCCTGCAGGCTCAGGCTCATCTGCGCCACGTCATAGGCGGTAATCTCACCGTAATAAAAAATGGTCGCCATCAGGGGCGTGGCCAATACCATCAGCGCTAACGATGCCGGCACAGCAATCAGCAATACCAACCGCACAGCCCAGTCGAGGGTGCGGGAAAAACCGTCCTGTTCCTGCGCCGCATGGCGACCCGACAGCGCCGGCAGAATCACCACGCCGATGGCAATGGCAAAGACGCCCAGTGGCAGGTTATTCAGGCGGTCAGAATAATACAGCCAGCTGACCGAACCGGGCTCCAGAAACGATGCCAGCAAGGTATCCAGCAGCAGATTGATCTGGCTGACCGACACCCCGAACAACGCCGGCACCATCAGCCCGCCAATACGGCGCACCCCCTCATCTTTGGGTTGATACTGCGGCCGCACCAGCAACCCCAGCCGGGCAATAAAGGGCAGCTGAAACAGCATCTGCACCAGCCCGGCAAAAAACACCCCCCAGGCCAGCGCGAATAAGGGTTCTTCAAACAGCGGGGTGGCATAAACCGTGGCGATAATCAGACAGACATTCAGCAGCACCGGCGTAAAGGCCGGCACCGCAAAGCGGCCATAGCTGTTCAGCACCGATGAAGCAAAGGCCGCCAGGGAAATAAACAATAAATACGGGAAAGTAATACGCAGCAGATCCGCGGTTAAGGCGAACTTTGCCGGGTCACTGCGAAAGCCCGGTGCGAATACCCAGGGCAGATAATCGGCCAGCATAATGGCGGCCACCGTCACCGCCAGCAGCGCACTGCCCAGCACCCCGGATACCCGCGCCACCAGCAAGCGCACCTCATCCAGTGGCCGCAACCGCCGGTATTCACTCAGCACCGGTACAAAGGCCACCGAAAATGCCCCTTCGGCAAACAGACGACGGAAAAAATTGGGGATTTTAAAGGCGACAAAAAACGGGTCGGCACGGGCGCCGAAATACTGCGCCACCACCACATCCCGGATCAGCCCCAGCACCCGGCTGAGCAAGGTCATCAGGCTGACAATGGACGATGAACGCAGCAGGCCCGGATTTTTATTGGCGGGCGGTACAGGGGGTTGAGCTTGTTCTGCCATGAGCGGTTCTCGGTAATCCCTACGGGCGGAAAGCCCGTTATCATACGCCGGCGGCTCCGGAATGCAGCGCCGGCGCATAAAAAAACCCGCCGAAGCGGGTTCTTTTATTCACTGCTGTCAGGATTAACCTTTCAGAGCGAATACCTTAGCGTTCAGACGGCTTTTGATGCGACCAGCGGTATTCTTATGCAGAATGCCCTTGTTCACCATCTTGTCGATGTAAGGTTGAGTCTTGGTAAATGCGGCCTGAGCTTGATCATAGTCGTTGCTTGCAACAGCGGCGTGTACTTTCTTGATGTAAGTACGAACCATTGAGCGCAGGGCTACAGTGCGAGCACGACGTTTGATAGCCTGACGGGCGCGTTTACGAGAACCAGCGGAATTTGCCACAGTCGGCTCCTCAAAATTGGTTAATCAGTAGAACTAATAGGGCCGCGATTATCCAGAGATAGCGACCCGGTGTCAACACGGGCGCGTATTCTAGCGGCTACACCCCGGTTAAACAATGCTCAATCAATCACAACCGGCACAAAAGACTTCACCAGCTCATCCACCGCCTTCATCTGGGCCAGATAAGGCTCAAGTTTATCCAGCGGCAACGCGCACGGACCGTCACATTTGGCCTGCGCCGGGTTCGGGTGGGCTTCCAGAAACAAACCGGCAATGCCCAGCGCCATACCGGCCCGGGCCAGCTGGAATGCCTGCTGGCGGCGACCATCAGCAGAATCGGCACGGCCACCCGGACGCTGCAGCGCATGGGTGGCATCGAAAATCACCGGCGCCATGGTTTTCATTTCATCCATGCCCAGCATGTCCACCACCAGGTTGTTGTAACCAAAGCAGGAACCGCGCTCGCACAGCATCACCTGCTCATTACCAGCTTCGGCAAACTTGCTGATGATGTGGCGCATTTCGTGCGGGGCCAGAAATTGCGGTTTTTTTACGTTAATGGCAGCGCCGGTTTTCGCCATCGCCACCACCAGATCGGTCTGCCGCGCCAGAAAGGCCGGCAGCTGGATAACATCCACCACCTCGGCCACCGGTGCCGCCTGACAGGGCTCGTGCACATCGGTAATCAGCGGCACATTGAAGGTCTTTTTGATCTCTTCAAAAATCTTCAGGCCTTCATCCAGCCCCGGACCACGGTAGGAATTAATGGACGAACGGTTGGCCTTGTCGAACGATGCTTTAAACACATAGGGAATACCGAGCTTTTCGGTCACTTTCACATAGTGTTCGCAGATGGACAGCGCCAGATCGCGGCTTTCCAGTACGTTCATGCCACCAAACAGCACAAAGGGGGCATCGTTACGGACGTTCAGTCCGGCAACTTTCACGGCCTCAATCATGGGCTTTCCTCATGTATTCCATTAATGACAGCGGCGGCCTGCAACAACGGCAATTCGCGGCTTACAGCACCACCAGATTATCGCGGTGGATAATCTCCGGCTCAGCAATATACCCCAGCGCCTGCTCAATTTGGGCCGTGGGAGTACGCAGAATGCGCGCAGCGTCTTTGTGGCTGTAGTTCACCAGCCCTTTCGCCACCACCGCGCCCTGCTCATCTTTGCAGATCACCAGCTGACCGCGTTCAAATTTACCCTGCGCGGCAATCACGCCAATCGGCAGCAGACTGCGACCGCTGTCGCGTAATGCTTTAACGGCGCCGGCATCCAGGGTCAGCTCACCGTGAGACTGCAGATGACCAGCCAGCCATTGCTTACGGGCGGCATCGCGTTCTTTGTCGGCCAGCAACAAGGTGCCCAGCACCTCGCCGGCGCGCAGCCGGGTAATCACGTTGTCAATCCGGCCACCAACGATCAGGGTATCGGCACCGGAGCGGGCAGCCAGAGTGGCGGCGCGCACCTTGGTGATCATACCGCCACGACCCAGCGCACCACCGCCACCGGCCATGGCCGCATAACAGGGGTCCGAGGCCTGACCTTCGGCAATTAACTTGGCATCGGGGTTAGAGCGCGGATCAGCGGTAAACAAACCCTGCTGGTCGGTCAGAATCACCAGCAGATCGGCTTCCACCAGGTTGGCGACCAAAGCGCCAAGCGTATCGTTGTCACCGAATTTGATTTCATCGGTCACCACGGTGTCGTTTTCGTTAATGACCGGTACCACACCCATGTCCAGCAGCGTGCGCAGCGTGGTGCGGGCGTTCAGGTAACGCTTGCGATCACTGAGGTCATCATGGGTCAGCAGAATCTGCGCGGTGTTGCGCTGATGCTGGGCAAAGGCCCGTTCATAGGCCTGTACCAACCCCATCTGACCAACCGCAGCGGCCGCCTGCAGCTTATGCACTTCTTCCGGGCGGGTTTTCCAGCCCAGCCGGGTCATGCCTTCGGCCACCGACCCGGACGACACCAGCACAACCTCATGCCCCAATGCCAGCAGTGCGGCGATCTGGTCGACCCAGCTTTGCATACCGTCACGATTCAGACCACGGCCATCGTTGGTCAGCAGGGCACTGCCGATCTTGATGACCCAGCGTTTTTTCTGCGCCAGTTTCTGGCGGGTTTCCTGCCACTCAACAGTCGTCATGCTGCTCTCTCTGCGACTGCTCTTTCGAGCGATTAATACCGGTATGGGTTATTCGCGGATGTAGATCACTTCCACATCGTGGTCGTCATCATCATCGTCTTCATCTTCCTGCAGTTCACGCAGCTGACGGCGGCGCTCCTGCAGCATTTCAATGTGCTCACGGGCTTCGGCTTCCACCTGTTCACGCTCTTCGCGCAGCTGACGGGCAAACTCTTCGTCTTCCTGCTCGCGGATACGGCGCTGCTCAATGTATTCCATAATGTCGCAGCTGATCTGGAAGGTGCCTTCGCGGTTAATGGCGGCAATTTTATACACCGGGCCGGTCCACTGCAGCTCATCAATAATGGCCTGACAGCGCGCTTCGCGTTCGTCTTCCGGAATCAGGTCCAGCTTGTTCAGCACCAGCCAGCGGTCACGCTGGGCCAGACCGGGGGAAAACTGGTCCAGCTCGTAGGCGATGGCGCGGACGTTATCGGCCGGGCTGACTTCGGTATCGAAGGGGGCCATATCGACAATGTGCAGCAACAGATGCGTACGCACCAGGTGCTTAAGGAAACGGGTGCCCAGACCGGCGCCATCAGAGGCACCCGGAATAAGACCCGGAATATCGGCCACCACAAAGCTTCTGTGCGGTTCGACCGATACCACACCCAGGTTTGGTACCAGGGTGGTAAAGGGGTAATCGGCCACTTTCGGGCGGGCCGCGGAAACGGCGCGGATAAAGGTGGATTTACCGGCGTTCGGCAAGCCCAGCAGACCCACATCGGCCAGCACTTTCAGTTCCAGCTTGATGTTGCGGGATTCACCTGGCTGGCCCGGCTTGGTTTGGGTGGGCGCCTGGTTGGTACTGGACTTATAACGGGTATTACCCAGACCGTGGAAACCACCCATCGCCAGCATCAGTTTCTGGCCATTTTCGGTCAGGTCGCCCAGGGTTTCGCCGGTATCTTCGTCAATGGCGGTGGTGCCAACCGGCACCCGCAGCACCATATCGGCACCTTTGTTACCGGTACAGTTACGGCTGGAGCCGTTTTTACCGTTGTCGGCCTGATAATGACGGGTGTAACGGAAGTCGATCAAGGTATTGATGGCATCATCGGCCAGCAGGTAAACCGAGCCGCCGTCGCCACCATCACCACCATCGGGGCCACCTTTGGGAATGAATTTTTCGCGACGAAAGCTCATACAGCCATTGCCGCCCTTGCCTGCCTGAACGGTAATTCGTGCTTCGTCAACGAACTTCATAGGTGCAACCTCGGATAAACAAACAAAAACGCCCTGACGTCAAAGAAACCTTTGCAGCCAGGGCGCGGTGGAGGCCGGCACTACAACAGCCGGCTCCGGATCTGCGGCAATTACGCCTGTACGATGCTGACGTACTTGCGGCCTTGCGGACCTTTCACTTCAAACTTTACTACGCCATCGGCAGTAGCAAACAGAGTGTGGTCACGACCAACCATTACGTTAGTACCGGCGTGGAAACGGGTGCCACGCTGACGAACCAGGATGTTACCGGATTTAGCAGCCTGACCGCCGAACAGTTTTACGCCAAGGCGTTTACTTTCGGAATCACGACCGTTACGGGTACTACCACCAGCTTTCTTGTGAGCCATGATATTTCTCCTTCAATGGGACCGCTACAACACTGCGGATGCGACCTGTTGGCGACAGGCACCGGGCCCCGGAATTCAAATAAAAAATTAGCCAGCGATGCTGGTGATTTTCAGTTCAGTGAACCACTGACGGTGGCCCATCTGCTTCATGTGGTGCTTACGACGCTTGAACTTCAGGATCTTCACTTTCTTGTGACGACCATGAGCAACCACTTCAGCAGTTACTTTAGCGCCGGCAACCACCGGAGCACCGATCTTAACGTCATCGCCGTTGCCGATCAGCAGCACTTTTTCGATTTCTACTTTGTCACCGGTCGCCACTTCCAGTTTTTCAACTTTCAGGGTCTGACCTTCTTCAACGCGGTATTGCTTACCGCCGGTTACCACTACTGCGTACATACTGTACATCTCCACAATGCCGTTATACGGCGCTTCACAACTGCTGCTTTAAGGGGCCTGCTTCTACTGGCAACGCTCTGGTTTCCATATGGCAGGGAGCAGATTTTCGGGGCGCGAGACTATAGCGCAGCCGGCACCGGCTTGCAAGCCATGCGATATCCAGCCAATGACTGACAAAGCCTGCGTTGTCGCTGCCCTCGCCGGCGGCTAAACTGCGCCCTGACTTTTTAACCGGTGCGCCCGGAATGTATCCCGGCCGGCACCCTTCGGACTCTGAAACCGGGCCATATTCATGCAAATCAAAGATATCCACAACGTCGTCGGCAGCGAATTCCAGCAGGTCAACGAGCTGATTCACGCGCAACTGGCCTCGCGGGTGCCGTTGGTGGAAAAGATTGCCGAATACATCATTAACAGCGGCGGCAAGCGTATCCGCCCGCTGCTGGTACTGTTAACCGCCCGCGCCTTCAATGAGTGTGATGAGCGTGCGGTGAAACTGGCCACCGTGATTGAGTTTCTGCACACCGCCACCCTGCTGCACGACGATGTGGTGGATACCTCAGACATGCGCCGTGGCAATCCGACTGCCAACGCCAAATGGGGCAATGCCCCCAGCGTACTGGTCGGCGACTTCCTGTACAGCCGCTCCTTTGAAATGCTGGTTGAACTGGCCTGCCTGCCGGTGATGCAGATCCTGTCCAAGGCCACCAGCGTGATTGCCGAAGGCGAAGTGCTGCAGCTGACCAACGTGAAAAACCCCGATACCACCGAACAGCAGTATCTGGACGTTATTTATGGCAAAACCGCCATGCTGTTTGAAGCCTCGACCTGGGGCATGGCCAGCCTGCTGGGCCGCAGCGAGGCCGAACGCGAAGCGCTGCGCATTTACGGCCGCGAACTGGGGCTGGCGTTCCAGTTAATTGATGACGTACTGGACTACGAAGGCGATGCCGCCGCCATGGGCAAAAACGTCGGCGACGATCTGGCCGAAGGCAAACCCACGCTGCCGCTGATTCACGCCATGGCAAACGGCAACGACGAACAGCGCAAGCTGGTACGTGCCGCCATCCGTAAAGGTGGGCTTGAGAATATGAGCGACGTGCTGGCCATCGTGCACGAGCTGGGTTCCATTGAATACACCCGCGAAAAAGCCGTGGCCTGCGCCAACCGCGCCCAGGCCCAGCTGGAACTGTTAGCCGATTCACCGGCCAAACAGGCACTGGCAGCACTGGCGATGCTGGCGGTACAGCGCAATACCTGACCCCACTGCAACAGGAATTTCCCGTGAACAGAATCTGGCTGGCCTTACTGGCGTTAGTGTTCAGCGTTTCAACCCAGGCTAACTTGCTGGGCAGCCTGCT
This sequence comes from Venatoribacter cucullus, assembly GCF_016132445.1. Taxonomy (NCBI): domain Bacteria; kingdom Pseudomonadati; phylum Pseudomonadota; class Gammaproteobacteria; order Oceanospirillales; family Oceanospirillaceae; genus Venatoribacter; species Venatoribacter cucullus. The sequence goes on along the minus strand of NZ_CP046056.1, from coordinate 464,759 downwards.
GGGTAAGAGTGAGCCCGACTTCCTGCCGGTGGAACAGGCTTTTCCACTCACCACCACGCTGGCCAACGGAGAACTCCTGGCCACCTGGAACAGCGCCGATGGCTATTACCTGTACCAGCACCGCATCTTTCTGCAGCAGGGCGACACCCGGCTGGAGCCGGTCTATTTTTCCCTGCCCGGCATTGAAAAAGACGACGAAGCTTTTGGCCGGGTAACCGCCTTTTACGGCCAGCTGGATGTGCGTTTCGATCTGCAGGGGCTGCAGCCCGGTGAAGTCGTGCTGCATCATCAGGGCTGTGCCGATGCCGGCCTCTGTTACCCGCCGCAACGCCAACGCCTGACCCTGACAGCCGCCGATCTGCAGGGCCCGGCTCTGCCGCCGGCCTCTGACAGCGTGACCAGCACAACGGCACCAGCAGAAGATAACTGGTTCAGTGGCCGCTCCACGCTGGCTGTTATCGGGGTGTTTTTCCTGCTCGGTCTGGGCCTGACCTTTACTCCCTGCGTGCTGCCGATGGTGCCGATTCTGACCAGCGTGGTGCTGGGGCAGCAGCACAACTCGCCGCGCCGCGGCTTTCTGTTGTCGTCCGTCTATGTGCTGGGTATGGCTCTGACTTACGCTGCCGCCGGTCTTACCGTCGGCCTGCTCGGTGCCGGCGCCAACATTCAGGCCTGGATGCAGACGCCCTGGGTACTCATCCTGTTTGCCGCCCTGTTTGTATTGTTGGCACTGGCCATGTTCGGCCTGTACGAACTGCAACTGCCGGCAGCGCTGCGCAACCGGCTGAACAGTATCAGCCAGCAACAGCAAGGCGGGCGCTACCTGAGCGTATTTATCATTGGCGTATTGTCGGCCCTGGTCGTTTCGCCCTGCGTATCCGCGCCCCTGGCTGGTGCTCTGGTGTACTTAAGCACCACCGGCGATGCCGTCCTGGGTGGATTAGCCTTACTGGCGCTGGGGCTGGGCATGGGCGCGCCACTGATCGTACTGGGTACCACCGGCGCTTCGTTCCTGCCCAAAGCCGGCCAGTGGATGAATCAGATCAAAGTCTTCTTCGGTGTCTTGCTGCTGGCCGTGGCGATCTGGCTGCTGGAGCGTATTCTGCCCGGCAACCTCAGTCTGCTGCTGTGGGCGCTGCTGGCGCTGGTGTACGGCATTGTACTGGGCGCGCTGGAGCCTGCAGCCAGTGCGGCACAGCGGCTGGTGAAAGGTCTGGGCTGGGTGTTGCTGGTCTATGGCGTTCTGGCCTTCACCGGCGTGCTGATGGGCAACAACAACCCGTTGCAGCCTCTGCAACCAGTCATTGGCGGAACTGATAACCGCACCAGCGCCAGCGCCTCCACCCCGTTTTACAAAACCGATTCCGTCGCCGAGCTGGAGCAGCGCATCGCTACTGCGCCGGGGCTGGTGATGCTGGATATGTACGCCGACTGGTGCATCAGCTGCAAAGTGATGGAAAAAGAAATTTTCACCCAGCCGGATGTGCAGGCGCGGCTGGCCGAAGCGTTGTGGCTGAAACTGGACGTTACCGCCAACCGGGCGGAACACATCGCCTTTATGCAGAAGCACGCCATTTTTGGCCCGCCAACCATTCTGTTCTTCCGCCAGAATCAGGAAGTGCAGCCCGGCCGCCTGGTCGGCGAAACCGATAAAGACGGTTTTCTCGCCCACCTGCGCCGCCACCAGCTGTAAGCTCCGGCCACCGGCCGGGGTGGCTTGTCTTTTATTGCAGGCGGGCTATGATCCCCTCACCTTGATTGCGGACACCTGATTTCATGATCACCCAACGGTTCCTTCCACAAGCCAGAACCTTCCAGCGCTAAGCCGGAGAGAACCCCACTCTCCGGCGACGACTGAATCCTGTTCATTTGTCTGTGGAGAGCGCCATGTTTCCCCTTGTTTCTTCATCCTTCCGCCAGGTTGACCAGCGTGTCTGGCATCATCTGCTGACCACAACGGCGTTCAGCGCTACCCGGCCTGAGCGGGTAGCGGATACCCGTACCTGCAGCAACAAGCCTCTGCCCAATCAGCCAACAATACGGATTAACTCCCTGATTGTGCTGCAGGCGCGTGAGCGTTTCTCGGTGGTTCTCACCCTGCCTGCTGACGCCAATCCGGACAAACACCGGATTTCGGTACGCTCACCGCTGGGAGCGGCCCTGCTTGGCCTGCAGGCCGGTGATCGCTGCACGGTGGCGGTGGAGGGCATCCGTTCCACCTTCACCGTTATTCAGGTCATCCACTGACCGGCCTTAATTGCATGGAGGATTTCCCCTTGAAGCCTTTAGCCTGCCGCGTGCGCTGAACGCACAAACGGCCCTTCTTTCTGACAGTGTGCTGACCGCTCCCGGCGGCAGGACCGGCCAGCAGCACCCAACGGAGATGTTTGCCATGGCAAAACAAGAAAAGAAACCAGCAGCCAAGACGCTGAAAGAAAAGCGCCGCGATAAGCGCGTGAAAAAGCAAAACCAGGCCTGAGCCTGTCCCGGAGAGCCTGCCGGCTCTCCGGATTGCCCTTGAAAATCATAACCAAAGACGCATATAGCAGAACAGCCATCCTGTGGAGATTCTGTCATGCATTACACCTGCCCTTCCTGCGGCGCCATCAACCGCATTCCCGCCGATAAACAACAGCAGCAGGGCCAGTGCGGGCGCTGCCAGCACGATCTGTTTGATGGCCACCCGGTCGAACTGGACGAACACAGTTTTCAGCGTTTTATCGACAAAAACGACCTGCCGGTGGTAGTGGATTTCTGGGCCAGCTGGTGCGGCCCCTGCAAAATGATGGCGCCCATCTTTACCCAGGTATGCGGCCAGCTGCAGCATCAGCTGCGCTTTGCCAAGGTGAACACCGAAACCGCACAGCAGCTTGGTGCGCGGCTGGGTATCCGCAGTATCCCGACCCTGATTCTGTACTACCGTGGCCAGGAAATTGACCGGCTGGCCGGTGCCCTGCCGGCGCCGCAATTCCAGCAATGGTTGCAGCAAGGACTCAGTAAAATTGCCCGTAATGGCTGACCACTTGATGCACATCAGCATTGCTGCAGGCCGGTTCTGCCGGCCTGACCTGCATCAATACGACCCATAACCAGACCCGCATACTGGAACAAATCAAAAAAGGAGGCCACACCATGACTGTTGAGCACCACGATCTGCACCACGAATTTCCGGATATGGCGGATCAGATCCGTGATCTGAAAATGAAAGACCGCCACTTCTCCCGTCTGTTCGATGAGTACCACGATATTGACCGTGAAGTACGCAATATTGAAAACGAAGCGGAAGCGGCGTCGGATGAACGTCTGGAAGCGCTGAAAATGAAGCGCGTGCACCTGAAAGACGAACTGTTCGCCATGCTGCAGCAAGCCTGACCAGCATACCGCAGCCATAAAAAAAGCCAGCATCAGTGCTGGCTTTTTTTATACACGCCGCAGCACTATTCAGTGACTGCCAACATCCTCACCCTGCGCCTGCAGGTCTGCATGGTACGAGGAACGCACCAGCGGGCCGCTGGTGACGCGGATAAAGCCCAGTTCTTTGGCTTTCTCGCCCAGCATTTTAAATTCTTCCGGGGTGGCAAAACGCTTCACCGGTGAATGATCGCGGCTGGGTTGCAGATACTGTCCCAGGGTAATGTGATCAATCTTGTGGGCCCGCATCGCGTGCATTACCTCAATGACCTCATCGTTGGTTTCGCCCAACCCCAGCATCAGACCGGATTTGGTAATAATGTGCGGGTTGCGCTCTTTGTATTTTTTCAGCAAATCCAGCGACCACTGATAATCCGAACCCGGACGGCATTCTTTGTACAGACGCGGTACGGTTTCCAGATTGTGGTTAAACACATCCGGTGGTGTGGTGCTGAGAATATCCAGCGCAATGTCCATGCGGCCACGGAAATCCGGTACCAAGGTTTCCACCTGAATACCCGGGCTGTGTTCGCGGGTTAAGCGGATACAGTCGGCAAAATGCTGAGCGCCACCATCGCGCAGATCGTCACGGTCAACCGAAGTAATCACCACGTATTTCAGGCCCATATCGGCAATGGCGGTGGCCAGGTTTACCGGCTCGTCGCTATCCAGCGGATTGGGCCGGCCGTGGCCAACGTCGCAGAACGGGCAGCGACGGGTGCAGATATCGCCCATGATCATAAAGGTAGCGGTACCACCACCGAAGCATTCGCCAATATTGGGGCAGCTGGCTTCTTCGCAGACGGTATGCAGCTTGTGCTTGCGCAGCTTTTCTTTGATTTCGTTGATCTTCGGCGTCGCCGGAATGCGCACCCGGATCCAATCCGGCTTGCGCGGTAATTCCTCGGTGGGAATCACTTTGATGGGAATGCGGGCTAATTTTTCCGCACCGCGTAATTTTTCGCCCTGCACTACTTTGATTTTTTCGCTCATTTTACGCTCCGGGCGCGGTCGTCTGTGCAGCCTGTAGCTCAGCCTGCAGCTGTTGCTGCAATACCGCACTGACCTCAGCCAGCGCCGGCGCAGCGGCGGTTTCATCACGCATCTGAGTCATTTCCATGCCGGCGTAACCACAGGGATTAATGCGGCGGAAGGGTTCCAGATCCATATCGATATTCAGGGCCAACCCATGAAATGAGCGGCCCTGTTTAATGCGCAGCCCCAGCGAGGCAATTTTACGGCCGCCGGTGTAAACCCCCGGGGCATCGGCGCGCGGGGCGGATTCAACACCCCATGTCTGCAAGGTATTCACAATGGCATGTTCAATGGCGGAGACCAGCTGGCGCGGGCCAATGCCCATACGTTTGATGTCCACCATCAGGTACACCACCAGCTGGCCGGGGCCGTGATAAGTCACCTGGCCACCCCGGTCAGTCTGCACCACCGGAATATCGCCCGGCATCAGTACGTGCTCGGCCTTACCCGCCTGCCCCTGGGTAAACACCCGCTCATGCTGCAGGAACCACAGCTCATCCAGGGTCTGTTCATCACGCGTACGGGTAAATTCCAGCATCTGTTCGTAAACAGACAAGTAAGGCTGCAACCCCAGATCACGGATGCGGATAGCGCTCATCAGATCACCATCTGCACATACTCGTGCGCCATTAAATCACGGTGCAGGTTCTGCAGCTGATCAATACCGGTGGCGGTAATGTACAGGGTGATGGCGCGGAAGCGGCTATTGCGGCTGTCGCGGATCTGAATGCGCTCGAAATCACAGTCAGGGGCGTGGATACGGACAATTTCAAACACCACTTCGGCGTAGTCGTCTTTACCCTGCCCCAGAATCTTGACCGGATAATTGGCGCAGGGAAATTCGATTTTCGGGGCTTCAGCAGCAGCGTTGGCGGGGTTAACAGGCTGGCTCACAACAGGTATCTCTCTTAAACAATTGCGCCTTATATGGTTGTACCCCAGACCGATTTCAAGCGCTACCGGACTTTGGGCGAAGCCGGCAGCGCTGATGCTCTGCTATCAGGCAAACAGGCGGGCAAAAAACAGACGGATACCATCCCAGAAACGGCCAAAGAAACCCGCCTCTTCTACCGCGGCCAGGGCAATCAAAGGACGTTCGGCCAACACTTCACCTTCGGCAACCAGGGTCACTGTGCCCACTTCCTGACCTTTGCTGAGGGGCGCAATCAGGTATTCATCGGTACGGATATTTACTTCAATTTCACCGCGTAAACCCCGTGGCAGGCTCAGGTACAGTTCATCCTGCAGTCCCAGCGCCAGCTGCTCGTCTTTGCCTTTCCAGACATGCTGCACTTTCAGCTCGGCACCGGCATCGTAGAGTTTGCGGGTTTCAAAATAACGGAAACCATAGGCCAGCAGTTTCTGGGTTTCGCGGGCGCGGGCTTCTTCACTGCGGGTGCCCATTACCACGGCAATCAGCCGGGTGTTATCACGCACCGCCGTCGCCGCCAGACAATAACCGGCTTCATCGGTGTGGCCGGTTTTCAGCCCGTCCACGGTCGGGTCACGCCACAGCAGTTTATTACGGTTCGGTTGGCGGATGTTGTTCCACTCGTAGTATTTTTCAGCGTACAGGGGGTAGTAAGTCGGATGATCCTTAATGATATGGCGCGACAAGATGGCCATATCGCGGGCCGTAGAGTAATGATTGTCGGCCGGCCAGCCGGTGGCATTAACAAAATTGGTGTTGGTCATGCCAAAGCGGGCCGCGTATTGGTTCATCCAGCCGGCAAAGGCTTCTTCGGAACCGGAAAAGTATTCGGCAACCGCGACCGTAGCATCGTTACCGGACTGAATAATAATGCCGCGCAGCAGATCAATCAGCGGTACCTGGGTGCCTTCCCGCACAAACATTTTCGAGCCGCCTTTGCGCCAGGCGCGGACGCTGATGGGAATGGGCGTATCTTCGCTGACGTTACCCAGCTCCAGCTCATGCACGGCCACATAGCTGCTCATCATTTTGGTCAGGCTGGCCGGAGCCAGACGCTGGTCGGGGTTTTTCTCCACCAGAATATGGCCACTGTCAGCATCCATCAGCACATAAGCACTGGCATCGAGAGCAGGCGGTTGAGGAACAATAACGGCCGCCGAGGCCGCAAGCGGAAGAATCCAGCTGGCAAGTAAAGTAAGAAGACGCATAACCATTCTGATGTTGAGGAATAAAACAAAGGCGGCATTGTAACATGCCGCGATTTTTTTGCAGGCGCTGAGCCAAAGATTGTTCAGTCCGGCATGGGTGGGACGCCACTGGCCGGGCGGAGTTCCCGTTACAGGCCGGAGTGGCGGCCGGCAGGCAAGAAAAAGCCCGCCGGAGCGGGCTGGGCAGATCAGTCGCTGACCTGGCGCACCAGCGATACTTCGCGCGGCGGGTGCAGAGTCACAAAGGGCGCTGCCTCGGCCAGATCCTGATGGCTGTGACGCAGACGGAAATCTTTATCCAGACGACGCAGACACAGGGTTAAACGCACAGTCAGCCAGCGGTAGTCGGCCTTGTCGGCGGTGTGCACCACCACCGAAGCATCGTTATCGATAATGGCTTTACAGACCGGTTCCAGTGAGGCGGAAATTTTCCGGTCACGGTCCTGCAGTTGCTGCGCCGACACCGGATAGGTGGCCAGCGCTGCAGAGGATTCTTCCGCATCGTTCCATAACGCCACAATTTCTTTAACACTGGCCGGAGCTTCTGACGCTGCCGGAGCAGCGGTTACCGCACGGACAGCAACCACAGGCGCCGCAGGAGCCGCAGCCGGAGCGGTGGCTTTTACATTGGCCAGACGCTGGGCAGCGGCGGCTTTTTCAGCTTGTTCTGCCTCGGCACGACGCTGGCGTTCTTCTTCCTGACGGCGCAGACGATCCTGTTCAGCACGTTTTTTGTCGGCCTCGGCCTGACGTTTTTCTTCATCCAGACGACGCTTGCGTTCAGCTTCGACCCTGGCCTTTTCCGCCGCCGCCGCCGCCGCCGCACGGCGCTGACGTTCCAGATCTTCCTGACTGGGGCCTTTGGCAACCTGCGTTGATGAAGGTTTATAGAGTTTATCCAGCTTATCCTGAACTTCTTCCAGCCCCGGCGTTAACGCTGCCACCAGCCAGACGCGGTCCAGATAGGCCTGGGCTTTATCAAACTCTTTGGCGTCAATGGCTTTATTGGCCAGCGCCACATAGGATTCACCCCACTGGTAAGCCAGCGGGACGATGCGGAAATCGTAAGGAGCCTGAGCACGGAACGCATCGATACGCTCCAGCGCATTATTGCCCGCCGGGCTGGCCAGCCGCTGGGCGGCAATATCCGCTTTGATACTGCTCAGCAATTTATCCAGATCCTGGCCGGCAGCGGAGGCGGGTAACGCCAGAGCCACAGCGGCGGCAGCAAGAAAGGTTTTAAGCATTGATGAATTCATAGGGGCGCAGCTTTATTTGTTATCGTTTTATCGGGCACTGTCTGGCTGGTAAGATGCAGAGAATGGGCCCTGCCTGTCAAGTTTGTTGTGCTATTTGCGGAGAAATACCTGATGTTAATGCGCCTTGGAGCCATTGTGTTTGCCCTGCCCGGCATTTTATTGCTGGTGTTGTACGGACTGGAATTATCCGCCATCACTCAATGCCAGGAGCTGGGGCTGAATTACGACGTAATAACCCAGCAATGCAGCCCGGATGAACAACCCTTCAATACCTTTTATATGCGCAACAGCACGCTGGTCAACGGCATGATGCTGCTGTCACTGGCCGGGGCGCTGGCGCTCAGCTGGGGCATGCTGGTGCGCGGCATGGCACAACAACGGCGGGATTAATCAGCCGCAACATTTTTTAAATTTACGGCCACTGTTACAGGGGCAGTCATCGTTACGACCCGGGCGCAGCCGGTCAAAACGGGCATTACCATCCAGGTAACGCCAGTAACCGTCCGCGCCACGCCGGAAGCCTGAGATTTCGTCCAGCCGGAACCACTCGTCGCCCTCGCGGAAACGCGCCACAAATTCAACCTCACCGTCATCACCGGTGGCCTGGCTGTGCACAATCTGCAAGCCCAGCCATTGCGTCGCAGGCGCCAGTTCCAGCGTGGGTGGCCGGGTGCTGTCATCCCAGCTGGCCAGCAGATAGGCCGTATCTTCACGCACAAAGGCACTGTAACGGGAACGCATCAGGGCTTCCGGTGTTGCCGCCGGCTGGCCCAGATGCAGCGGCTGGCAGCAGGCGGCGTAGACTAAGCCGGAACCACAGGGGCAGAGATCGCTCATTGCAGCCGGCCACCGTCGGCCGCACGGGCCTGTTCCAGCAAGCGCGCCATCGCCGTTACCAGTTCTGCCGAGCGGGCCGGACTGGCCAGTGTATGCATAAAATGAGCACGCAAACCGGGTAACGCCAGCAGGTCAGCCACCAGCGCATTAAACGCGCCACTGCCCTGCTCGTTGCGCGCCAGCGCTTCCAGATAACTGAGCAACAATTCACCGTGCAGGTCTCGCCAGCAGCGGCTGCCGATGGCGGCCAGCACTTCAACGTGGCGGCACAGCGGATGCTGCAACAGCACCGCCAGCAACTGCCGCCGCTGTTCCATATTTACACTGTTGGATAAGGCCCGGGCAAAGGCGGCCAGATCCGCGACCGTCGGCTGATGGCCGACCACCATCGCCAATACGTCATTGATGGCCGACGTCAGGGCCTGATCAGGCGCGGCATTTTCCAGAAACCCCAGCAGCACATTGCGCGGCACCGCCGGCAAATGTGGCAAGGCCGCCGTCAGCAAGGCGCTGTTATGGTCCTGCTCCAGCCGTGCCACCACCTCAGCCAGCCCCTGCAGGCCCAGCTGCTGCCAGTTATCCCAGCCCTGATCGCCACTGAGGTAACTGCGGGCGGTGGTGTAAAACGCGGTGGCCGGTTGCTGCAGGGTCTGCAACGCCAGGGCATGAAAATAGGCCATACGATTGGCGTCGGGCTTGTAGCTGCAGGGCGCATCGCCGTGCTCTTTATCAGGGGCGGCAGCGCTGCGCAGAATAAACTGCACAAAGGCATCACGCGGAGCAGCCTGCAGCAGGTTTTGTTCATCCAGCGGTAATTTCAGAAACCAGATATTGTGCTGGCCCGGCTGCTGCGCATCCCAGCTCAGAATACCGACCCAGGCATGCTTCAGGTAAGGCACCGGCCAGGGCTGCTGTTGCTGCTCAAAGGCGGTAAATATTTCTGCCGGCACTTCCTCTATGCGCCGCCCCATATCCAGTACCCGCCACTGCGCACCGCGCTCGCTGATCAGTTCTCCGATGGTCACCGTCTTACCCTGTCGTTTAAGATAAAGGCCGCAGTTTATCAGTTTTCTGCAGCGGCGCAGACCGCCGCTGCCACAGGAGTTGGGATGAGTATTATTTTTGCAGTACTGGCCGGTTTTATTATGGGTGGCGGTCTGGTGGGCTGGCAGTTAAGCCGGCGCTGGCAACAACAGGTACGCGAGGCGGAGCAGAGCCTGCAGGCCATTGCTGATCAGCACCAGCAAGAAGTACAGGCCGGCAAAGCGCTGAAGCAGCAGGTCGCTGACCTGCAATTCCAGCTGAATCAGGCCCGTAATGAGGTGCGCGCCCTGCAGCCACCGGCCGGCCGCTGAATAGACATCCGCCGGTCAGCCTTTTATGCTGGCCGGCTTATGCCATGACAACAATAACTAAACAGGCAATTTTATGACCACCAGTCTCTCTGTGGCAGACACCTCTGCCGACACCTCGCGCATCAGCATCAGTGCCCACTACACCGGCTACGTCTGGTACAAACACGGGCTGTCGGCCAGCGCGTTTGTCACGCCTATGGGCCGGCTGGCCAATGCCCTGCTGACCCCGGTTAATGCCCTGCTGAAAGGGTTGGCCGGCGCCCATATTGATACCTTTCTGCTGCAGCGCCATCAGGTTCTGGATCATTTACTGACCGAACTCATTGAACAGGAAGGCGTGGAGCAGATTGTTGAACTGGCGGCGGGGTTATCACCGCGCGGTTACCGCATCAGCGAACGCTACCCGCATGTTACCTATATCGAAACCGATCTGCCCGGTATGGCCGCGCGTAAAGCGGCGCTGCTGCAGCAGTTGCAACGCCCGGACCGGCACCGGGTGCAGGCGTGCAATATTCTGCAGCAGGATGGCCCAGAGTCGTTGCAGGCGGTATTGGGCAGTCTGGATAAACAGCGCAAAACCGTGGTGATTTCTGAAGGTCTGGTGAATTACTTTCCGCTGCCGGTCATCCGCGAGGTCTGGTCACGGCTGGCCAGAGAACTGCATGAATTTCCCACCGGCACCTACCTGACCGATCTGTATCCGGACTTTGCCGACCACCCGTCCTACCGTTATGTGAAATTTGCGCAGAAACTGGTGGGCTTTTTTACCCGCGGCGAGTGGCCGCTGCATTACCCCAGCGATGCGGCCATTCAGGCAGGTTTCGGGCAGGATGGTTTCAGCAAAACCGAAGTGCATGACCCGGCGGCGTATTATGAGCGCCTGAATTTGCCGCGGGCGCGCAGTGCCACGCTGGTGCGGCTGATCCGGGCGCGCACCTGAGGCCGTTATTCGGTAAAGGCCGCCAGCTGCAGGCTGGCGCGCTGTTGCTTCTGTATGCGGGCCAATAAGCGTTTTTCCACATCTCTGGCCTCTTCCCCGGTATGCACCCCCAGCGCCACCGCGCGCAGGGATAATTCGGCAAAGGGTTTCCAGGCGCGTTGCTGCAGGCTGCGTTTTACCCGCTCCATCAGCACAATGGCGTCGTCTTCGTGGCAATCCGGCAACACCAGTACAAACAGGTCATCGTCCAGCCGGAAAATTTCATCGCCGGCCCGGATCAGGCGTTGCGCCGAAGTAACAAAGCGCGGCAGAAACGCGGTCATTTCCCGGCTGCCATGTATATCAATTAACTGCCGGTAATCATCCAGCACCAGAGCAATCAGGCTAACCGACTGACGGGCCGACTGGCCACGGGCTATTTCACGGGTTAAGGCCTGAAAAAAATGCCGCCGGTTATAGGCACCGGAAATGCGGTCGGTCAGCGCCAGTCGTTTCAGCGACCAGCCTTTCAGCAGGGTTAAATAGGCAAAACACCAGGCCGATCCGAGCAACAGACTGAAATTAGCCGCCGTCCGCAAAGCCACCAGAAAACCACGGTCCAGCCATAACATGGCCACCAGAATAATACCCAGCACCCCGCTGATCAGGGTCGCCGCCCGCAAGGGCAGACAAAAGAAACTGAACAACGGCAGCGCGTATAAATAATGCGTCATCTGCAACGGGTAATGGGGCAGCTGATACAGCGCCAGCCCGGCCAGGGTAAAAATAAGCGCGTAATTAATGCGCTCATAACCGCGCTGATCACGTTTCAGGTAGATAAAAATAGCGCTGAACAAAAAGGCCGGAATGGCGATGGCATTGCTCAGCACCAGCGGATAAAGACCCTGCCGGTATTGATCATAAAGCGTCAGTGCCACGGCACAGGCGGCCAGTAAATACACCACCACCTGCAGGCGTGGTAATAACTCTTCCTGGCTCAGATCAATGGTCATGCAAGCCCTCCATCAGGCGGTTGATCAGGCTGTGGGGATCGTCTTCGGCGCGGTATTCTTCCGCATGCACCGGCAAAATTACCGGCGGGGTCTGTCCCGCCAGCGCCTCCAGTAACTGCGTTTTCAGCACCTGCGTATGCTCGGCCGTACTGCGCGGCATCACCACCACAAAATCATCACTGTTTAACCGGTAACAGGCATCGTACTGTCGCAGATGCTTGCGCAGCCGGCTGCCCAGATAGCCAAGCCGCTGTTCGTAATCATCCATATTCAGGCTGTGCCAGGCGTCCGGTGTCGCCACCCCGACCAGCATCAGACTGCTGCGCTGGCGGTCGGCCAGGGTCATTTCTTTATGCAGGTCCAGATACAGCTGATGTTCGTTAAACACCTGGGTCACCGGATCGGTATTAACAATCTCGGCCAGCTGGCGGTTGTTGCGTTCGTTGATCAGGGCATACATCAGGGCAAAGGTGTAGCAGGCGGCATAGGTAAACAACATCTGCAGCCGGCTGTCCTGCTCAAACTGGGTCAGTACCATGGGTACCAGCACAATGCTGTACAGCACATTAAAAATACTGGCGGCGCGGAAGGGAAACAAAAAATAGGTATAGACCGGGACAAAATAAATCCAGTGCGCGACCTGTTCGCTCTGGTGCATACCGAACAACGTAAACACTGATAACAGGCCCACCATAATCCATTCCGGATACGGCGATGAGCGTTTGCGCCGGCGCAACAACATATAACCGGCATACAGCACCAGCCCCAGGGCAAAACCGGCCGCCACCGCGGCAAACCCGTACTGGCCCTCGTGCAGGTCGAGTGCCGCAATAACGCTCAGCCCCAGCGCCGCCAGCAGGCAGTAAATAATTTTTACCTGCAGCACAATCAGGGTGTGAAACTGTGTTTTTTCCATAAAGCGAACCTTGCGCGGCCGTCCCACTAAGCCATTCCGGCGCGGCGGAAGGTCGTGGCGTTATCATTATTGTAGTCGTGTATACTAGCGCACTTTATCCGTTTCCGATGCTTCAGGTGAATCTGATGGATGTCATCCAGTACATGCAAACCCTCGGTCAGAATGCCCGCCAGGCCTCCCGTGCCATGGCCCGCGCTTCCACCCGGGACAAAAACCAGGCGCTGCTGGCCATTGCCGCCGCCATCCGGGCAAACCGTGCCGCTATTATGGCGGCCAATCAGCAGGATATGCAGAATGGCCGCGATAACGGTCTGGATGCCGCCCTGCTCGACCGGCTGGAACTGACCGACAGCCGCATTGACGCCATGATCGAAGGGCTGGAGCAGGTTGCCACGCTGGCCGACCCAGTGGGTGAAATCACCGATCTGAAATACCGCCCCAGCGGTATTCAGGTGGGCAAAATGCGCGTCCCGCTGGGCGTGATCGGCATCATTTACGAAAGCCGCCCCAACGTCACCATTGAAGCCGCCAGCCTGTGTCTGAAATCCGGCAACGCGGCCATTCTGCGCGGCGGTTCCGAAGCCATTGCCGCCAACCGGGCGCTGGCCGAGTGCATCCGCAGCGGCCTGGAAAGCGCCGGTCTGCCGGCCACTGCTGTGCAGGTGGTGGAAACCACCGACCGCGCTGCCGTGGGTGCGCTGATTACCATGCCCGAATACGTTGATGTCATTGTACCGCGCGGCGGCAAAGGCCTGATCGAACGCATCAGCAGCGACGCCCGGGTACCGGTTATCAAGCACCTGGATGGTATCTGCCACGTTTATATCGACGAGCACGCCGATAAGACCAAGGCCATCAATATTGCCATCAATGCCAAAACCCACCGTTACGGCACCTGCAACACCATGGAAACCCTGCTGGTGCACAGCGCCGTTGCCACCACCATTCTGCCGGAACTGGCCGCCGCCTATGCCGGGCTGGGCGTGGAACTGCGCGGCTGTGAGCGCACTTGTGCGGTACTGGCCGGCATCAACAGCGCCATCGAAGAAGACTGGCATACCGAATATCTGGCACCGGTGCTGGCGGTTAAGCTGGTGGATTCCATGGATGAAGCCATTGAGCACATTAACCACTACGGTTCGCACCATACCGACAGCATCATCAGCGAAAATTACAGTCTGGCCCGGCGTTTCCTGACCGAAGTGGATTCCAGCTCGGTAATGATCAACGCCTCCACCCGCTTTGCCGATGGCTTTGAATACGGCCTGGGCGCGGAAATCGGTATTTCCACCGACAAAATCCATGCCCGTGGTCCGGTGGGTCTGGAAGGGCTGACGTCACAGAAATACGTGGTACTGGGTAATGGCGAAATCCGCCAGTAACCTGCAGCCGGCGCCGGGCCCGCACTGGGCCCTGCTGGGCGGTACCTTTGACCCGGTGCATATCGGCCATCTGCGCATCGCCGTGCAGCTGCGCGATCTGGGCTTCGACAAGGTGCTGCTGATTCCCAACCGGATTCCGCCGCACCGGCCGCAACCCCAGGCCAGCGCCGAACAACGGCTGGCCATGCTGCAGCTGGCCTGCACCCGGCTGGATGGTATTGAACCCAGCAGCATTGAACTGGAGCGCGATGACCTCAGCTACAGCGCCATTACCGTGCAGGCCTTGCGCCAGCAACACCCGGGCGTGCGTTTTACCTGGGTGATGGGGCAGGATGCCTGGCAGGGTTTTGAACACTGGTTCCAGCCCCAGAATCTGCTGGAACAGGCCAGCCTGCTGGTGATCAGCCGTCCCGGCAGCCGCCACGTCAGCCACTGGCAGGAACAACAACTGGAACAGCGCGAGTGTAATATCAGCGAATTACTGGCACAAAATGCCGGTCAGATCTGTCTGCACCACTGGCCGGAACTGGATATATCCGCCTCCGACTTGCGCCGCGCTATCCGGCAGGGTGACAATGTCGTCTTTCTGACACCGGACGCGGTGCTGGATTACATCTCTCAACAACAACTCTATCGATAGAATCTGATGCAAACAGAGCAAATGAAAGACCTGGTGATTGACGCCCTGGAAGACCTGAAGGCCCTGAATATCACCGTCCTCGACGTCCGCGGCCGTACCTCCGTCACCGACTGGATGATTATCGCCACCGGTACCTCCAACCGTCATGTCGCCGCCGTAGCCGGTAATGTGGAAGAAAAAGCCAAAGCCGCCGGCCTGCGTCCGCACGGCACCGAAGGCCGGGCGTCGTCCGACTGGGTGCTGATCGACCTGATCGACGTAGTGGTCCACGTTATGACCGATCAGGCCCGTCACTTCTACGACCTTGAACGCCTGTGGGGTGAACCCGGTAGCGGAACCACCGAGGCATGAAACTGCGCCTGCTGGCGGTAGGCCATAAAATGCCGGCCTGGGTTGAGCAGGGCTATGCAGAATATGCCAAACGCCTGCCGGCTGACTGCGCGCTGGAACTGGTCGAAATCGCGCCCGGCCACCGGGCCAAAAACACCAGCAAAGAGAAAGCCATGCAGCAGGAAGCCGACGCCTTGCGTAAGGCCATCCGCCCGCAGGATTTTGTGGTCGCGCTGGATGTGAAAGGCCACGCCTGGAGCACCGAGCAGCTGGCGCAACAGCTGGATGGCTGGCGTATGCAGGGCGGCGATGTCGCACTGCTGATTGGCGGCCCCGATGGCATGACACCAGAATTGCTCACACTGGCGCGTCAGCGCTGGTCATTATCGGCTCTTACCCTGCCGCATCCGCTGGTGCGTGTACTGCTGGCCGAACAGCTGTACCGTGCCTGGAGCATCCTGCAGGGCCATCCTTACCATAAGTGAGCCGACCATGTGGGAGCATTCATTCCGAGATCCACGCCAGGAGCGCCGCCTGTTCCGCTCCCGCGCCATTATCCTGGGCCTGGTTATCTTTCTGCTGCTGTGCGGTCTGGCCTGGCGTATGGCTTACCTGCAGATTACCCTGCACGAAAAATACCGCGACCTGTCGGAAAACAACCGCATGCAGTTGCGGCCGGTGTCGCCTAACCGCGGCCTGATTTACGACCGCAACGGTGTCTTGCTGGCTGAAAACATCCCCTCGTACAGCCTTACCCTGACCCCGGAGCGGGCTCAGGATCAACAACATACACTGACCTTTCTGAATGAACTGATCGGCTTCAGCGAGCGCGAATGGGAACAGATTGAAACCCGCCTCAGCCAGCGCCGCCGGCCATTTGAACCCATTGTGCTGAAACACCGTCTGAGCGAAGAAGAAATCGCCAGCATTATGGTGAACCGCAACTTTATGCCCGGTATCGATGTGGAAGCCCAGCTGGTGCGCCACTATCCGCATGGTGAAGATTTCGCCCATGTACTGGGTTACGTTGGCCGCATCAACCAGCAGGAACAAAACCAGCTCGACCTGGATCCGGAGGCCAAGCGCCGCTACAGCGCCACCCGCTTTATCGGTAAAACCGGGGCCGAAAAACGCTACGAAGATATCCTGCACGGGGAAGTGGGTTACGAAAAAGTCGAAACCAACGCCCGGGGCCGGGTTATCCGGGTTATCGAACGGCAGGATCCGGCTCCCGGTGAAGACATTACCCTGCATCTGGATATCCGCCTGCAGCAGCTGGCCCGCAAAGAAATGCAGGGCATGCGCGGCGGTCTGGTGGCCATTGATATCGAAACCGGCGGCATTCTCAGCCTCTACAGCAACCCCAGCTTTGACCCCAACCTCTTTGTAACCGGCATTTCCCACGCCGACTACGCCGCCCTGCGCGACAATCTGGATCTGCCGCTGTTTGACCGCACCACCCGCGGCCAATACCCGCCGGCGTCGACCTTAAAACCCTTTGTCGGGCTGGCGTTTCTGGAATCCGGCAGCACCAGCTGGAGTGAAACCATTACCGACCACGGCTGGTATCAGCTGCCCAATGACGAGCGTATTTACCGCGACTGGAAACGCACCGGCCACGGACTGGTGAACATGGAGCGGGCCATGGTGGAATCCTGCGATACCTACTTTTATGAAATGGCTGTGCGTGCCGGTATCGACAATATCTCGCCGTTTCTGGCGCAGTTTGGTTTCGGCCGTAATATGACGCTGGATATCCCCAACGCCCTGCCGGGCCTGTTGCCTGACCGCGACTGGAAACGTGGCCGCCACGGCAACTTCTGGTTTGCCGGTGATACCGTCAACCTGGGCATTGGCCAGGGCTATATGCTGGTCACGCCACTGCAGCTGGCCACCGCCACGGCGGTGCTGGGTAACCGCGGTAAATGGCAGATCCCGCGTCTGATTTATGCACAGGGCGAACAGCCGGTAGAAGTGGCGCACGGCGATATTGCCGACATTCAGCTGAAAGCCCCGCGCGACTGGGACCGCATGACCACCGCCATGGAAAAAGTGATTACCGACCTGCGCGGTACCGCCCACCGCCTGCATCAGCGCCGCACCTACAGCATCGCCGCCAAAACCGGTACGGCGCAGGTGGTCGGCATCAAGCAGGATGAAGAATACGACTCGGAAGCCCTGAAAGAACGACTGCGCGACCACGCGCTGTTTATTGCCTACGCACCGGCAGACAACCCTAAAATCGCGGTCGCGGTGGTGATTGAAAACGGTGAATCCGCCGCCCGCACCGCCGGCCCGGTGGCGCAAAGCATTATTTATGAATACCTCGGAGGCGCAGAGGGCTGATGGCCAATAAAGATTTCAGCCGCACCATTAATGACAGCCAGGGTGGCAGTGGCTTCAGCCGCAGCAGCGCCCTGTTTGCCCGCGCTCATCTGGATCTGCCGCTGCTGTTGCTGTTGCTGTTGCTGGCCGCCAGTGGCCTGCTGATTCTGTACAGCGGCAGTGGCCGCAGCATTGAGATGGTTGAACGGCAGGCGTTGCATTATTTACTGGGTTTCGGCGTGTTACTGGCCGCTGCGCAGTTTCCGCCGCGCTTCTATCAACAACTGGCCCCCTTTGCTTACAGCCTCGGCGTGGTGCTGCTGGCCGGGGTGTTGCTGTTCGGGGTCGGCGCCAAAGGCGCCCAGCGCTGGCTGGAGTTGCCCGGCCTGCCGCGCTTCCAGCCGTCCGAACTGATGAAACTGGCACTGCCGATCATGGTGGCCTGGTATATGGCCAAACGGCCGGTACCGCCCAAACTCAGTGACATTATCAAGGCCATCATCATCCTGATGATGCCGGTGGTGATGATTCTGAAACAGCCCGATCTCGGCACCTCCATTCTGATTGCCACCGCCGGTCTGCTGGTGGTGTTTTTTGCCGGCATGTCATGGCGGCTGATTTTTTCCCTGGCCACGCTGGTGGCTGCCGCTGCGCCGGTGATGTGGTTGTTCGTGATGCGCGATTACCAGAAACAGCGGGTGCTGACCTTTCTGAACCCGGAATCCGATCCGCTGGGTTCCGGCTGGAATATTATTCAGTCAAAAACGGCCATTGGCTCGGGCGGTATTGAAGGTAAAGGCTGGCTGCAGGGTACGCAGTCACAGCTGGAATTTTTACCGGAAAGTCACACCGATTTTATTATTGCCGTACTGGCAGAAGAATTAGGCTTAATCGGTGTGCTGCTGCTGCTGACGCTGTACTTTTTTATCATCATGCGCTGCCTTTACCTTTCTTCGCGCTGTGAAACTTTATTCGCCCGGCTGGTGTCCGGTAGTCTGGCGGTAACTTTTTTCATTTACGTGTTCGTCAACATCGGCATGGTCAGTGGCATCCTGCCGGTGGTCGGCGTACCGTTACCATTAGTGAGTTACGGCGGTACCTCGGTGATCAGCCTGCTAGCTGCTTTCGGGGTGATAATGTCGATGGTGACACACAATAAACACTAGGATTCTGATGATGCATTCTGTTCGTACATGGCTGTTACAGGCAGGGCTGAGCATTACCCTGATTACCCCGCTGCCGGCTCTGGCCTATTACCACCAACACCCGCGGGCAGAAGAATTTATTGCCGAAGCCAGTGCGGAATACAATATTGAGGCCGCCGAAATCCGCTCCTGGCTGGCCCGCACCGAGCGGCTGGATTCGGTGCTGGAAGCCATTGCGCGGCCCGCTGAAAAAGTAAAAGAGTGGGACGAATATCAGGATATTTTCCTGACCCGGAAACGGATCAGCTCTGGCCGTGCCTTTCTGCAGGAACACGCAGCCATTCTGGATGCGGCGGAACAGCAGACCGGCGTAGACAAACACATTATTGCCGCCATTATCGGGGTGGAAACCTTCTACGGTACCCGCCAGGGCAGTTACCGCGTGCTCGACTCGCTGGCCACGCTGGCTTTTGATTACCCCAAACGGCCGCTGTTCTGGCGCGAGCTGAAAGCCTTTTTTGCCCTCACCCGCACCGAACAGCTGGACCCGGACAGCATCAAAGGCTCCTATGCCGGCGCCATGGGTTATGGCCAGTTTATTCCCACCAGTTACCTGCATTACGCCGTTGATGGCGACGGTGACGGCAAGCGTGATTTATGGGGCAACCCGGCCGACGCCATTTTCAGCGTGGCCAACTATTTCAAACGTCATGGCTGGAAAAATGGCGAGCCGGTTACTCAGCGCGTGCGGGTCAAGGGCAACGACTATCAGGCCGTGGTTAATGACCAGCTGAAGCCCAAATGGACCGTAGCCGAACTGCGCGCCCTGGGCGTCATACCCACGCACAATCAGGGTGCCGACAGCCGCAGCGCCAACCTGATTCAGCTGCAGGGTAAAAAAGGCGCCGAGTTCTGGCTGGGGGAACATAATTTTTATGTCATTACCCGCTATAACCACAGCCGTATGTACGCGATGGCGGTGTACCAGCTGAGCGAGGCTCTGCGTTGAAAAGCCTGGCCCTGCTGCTGAGCATTACGCTGGTACTGGCCGGATGTTCCAGCACCCCGTCACGCTACCAGCACCGCCAGGATTTCACCCCGCGGCCAATCAGCGATGTGCACAGCCTGCCGGAACCCACACCGAAGGCCGAGCCACGCAGTGCCATGGGCAATCCGGTCAGCTACCGGGTGTTCGGCAAAGAATATCGTCTGCTGCCAACGGCAGAAGACTACCGCGAACGCGGCCAGGCGTCCTGGTATGGCATGAAGTTTCACGGCCATACCACGTCCAATGGTGAAATTTACGACGTTTACCAGTTTACCGCGGCCCATAAAACCCTGCCCATTCCCAGCTATGTGCGGGTAACCCGGCTGGATAACGGTAAATCGGTGGTGGTGCGGGTCAACGACCGCGGGCCGTTTCATGGCGGACGGATTATTGATCTGTCCTATGCCGCAGCAGTCAAGCTGGGCATGGAACGTCAGGGGGTGGCGGACGTTGAAGTTGAAGTGATCAGCCCGGCGCAACCCAAAGCCGAGCGCTGGGTACAGGTTAGTGCCTTACGCGATGCCGAAGCCGCCAAACGCCTGCAGCAGCAATTACAGCAACGGCTGCAGGATGCCGGCTGGACCGTAAGTATCAGCCCCAGCGCCGATCCGGCGCCGTTGCACCGGGTACGCATAGGCCCGGTGCCTGAGGGCGACGCCCTGCAACAGCTGTTACAGGAATTACAGCCCCTGAACCTCGGCCAGCCGTTATTGCTGGCCCGTCATCAACTCTGATACGGCCACCGGATCAGGGCAAACTACTCCGCCGGAACAGGCAGTAAACAACGGCTGAGAAGAAAAACAGCGGAATAAAAAAAGGGGCATGACCATCAGATCAGCCCCAGAGGCAAGGTACTCAACGCAAAATCGGGTGCCCCTTACGGAGCGGAAAAGACGGCTTATTCGCCAGTGCCGTGCTTCTCAATATCTTTTTTAACAGCCCAGTACACACCACCGAAAAAGGCGCAGGTCAGGCCGACAATAATCAATCCGGAAAAAACCACTTCATCCATAAACATAGTGCTCACCTCTCAAGCCGGTTGCTTGGGTCATTGTTCTGATGCATTCAATGTAGCAGTGACTGGCCGGTCGCCCTTGATTCAAATCAACAATTTTTTCAGGGATATTCAGGAGCGCAACAGGGGTTGATGCAGGTCAACTTCTGCCCCCTGCCGCTGCAACAGGGTCTGACACAGTTGCTCAAATTGCCGCCCGACGCTGGCCCAGTCGGCCTGCTCTGCCGCCTGCCGGGCGGCCTCTGCGGTGGTTGCAGAACGCTGCTCTAACAAGCGCCGGACGGCGGCGGTAAAGGCCGCCTCATCCGCCACCGGCGCCAGTTCGCCACTGACCCCGGGGCGGATAAACGAACGCGCTGCCGCCATGTCAAAGGCGGCCACCGGTAAGCCGCTGGCCATGGCTTCCAGCGTCACCAGGCCAAAGGTTTCGGTAAGGCTGGGGAACACAAATACATCGGCCGAGGCGTAATGCTGTGCCAGAGCACTGCCGGTTTGCACCCCAGCACAAATCAGCTGTGGATACTGACGGGTCAGCGTCTCCCGCAGCGGGCCGTCGCCCACCAACACCAACTGCAGATCCGGCCATTCGGCCCGCAATGCCTGCCAGCTGCGCACCGCCAGCGGAATGTTCTTCTCCGCCGCCAGGCGACCGACAAACAACAACACCGGCGTATCCGGGCCGGCTTGCCACTGCTGGCGTAAATCATCACGGCGATGACCGGGGTGAAAGCGCTCGCTGTCGACCCCGTGTGGCAACACCACCACCCGTTCAAAACCATCCTGCCGCAGGCTGGTGGCAATATCGGCAGCGGGTACCAGCGTTACGGCGGTGCGGTTATGAAAACGCCGCAACCAGCCCAGCACCCACTGCTGTACCCAGCCAAAGCCGTAATAACCGCTGTAACGGTGGAAATTGGTGTGAAAGGCGCTGAGCACCGGAATATTCAGCCGCTCGGCCTGCCGCAGCGCGGAATAGCCCAGCGGGCCTTCGGTGGCGATATACACCAGATCCGGGCGCTGGCGCTGCCAGGCGTTACGGATACGCCGGCCAGCCGGCAAGCCGGGGTGCACATCGGGGTAAAAGGGAAGGGTCAGACCCGGGCAATGAATTTCTTCAAACTCTGGTTGCCAGGGCTGGCGTGGCCGGGTGCGGATAATCTGCACCGCAAAGCGTCCGGCCGGTAAGGCCTGCAGCAATTGCTGTAACGAGGTGGCAACGCCGTTGATATCCGGCAAAAAAGTTTCAGTTACTACGGCCAGGCGGATTACAGTCATCGTCGGAAGGCACCAGAAGCATCAGAGCTTCAGTGTGCCGCCCCGGCGATGACAGAATGATGACGGCGGTGGCTCAGTGTTGGCCGGATTCCGCCAGCTTGGCCAGCCGGTAGCGCAGCTGCCGTGGTGTCAGCCCCATCACCCGGGCGGCCATGGTTTTGTTGCCATTGCACTTGTCGATGGCGGCCTGAATCTCATCCAGCTCATTGGCCTGTACCCGCTGGTACGGCCGGGCATACAGGGTTTTGAAGTTCGGCACCACCTGGGTCGCCAGCATGTGGGCAATCTGACCACCCAGAAAGCTGACCAGACTGAGATCCATGTACTGCGGATGACGGCTGCGCAAATCCAGTACCAGTGACGCCACCACGGCCTGCCGCAACACCAGCGGCACCAGCAGACAACGATCAGCCAGCCCCAGGCTGTCACGTTGCGGCTCGAAGAACTCCGGCCGCTCGCTGCCTTCTTTAATGACCAGCCACTCGCGGGACTGCGACTGCCGGCATAACGCGTGCTGTACCGCAAAGCTGTACACCCCGTTACGGATGCCGGTCGAGCAAAACTGGGCTTTAAAGCGCCCGGGTGCATCGGGTAACGCCACCGATACATTGGTCAGGCCGGATTGCTCAGCAATCAGACACAATAACTGCTGAATACAATCTTCGTCGTGATAACGGCTTTCGATAATGTCAGTCAGGCTGTGCAACCAACCCGGAGCCGGCGCTGGCACCACCGGTGGCTGACGGTAATCCTGAAAATCGGCAATTTTGTACATAGGCAGTTCCTCCTGACTTCAGTATTAGCAGGGAACGTACCAATTTTGAAAAATCCGCGAGAACAGCGGCGAGGGCCCGTCATTACTGGCCTGAGCGATCAGCAACCGGAATAACAGAGACTGGGAATGTGCATCAAAACAAGACATTCCGGACAATTAGCGCACTCAAATGGTGCAACCCACTGCCCGGAATTCAATCAGGCGCTTTCCGGATCATCGTCCGGCAGATACTCATGGCGCAGCCACTGCGCAAAGGCTCGGCAGGCGTCCTGACTGGTCAGAATGCCGGCCAGACGATCATGGCGCAGCACCAGTACCGCATTCAGATGCTGGTCAGCCATGCCCTGCAAGACCACGTCCAGACGGGTATGCAGATCCACCTGCGGTACCTGCCGGCGACACAGATCACCGGCGGTCAGCTCGGTCAGTTCACGGGCTGAATGACCGGGCTGCAAGGCCAGTTTGATATCTTCACTGGTCAGCAGACCGCTGATTTCGTGTCCGTTCATGACCGGTAAATGATGACACTGATGCGCATCCATCAGGGCGGCTGCCTGATTCAGGGGCATGTCCTCATCCGCGTGCAGCGGAAAAGCGGTCATCACATCGGACAATAATGGCATGTGGCGCATGGCTGGCCTCCCGGCGTCTCAGACGCCAATACGACCCAGAGTATCGACAATCTGACGCAGTACGCCGGCCAGGGTCGGGTGCTCCTGTTCAAACCGCACCGCCTGCTCCTGTACCCGTTCACTCAGGTCAGTCTGCTGGTCCGGTTGCAGTTCATCAATGTCAGCGGCAATCCGCTGCAGCAGTGCCTGGCTTTCGCTGTCCAGTTGCGGATGTTCAGCCAGGGTGGCGTGCAGTTGTTGCAGCTGTTGTTTCAGTTGTTGTTCGGCCATGATATTTCCTCGTTACGGTCCGCTGCAGTGTAACAACGGCGCTCAGCAATGCACTAATCCAGGTCAACAGAGCGCGGCTCAGAATTCCCAGAATTCCACCAGCACGGTTTTGATAATAAACCCCAGCACGCCCAGGCCCAGGGCAAAAAACAGCACGAACATACCGAACTTACCGGCATTCGAGCGTT
Organism: Venatoribacter cucullus; assembly: GCF_016132445.1. Taxonomy (NCBI): domain Bacteria; kingdom Pseudomonadati; phylum Pseudomonadota; class Gammaproteobacteria; order Oceanospirillales; family Oceanospirillaceae; genus Venatoribacter; species Venatoribacter cucullus. Next base: position 440,850 of record NZ_CP046056.1, on the reverse strand, counting down.
TGCCCAGATCGTAAATAATAAAAAACATAAACCCGATCAGCACGGTAATGCCGATGTTCAGCGCCAGACTTTCAAACTGGGCGGCGTTCATAATTCTCTCCCGCAGGAATCAGCTCAGGCCGCTATGGTACTCAGCGCCGCCGGTACTGGCCAGCAACGGTTGCAGCGTAATACCGGCGGGGTATGATGACGGCGCATTCTCAAACAGGCTGCCTGCAGCCAACAATAACAATAAGAGGTTCCATCATGGCCAGATTCTTTCTGCCTGCCCTGCTGCTGTGGCTGGCGTTCAGCGCTGTCAGCCAGGCCCAGACCGGCCTGCCGGTCCGCACACTCTGTATTTTCGATCCGGTCGGCGCCCGCGGCCCGGTTTATAACGCCCTGCTGGATTACCAGACCAACGCCATGAACTGGGGCGTACAGCTGAACCTGAAAGCCTACACCAACGAAGCCGTGGTCATTGCCGACTACAGCGCCGGCCATTGTGACGCCATGGGTGTCACCGGCACCCGGGTAAGGCCGTACAACCGTTTTACCGCCAGCATTGAAGCGCTGGGCGGCCTGACCAGCTACCAGCAGGTACAGGAGCTGATCGGCATGCTATCCAAACCCCAGGCAGCCCGCTATATGGTGCAGGATAACCATGAAGTTGCCGCGGTTATGCCGGGCGGTTCGGTCTATGTGTTTGTGCGTGACAAAGCCATTAATTCGGTCGAAGCCGCCGCGGGTAAACGCATTGCCACGCTCGATTACGACCAGGCTTCGGTCAAGGTGGTGGAACACATCGGCGCCACCATGGTGCCCTCCAGTGTCGCCACCTTTGCACCGCGCTTTAATAACGGCGATGTCGATATTGCTTACGCGCCGGCCGTGGCCTACCAGCCCTTTGAAATGTACAAAGGCTTAGGGGAGCAGGGGGCGATTTACCGCTTCAGTCTGGCGCAGATGAATTTTCAGCTGGTGCTGCACCGCGATCGTTTCCCGGCTGATTTCGGCCAGCAAAGCCGCGAATTCGCCTTCCGGCATTTTGATAAAGCCATGGCGCACATCCGTCAGGCTGAGGCCGGTATTCCGGAGCACTACTGGCTCGACCTGCCAGAAAAAATGGCACTGGATTATCAGGAAATGCTGCGCAATATCCGTATCAGCCTGACCGGCGCCGAGGTTTACGATGCCCGGATGATGCGTCTGATGCTGAAACTACGCTGTCGCAGCAACCCCGGCCATCATGAATGTACGGAGCAGCGCGAAGGCTGAACGACGGTATTTGCTTTACAATCGGGCCAGACAATCTGATCACGGCCCGTTATGAGCAACGATTTTGACTTCTGCATCGCCGGTGGCGGGGTTATTGGCCTCGCCCTTGCCTACCGTCTCAGCCAGCAGGGCAGCGTGCTGCTGCTGGAACGCCACGCCCGCTTCGGCAGTGAAACCAGCAGCCGTAACAGCGAGGTGATTCACGCCGGGCTGTATTACCAGCCCGGTTCGTTAAAAGAGCAGCTGTGCCTGGCCGGTAAGCCAGCGCTCTATGCATTTTGTGAACAGCACGACGTGCCCCATCGCCGCATCGGCAAACTCATCATCGCCCCCGCTGCCGACACCCCCAAACTGGATGAGCTGTGGCATAAAGGCGAACGTCTCGGCATTCCGCTGGAGCGGCTGAATCAGGCGCAATTGCAGGAACGCGAACCACTGGTGCGCGGAGCGGCGGCGCTGTGGTCACCCTCCACCGGCATTATCGACAGCCATACCTACATGCAGCGGCTGGCCCAGCTGGCCCAGATCAATGAAGCCTTACTGCTCTGTCATTCCAGCGTGCGCCGTGCTGAACCAACCGACCGCGGCTGGCAGGTGACCATTGACAGCAGCGATGGTGAGGTGAACATCCGTTGCGGTGCACTGATCAACGCCGCCGGGCTGCAGGCCCAGAATCTGGCGCGCCAGCTGCAGCTGGCAGAGGACAATATTCCGGCCCTCTACCCCTGCCGCGGTCACTACTTCAGTTACCAGGCCAAAGCCCCGTTCCGGCATTTAATTTACCCCTTACCGGAAGCCAATATGGCCGGCCTGGGCATTCACGCCACGCTGGATCTGGGCGGCCAGGTGCGGTTCGGGCCGGACACTCAATATCTGGCGGCCGGCCAGCTGGACGATTACCGCGTCGATGCCGCTCTGCAGAGCCGTTTTGCCGAAGCCATCCGCGCCTATTTCCCGCAACTGGATCCGGCGGCCCTGCAACCGGATTACGCCGGCATCCGCCCCAAACTGCACGCCGCCGACCAACCTGCGGCGGACTTCTGCGTGCTGCACCGGCAGCAGCCGGCACCGGTGATGCATTTATTCGGCATTGAGAGCCCCGGCCTGACGGCATCACTGGCACTGGCGGCCCGGGTGGCTGACGTTTTCAGCACAACGCTCTGAATGGCGAAACCATATCAGGTCACAGGCTTCCTGCGGCACCAGCGCCTGATTGACACAATGGTTCTGAATGGCAGTTTTCAGAAACAAAACCTGTACATTTGTTCACCATAAAACCACGTGCTGAACGCTGCACTCTGAAAACACCTGCTATTCTCATCTCAGACAAAAGACTTAGTGAGTCATCCCCAATCCAGCCGGAATACGCTCAGAGGAATACCAGTATGCAACACCCCTTGCCGGTTGCCCCGTATTCATACCAGACCGGAAATGTCGTTACCCTGCTGTCCGACCGGGTGATGATTCCCATCACCTGCGACCATTGCCAGCAGCAGACAGACGTCAGCCTCGGGCGGCTGAAACAGCAGACGATATTCTGCCGGCACTGCCACCAGGCCCGCCAATTCAGCAGCCTGGAATTGCGCCTGATGCGGATGCTGCTGGCGCAGGAAGGCTATCATTTCGCGCTGTAAGGTTACTCCGCCGGTGGCGGCAAGATAAGGCTCAGATACTGGCGGGTAATGGCTTCAATCCGGGCCAGCTCCACCTCGCCTTCATCCTGCAGCAAGGCGTTGTATTCCAGCGTGTGAAATAACCCCAGTAAAATTTCCGCATCCGCCTGTGGCTGTGCCGACGGCAGAATATGGCGGAAAAAATCCGTGGCTTTATCCAGCAGAGCCTGCCGGTGCAACAGAGCCAGCCGGCGGATAGCCGGGTTAATAATGGCTTCGTAGCGGAAAGCCTGCTCGGCAATGCGCAGGTCGCGTTGTTCCAGCAACTGATGGCGCATATAGGTCATTACCTGCGTCACCATAAAATTCTGCACCGCTTGCCGGTCCGGGCCATCGGCAGCAGCGGTGCGCAGCCAGGGCTGATCAAAGCGCCGGGTTAAATCATCCACGTCCAGCAAGGCTTTTTCGGTATAGAGGGTAAAGGTATCGACAATCAGCTCGTCGATGTCGCGGAAATAATAGGTGGTGGCGGCCAGCGGCACCTCGGCCTCAGCCGCCACGGCCCGGTGACGGATACCGCGCACACCATCACGCACCACAATACGCAACGCAGCTTCCAGAATCAGCCGGCGCCGGTGTTCACTCTTGGCCCGGCTGGCTTTACGGCCATGGTATTGAAGGTCCTGCGGATCATTGGTCAGTTCCGGCGCTGACGCCATATTGCTCTCCTGCTTGTTATTCTGACGGCGGCCGGCAGTTTACCATCCTTATTCCGGCCACGGCCTGCTGCTATAGCGGCCAATGCTTGCCGCACACACCGCGGTCAACGGCGGCAAATACCCTGCTGGCGTGGCTTGCTGAGGGTTGGCACAGCCCCTGCATAGAGACTGCCAGTTACCGGAGTTTCTTCTATGCTCAGCGCCCTCAGTCATTATCTGCAACATCTGCCCCTGCCGAATCAGGACAGCCCGCGTGCGGCAGCGGCCTCCGGGGTAACCGCTCCCGCGGCAGAAGAACCGGCGGATACTTCGCCGGGCGCTTATGCCCCATCGGCCCGGGCGGTGCTGGTCAGTGCGGTAGCGGCGGATTTCAATGTGCGCGCCCTGCGCGGTGAAGAGGTCGGCCATCTGCAGAACAAACTGCTGCAATTCGGCCTGCTCGATGGCCGCGGACTGGATGCCTTTGCCAGCCTGAATACCGCCCGCGCCGATCTGCCGGAAGGGCAACGACTGGATGCCGTACAGACACTGGATGATCTGGCACTGCAGTTTGAAGAGCGCCGCACCCCCTACTCAGAACGCCAGCAAATCGGCCGTTTACAGACCCTGCTGCACAACCTCGACTCGGCCCGCCAGACGCACTGACCCGGCAAGCCTGGCTTTTTAAGGTACAATACGGCCTTTTTACGCCACCGGAGAACACTGTGCAGTTTGCAAAAGTGCTGTTATTGCTCGGCCTGAGCACCCCCGTCCTTGCCATCTCCAACATCGAAGAACGCCGCCTGCAGAAAGATCAGCAAGGCTTTGCCGGCCGCGTGGAACTGGGGCTGGATGCCCAGGCCGGTAACAATGAAAAACGCAAATGGTCGGCGGCACTGAACGGTAACTGGCAAAATGACCAGTACCGGGTGTTCAGCTGGGCCAGCCGGTTGCACGAAACCAGTAACGGCCGGCGCACCGATGACGACACCTTTTTTCATACCCGGGTGGTCCGCAACCATCGCCGGCACTGGGCGCAGGAAGCCTTTGTCCAGTACGAACGCGATCCCTTCGCCGCATTATCCTCCCGCGCCCTAACCGGGGCCGGGCTGCGTTATCAGCAAAAACTGGACGACAACCTGCTGTGGAGCCAAGGTACCGGGCTGTTCCATGAATGGGTGCGGGAAGAAGAAGCCAGTGGCGAGCAAAGTGACCAGCTCACCCGCCTGAATCTGTACACTCACCTGCAGTGGCAGCTGCCGGCGGTTAAATTACAGACCACGCTGTATTTCCAGCCGGTGGTGGATGAACCTGCCGATCAGCGCGCCCTGTGGCAACTGGCCGCCAGCATTCCGCTGGGTAGCCAGGTAGAGCTGAAGTGGCAATGGCAGAGCCGCTGGGACAGCCGCCCGCCGCAGGGTATTGAAAAAGAAAACCATCAGACCCAACTGCGGCTGGGGATTAATTTCTGAACCGGCCCGCCACTGCGCCGGCCTTAATTACAGCGCTTTTTCTGTCCATTCCTGCAACCAGAACAACGCGTCGTCATCCGGGGTTACGGTTTCGGTAGCATCAATGGTTACACGCGGCACCGGCTGGCGGCCCTGCAGTTCCAGAAAGCGCTCTTCCAGTAACGCCCCGGCACCGCAGAAGGTGGCATCGTAAGAGCTGTCACCCAGACTGATAACCCCGAACGGGCGGCCGTTCTGTAATGGAAACTGCTGTTCCAGTTCGGCATAAAACGGGGCAATAGCAGCAGGCAGATCACCACGACCGGTGGTGGAGGTACAGATAAGCACGGCATCGGCAGCGCTGTTGTTTAAGGCCGCAACCGAAGGCTGTTCATCCTGAATCACCTGATGCCCGGCCTGTTGCAGATGCTCCCGAACGGCATTGGCCACCGCCACCGCAGTTCCGGTCACCGAACCTACGGCCAGATAAATAACCGACATAACCACTCCGCAAAAAGCAGGCATTATAACGGCCTGGCGGCCGGATCAGTAGCCGCCCGCCGCCCGTTGTTGCTGCGCCTGCTCAACCAGACGCTGCAGACGCCGTAATTCCTGATCCAGCTCGCGCCGGGTCCAGATACTTAACGTACCGTGGGCATTACTCAGCTGCATGGCCTCATTGAAAATACCGCGCAAGGCGGCCTGCAGTTCCACCGCCGTCTGCTGCTCCAGCAGGCTGGCGATGGCTTGCTCATCCGTGTATTCGCCGGCGGGTAATTCCTGACAGAGATACCAATCCTGCAGCAGTTCACGAAACAGAGGCAACGGATCACGAACCGTTTTCGGTTCACTGAGGCCGGATTCAGCCAGTGCTTCGTTAATGCGCGCCAGCATTTGCATTGAGGTCGGAACCGGAGGGATATCCGCCATGACCATTACTCCCATTCGTGCTTTACTTACTTGCTGATCATCATAGCCTGAATTCAACCTGACAACTGCGGTCCCCATGAAAAACTCCGGCAGCTTTTTTACTGAACTTGAGACCTTTCTGAACAACCTGTTGCAACGGTTGTTTCCGGTCTGGTATGCCACTCAGGCAGCGCGTGAAATGGAGCTGGAAGCACTGGGCAGCCTTAACCCACCCAGCTTTCTCAGCCACCGCTGGCTCAGTCTGCATGCAGTGGTACAGGGGTTACAGCAATCCCTGCAGGCCCAGGGCAGTGACTGGCTGGAGCTGCAGGAGTTGCTGGGCAAACTGCTGGTTGAAAAAGAATACCCGCGGCGCCTGTCCGTCACTGCGATTGATGGCGTGGAACAAAGCCAGCACGATCAGGACTGGCCTAACCTGCTCGCTTATGCCGAGCAGTTGCCGGAAGAGCGGATCATTGAAACCGCCGAAGACTTTGACACCCGCCTGCACGAAGCCTTTCCCGAAGCCAATAAGCCCCACCGCGTGGTCTACCGCGAATGGGACGGCCGTTATTACTGGATCAACCCGGAAGAACCCGACCTGCTGGCCGCGCTGCAACGCTATGCCCACCAGCATCAGCGTGATACCGCCATCAGCGCCACCATCAGCGTGGAAAGCCTGAACAGCAAAGTGCTGGACCATATCCGTAACGACTGGTGGCTGTTGTTGCTGAAACGGGACAGCGCTTACCTGCTGCATAACCTGATGAGCCAGGGCAATCTGCCGGTCGCTCTGGGCGAATTTGAATGGCGGCGCAGTGATCTGGTGTTCCTGATCGGTCGTAAAAACAACCGCAGTATTAACCGTATCCTGCTGAATTTGCTCAATAATCATCCATCACAGGTGGTGCTGGAATTTGGTCGCTTTCTCAGCCGCCAGCACTTTCCCTTCCGCAATCAGTAAAATTGGGGGTGATAACCGGCCAGCATCCGCGTTAAAGTAACACCTGCTGCTCCCTCAGCGGCAATAACAACAATGATAACAATAATGGTACGCAGATGATTCGAGGCACTTGGAGTCTGACCGAGCCCTTGGTTCCGGTGAATATTCCCGCAACCATGATCCGGGTCGGCACAGAACACGGCATCAGCAGCGATACACTGCTGAAAAATACCGGCATCCAGCCGGAGCAATTCGACGACCCGTCAGCCCGCCTGACTTACCAACAGCTGTTATTACTGGCCGATAACCTGATGCGCGCCTATCCATCCGGCACCCTGGGGCTGGATCTGGGCAAAGCCATCAATATCAACCAGCTCGGCATGCTGGGCTACGCCATTCTCAGCTGTGCGGATTTGCGCAGTGCCCTGCGGCTGGGGCTGAAATACCACACACTGGTCGATCCGGCCTTTACCTTTGAAGTGGTGGATCAGGGTGAAACCACGGCCATCCGCCTCACCAGCCATATTCCGTTTGAAAAAATGTACCGCATTATGTGCGATGTCTTTATCGGTATGTTCGCCACCCTGGCGCGCTTTCTTACCGGTAACGACAACATTGATGCGCTTGAAGTCCATCTGAACCATCCGGAACCGGATTACGCCGACGCCTATGTGGAACTGACCCGTTGCCCGGTGTTGTTCGACCAGCCTCGCACAGAACTGCTGCTGGATTCCCGGCTGCTTGATACGCCACTGGCGATGGCCGACAAAGCCACCGCCGCTATGGCGGAAAACCAGTGTGCCGACATTCTGGCCCGCATGGGGCCGAAAGAAGGTATTGTCGCCAAGGTACGGCGTATTCTGCTCAGCAACCCCGGAGTGTTTCCGCCGGTGGATGTGGTGGCCGGCCACCTGGCCACCTCCACCCGCACCTTAAGCCGCAGCCTGCAGGATGTCGGCACCTCGTATCAGCGCATTCTGGATGAAGTCCGCAAAGAAATGGCGATTGAATACCTGCGTAACTCCAATCTGCCGATTGAAGAAATTGCCGCCCTGGTCGGCTACTCTGACCCATCCAACTTCCGCAAGGCGTTCCGCCGCTGGACCGGTCACGCACCGTCTTACTACCGCGAAGACCGCCAGGCAAACTGAGCCCGTCACCAGAGCTTCACCGCTTTGTAAGAAAACCGTCATATCCGCCGCGCACAGTAGGGTTATTACCTTACTGCGCCGGCGGTTACCATCATGACAATTCCAGACCAGCTGCACCGCGTGACCATTGTCAGCGAAACCTTTGCTCCGGAGATCAATGGGGTGGCCAACACCTTGTCACACCTGGTGCAGGGGCTGCGCCAGCTCGGTATTAAGGTACAGCTGATCCGGCCGGCCCAGACCGGCGAACGCAGCGGCTCCGGTGCCGATGCCTTAACCGATGCCATTCAGCGTCTGCCCGGCCTGCCGATTCCCGGCTATGCCAGCCTGCGGTTTGGCCTGCCTCTGGGGCGGCGTATCCGTAAAGCACTGCAGCAATTCCGCCCGCAGGCGGTCTATGTGGCGACCGAAGGGCCATTAGGGTTAGCAGCGCTGCAGGCAGCACGACGTTGCCAGTTGCCGGTTATCAGTGGTTTTCATACCAATTTTCACCAGTATTTTGCCCACTACCGGCTCGGTTTCCTCACCGGTCTGGCCTGGCGTTACCTGCGCTGGTTTCATAACCGCACCAGCGCCACCCTGGTACCAACCCGCCAGCAGGCGGCCCAGTTGCAGCAAGCCGGCTTCCGCAACGTGCAGCGGCTGGCGCGTGGGGTAAACAGCGAATTATTTCACCCGTCCCGGCGCAGCGAGGCTTTGCGCCGGCAGTGGGGGGCGCGACCGGACGATCTGGTGCTGCTATATGTGGGCCGTATTGCGGCTGAAAAAAATCTGCAGCTGGCGCTGGCCACCTGGCGACGCCTGCGCGCCACCGATGAGCGGGTCAGGCTGGTGCTGGTCGGTGATGGTCCGGCCCTGGCCGCCATCCGCAGCCAGCACCCCGAGGTGATCTGCTGCGGTTCTCGCCGCGGTGAAGAGCTGGCGCAGCACTACGCCAGTGGCGATGTCTTTCTGTTCCCCAGTAAAACCGACACCTTCGGCAATGTGGTGACCGAAGCCATGGCCAGTGGCCTGGCGCTGGTCAGTTTTGACTATGCCGCCGGACAAGAACATGTCCGCCACCTGCATAACGGCATGCTGGCCCCCTTTGCCGACGAAGAGGCCTTTATACGCTGCGCCGGCGAACTGGCCGAACGGCCCAATCTGCAGCAGCAGATGCGCGCCGCCGCGCGGGCGGAAGCAGAAACCATCCGTTGGGACCATATCGTTGACGAGTTTATCCAGCGCCTGCAGGGCGCCGCACCCGGAGTAAAGGATCATGAATCTGAGCAAAACGCTGCCCGTCCGAAGCGCGCCGCTGTTCAGTAAGGCCGACCGGCTGGAGCTGAACCTGTGCCAACGCCTTAACCGCATGGGTGCCTACGCTGGCATCCGCTTATTCTTCCGTATCATCAGCCGGCTGGGGGATGGGGTGTTCTGGTATGTGCTGGCCTTGTTGTTACCGCTGCTGCTGGGGATGGAAGGGCTGGCAGCACTGGGGCACATCACCGTTACCGGGCTGATCTGTGTGGCGGTTTACAGCCAGCTGAAAAACCGCCTGGTGCGCCAGCGGCCCTTTATTTCCTGGGCCACCATTCGCGCCCATACCGCCCCGCTCGACCTGTACAGCTTCCCCTCCGGCCACACCATGAATGCGGTTAACTTCGCAGTGCTGTTCAGCGTGTTTTACCCGCCGCTGCTGTGGCTGGTGCTGCCCTTTACCCTGCTGGTGGGCTTGTCGCGGGTGATTCTGGGCATGCACTACCCCACCGATGTGCTGGTCGGCGCGGTACTGGGGCTGCTGATTGCTTACAGCTCGCTGCTGCTGTGGCCGGCGGGCATGTTTGCCGGCATGGTGCTGTAACCTACCCGGTTAAAACAGCGCCAATTGTTGCTGGTCTGCCTCAGCAAACCGGCCACCAATACCCAATAACCGTACCGCCTTGGGCTGGCGCTGCAATGCCTGCTGCAGCAGGCGGCCAAAACCTTCCGGCGAGGCCCGTTCCTGGCCATCGGCCAGTGTGGTCAGACTGAAATCGGCAAACTTCACTTTCACAAAGGGCGCCAGCGCGGCGCTGTCACAGCCACTGCGTTCCAGCCGCTGCTGCCAGCGTTGCCATAAAGCGGGTAACTGCTGCAGACATTCTTCCGCGCTGTACAGGTCGCGGGCAAAAGTACATTCCACACTCACCGATTTGCGCACCCGCTCCTGGCTGAGCGGGCGGTGATCAATGCCGCGGCTGCGTTCGTACAGCAAGGCACCGGTGCGGCCAAAGGTGCGCACCAGTTCAGTTAATGGCCATTGCCGCACATCGGCACAGGTACGCAGTTTGTACAGCGCCAGCCGTTTGTCCTGCGCCGGACCGATACCCGGAATGCGCACCAGCGGCAGCGCCGCCACAAAGGCATCCAGCTGTGCCGGTAACACCTCAAACTGACCATCCGGTTTATTCCAGTCGGAGGCGATTTTGGCGAGAAACTTATTCGGTGCGATCCCAACAGAAACACTGATCCCCAGCTGCTGCTTAACCCGGGCCCGGATCTGTTGCGCCAGAGCGGCGGCATCCAGCGCCGGATCAATTTCCAGATAGGCTTCATCCACCGACACCTGCTCCAGCTGCACAGCGTATTCCTGCAACAGCGTCATTAACTGCTGCGATACCTCGCGGTACAGCGCCATGCGCCCCGGCACCAGCAACAGTGACGGACATAATTTCAGGGCCTGCGCCGTGGCCATGGCCGAGCGCACCCCGAAGCGCCGGGCCGGATAATTACAGGTAGCAATCACACCGCGCTGGTCGGCACGCCCACCGATAGCGATGGGAATATCGCGCAGCGCCGGGTTATCGCGCATTTCCACACTGGCAAAAAAACAATCGCAATCAATATGCAGAACGCTGCGCCGCGGCAGAACTTGAGCCATCCGCTGTCTTCCGTTAACCTGTGACGCAAATACTGTATATACAAACAGCATTTCGCACAACACCCACGCTCAGGCCTGACAGAACCGGGCGCCGGTGTTAGCCTTGCCGGCTGTTGTTTTTGTAAAAGGATAAAACCGTGAGCTCTTTTGATCAGGCGCGTACCGATTTTCTGCAGGCCATCAACTCCGATCAGCATCTGTTTGCCAGCACCCTGGCCTTTGTAGAGCAGTGGTTTGACTTTACGCCCTCGGCCTTTATGAATGGCAACGTGGCCAACCGCGCCGACCAGAATCAGGGCAGCTGCAAAGTGTTTGCCCTGGCGCAAAGCCTGAATCTTAACCAGCAACAGGCGCTGCAATGCTTTGGTGAGCATTACCGCGATGTGCTGGCCACGCCGGATACCGATAACCACCACAACCTGCGCCGGGTACTGCGCGAAGGGCTGGATAACATCACCTTCGACCATTTTCCGCTGCGCCGTAAGGACATCTGAATGGACCACGCCGTTGCGCTGAAAACCGCTATGGTGCCGCTGACCACGCTGCAATTCAGCAGCGCCGACCTGGCTGCTATCCACAGCGAACTGCAACAGAAACAAGCCGAAGCGCCGGCCCTGTTCCGGCACCTGCCCTGCGCGCTGGACCTGCAGGGTTTCAGCCCGGAACAGCTGAATCTGGCCGAACTGCTGCCCCTGTGCCGCAGCACCGGCTTATTACCTGTGGCGGTGCGCAATGCCAACGCCGTCTGGGCCCCGCAGCTGGCGGAGCTGCAACTGGCCGACCTCGGCCGCGGCCAGAGCCGCAGCACAGCGCCGGTGGCCAACTGCCCGCCACGTCAGGTCAAAATTCACAGCGGCAATGTGCGCTCAGGCCAGCAGCTGTATCACGATGGTGATCTGGTGCTGTTCGGCATGGTCAGCGCCGGCGCCGAAGTATTGGCCACTGGTGATATTCATATTTACGGCGCCTTGCGCGGCCGCGCCCTGGCCGGGGTAAAAGGCGATGAAAACGCCGTTATTGTGTGCCAGCAATTCGATGCCGAACTGGTGGCCATTGCCGGCCAGTACCGGTTGTTTGAAGAACCCCACGAACTGCGTCAGCAACCGGTCGCCATCCGCCTGCAGGACGGCAGCTTGAACATCACCGGCGTTTGATAAATACTGCCCGCCACATTTGTTTTGCAGGGAAATACGGCTTTGGCAAAGATTATTGTTGTCACCTCCGGCAAAGGCGGAGTCGGTAAAACCACCACCAGTGCAGCCTTCGCCGCGGCACTGGCCATGAAAGGCCACAAGACCGTTGTCATCGATTTTGACGTGGGTTTGCGCAACCTGGACTTAGTGATGGGTTGCGAGCGCCGGGTGGTGTACGACTTTGTTAATGTGGTGCAGGGTGAATCGTCCCTGAAGCAATCCCTGATCAAAGACAAACGCCTGCCTAATCTGTTTGTGCTGCCGGCCTCACAAACCCGCGATAAAGATGCGCTCAGTTTTGACGGTGTGGAAAAAGTGCTGAACGAGCTGAGCAAAGACTTTGACTACATCGTCTGCGACTCACCGGCCGGTATTGAACACGGCGCGCAAATGGCCCTGTATTTTGCTGACGAAGCCATTGTGGTCACCAATCCGGAAGTGTCATCCGTACGCGACTCTGACCGCATTATCGGCATTCTGCAGAGCAAATCGCGGCTGGCCGAACAGGGTAAAAGCGTTAAGGAACATTTGCTGTTAACCCGTTACAACGCCGACCGCGTTGCCCGCGGCGAAATGCTGTCGGTGCAGGATGTGGAAGACATTCTGGCCATTCCGCTGCTGGGGGTAATTCCGGAATCGGAAGCGGTATTAAAAGCCTCGAACCAGGGCGTGCCGGTGGTACACGATGCTGACAGCGATGCCGGCCAGGCCTATGAAGACGCCGTGGCCCGCTATCTGGGTGAAGACCGCCCACACCGTTTTCTGGAGAAGCAGAAAAAAGGCTTCCTGAAGCGCGTATTCGGAGGCTGATATGAGTTTAATGGACTATTTCCGCAAGGAACAAAAGACCACCGCCAGTGTGGCCAAAGAACGGCTGCAGATTCTGGTTGCCCACGACCGCGCCCGCAGTACCGCTCCAGATTACCTGCCGCAACTGCAACAGGAAATTCTGGCCGTGGTACGCAAGTATGTGGTGATTGGTGAAGACGATTTAAGCGTGCATCTGGAACAGCAAGGCACCACCTCGGTGCTGGAACTGAACGTTACCCTGCCTGATCGCTGAGGCATTGACCACGAGTGATCAGCCCGTGGTCTATACTGCGTTCAGTTTTGTTTTTGCCGCCTGGAGACCGCATGAGCACCATTGCCCTGCACCATATTCTGGTTAAAAGCCCGTTACTCGCGGAAGACATTTTGCGTGAACTGCAATTGGGGGCCGAGTTCGGGGATCTGGCCGCTGAATATTCCGCCTGCCCATCGGCCCGCCAGCAGGGTTTTGCCGGTTACCACGATACTGACAATCTGCCCACGGCTCTGGTGCAGGCGATATTCGGTCAGGGCGAACAGGCCATTGCCGGGCCATATCAGGGGCCGGTACGTACTCAGTTCGGGTATCACATTGTGCGCAGTGCCGATCAGGTGCCACGCCCCATGCTGTTCGACGAGCAGGCCGGCTAGCCAGCGCTGTGCTGAGCCAGCCAGTGCTGCAACGCTGCACCGGCTGAAGGCTGATGGTACAGGGTTTCCTGCCATTGCACGGCCACGGCCAGAAACTCACAGCGCTGCTGCGGCAGGCTTAACAACCAATGCTCGCCAGCCTGCGCATCATCATCGTCCACCAACCAGGGCGACGGCGCCAGCCTGAACCAGCCCCGCTGCAGCATGCTGCCATCGTTCAGATAGTCCAGCTCGTCATATTCCCAGCCACTGTTCAGCTCGATTAAGTCACAATCGCCGGGCTGAATCTGCACCACCGCAAACCCACGCGGGGCCGACAGAAAATCCCGCGCCACGTCATACACCAGCCAGTGAGGACCTGTTGGGCCATTGTAGTAAAACGCCAGCCCGGCCTGCGGTTCTTCACTGGCGGCCGGTAAGCCGGCAACGGGTTGCAGGAAATCAGGCAATGGGGTCATAGGTCCAGAACGGATAGCGCAGGCCACCCATGGCACAGAGCACGCGTAAAAAAGCATCACAGGCGTCAATGGCGGCACTTTCATCCATGGTGTGATAGCCGGTGGTGGGAATCTGCAGGGTGGTGCCATCCACCAGACCGTTGGAAGCCGCAATAATGCGGCCCATTTCGGTACTGCCCAGCGATTTATGCGTGCCGTTGCGTTGGTTCTGCTCGCGGATATAGTCGTCTTTAAAACTGTAACGGATACCCAGCCGGCGACACTGATCGGCCAGCCGGTTGGTTAATTCGGCATTAAAAGTGGCGTTGGCATCGCTGTGACGTAACACCAGTAACTGCTCGTTAGCCGCCGGCACATCCGGATAGGGGCTGGTATCCACCACCACCAGCTGGTTCGTCGAACCACCAAAGCGGCGGAACCATTCCAGCAGATAACGCCAGCTGCGGCCGGCCTCTTCCTGAGCGGTAAAAAACGCCGTGCCCTGAAACCCCAGCTCAAATAAATACACCAGCATGGCCGCCGTCAGGACGTTATCCAGTTGTCCCAGATAGCGCTCCTGCTCGGTACGCAGCACGTCGCGGAATGCCACCGGCGTACCCGCCACCAGATGTTCCATGCCGGACAGTTCAAAAATCAGGTTATTGCGGTGCGGGCAGATATAAGCGTGTTCAATATTACCGCGGCCACGGTAAGCACCCGACCAGGGTTCGTAAGCGAACACTTCCACATCACCGAAACGGTCGACGATCATTTTCATCAACTCTTCCGACACCGAGTTACCGAGCAGGTCGGAACGGCCACCGGACACAAAGGCGGCGTACTGAAATTCATTAGGGCCGGTGCAGACCAGGCCGTGACGGTCAATGTGGGCCGAAAACATCAGGCTCATCGGGTCGTTGCCCTGCGCCACCAGTACGCCTTCATACCAGGTAACCTTAGCGCCCCGCTCCTCCAGCTCACGCTGCAGCACCCGGAAAAAAGAATGTTCTGCGCCGACCACTGCCGGACTGCGCATCAGGCTTTTCAGAATATCGAGAAAGGCAGTACGGTTATTCATGCGGGCTCCGCAGCGGGACAAAAAACAGGTCGGCTGCGGGGATGAAACCACGTTAACCGGCAAAGAAAAAGAGGCGCTCATGGCGCCTCTTATGCGATTCAGGCATCAGTCCTGATAATCGATATCGTAACCCAGCAATTCACGCAGCCTGGCCTGCTCCAGAATGCGCTCGGCACGGCGGCGTTTTTTATCATAATCGGCACTGCGGCCACGGGTTTTGCTGTTGCGGCTGTTAGGCTGCTCGTCAATATCGTCGTATTCGTCGTACAGGCTGGCTTGGCTCATAGTCACCTCGGTGAGGCTGGGCAGGGGGCTGATGCGGCGCATATTTCCACCAGAATTCCGGAGCGTAAATCGAAAAAATTTATTCTTCATGATTGGAATTTTTTATTGAAAATCCACCGCCGGATGACAGCCATAACAGGGGTTGTTATAGTGCGCGCCTCTCTTGGGGGAGTAATCTGCTCTGATGTCAGAGCGCCTGTGTCAACAGACTTGAGCCTCACGCTCATGGCACCGGCGACCCGCCTGCGGCGGGTTTGATGAGACCTGAGACAAACACCCACAGATCCGGGCGGAGCTGTGTTGTTTGTCTTTGGTTAATGCTCTCCGCCCCGGTATTGTTTATGTCTCTTTACTCTGCATCTTTGCTGGATTCAGTTCAGCACTCTGCGTTTTTAACCTCCACACTGGCGGTGGCGGTGGCTGAAATCGGTGATAAAACCCAATTATTGTCGCTGTTACTGGCAGCGCGTTTCCATAAAAAGCGCGCCATCGTCGCCGGTATTCTGCTCGCTACCTTACTGAACCATGCCGCCTCGGCCTGGCTGGGCGTATGGCTGGGGCAATCGCTGCAGCTGTGGCTACAGGGCGACGCCGCACGCTGGCTATTGGTCGCCGGCTTTGCGCTGATGGCGGTGTGGGTATTAGTGCCCGATAAAGACGATGACAGCGTCGATACCCACCAGGCCTGGGGAGCGTTTGCCGCCACCACGGTCTTGTTTTTCCTGGCCGAAATCGGAGACAAAACCCAGGTCGCCACGGTGCTGCTGGCAGCGGAATTCAGTTCCGTATTGTGGGTAACCCTGGGCACCACGCTGGGCATGCTGATCGCCAACGTACCGGTGGTGTATTACGGCCAGCGTTTAATGCAGCATTTGCCGCTGGCGCTGGCCCGCTATATCACCAGCGCCGTATTTGCCGTGCTGGCAGTCTGGATTCTGCTCAGCTAACCAGAAACTTCGAGCATCGACACGACAACATTATTTTGTTGTTCCTGCTGCGGGCCTTCCGGTAAAACGCTTCTCCCTTTACCACGGCCCGGAGCACAGCGTGCCTGCTACTGAAACCCTGTTCGACAGCATTGCCAACGCACTTTATGAACAGGGCTACGCTATTACCACGCAGGCCATTCCGGACGCCTTAACCCAGGCCTTATATCAGCGCATCCAGCAGTTACAGGACGATGATTTTCGTCAGGCAGGTACCGGCCGGCAACAGGAACATCAGCTCAACAGCCGTATCCGCCGCGATAAAATCCGCTGGCTGGGCAACACCGACAGCAGCGAAAAAGCCTGGCTGGATTTTATGGCGGAATTACAGACCTATCTGAACCGGCGGTTATTTCTCGGCCTGTTCAGCTACGAATGCCACTTCGCCTATTACCAGCCGGGTGATTTTTACCGCAAACATCTGGATGCCTTCCGGGGGCAGGCCAACCGCATCTTAACCACGGTGCTGTATCTGAACCCCGGCTGGCAACCCGGCGACGGTGGTGAGTTAATTATTTATAACGCAGAAAATCAGGACGACGAATTACTGCGCGTCGCTCCCACCTTTGGCACCCTGGTTACCTTTTTAAGTGAAGAATTTCCCCACGAAGTGGTACCTGCGTTAAATGACCGTTACAGCATTGCTGGCTGGTTCCGTCTGAACAGCAGTAACGCCAATCGCGCCGATCCGCCGCGCTGAACGCCATTCTTTGCCGCCTGGCGGGCAAAACCCCGGGGAGCTTCTAAACTAACGCCTTATGGTGCCGATAACCCAAGGTGCACAGAAAGGAGTGTCCTATGTCCTGGTCCGATCTCAGCCTGCGTAAAAAATTACTGGTACCCATCGCTCTGGTGGGTATTTTAATGCTCGTATTATCCGCCTTGCAGATTTCCACACTGAATCGCATCAGCGCCCAGTACAGCAGCATTAATGAAATTTATATTCCTGCCATTGAATTAACCCTGAATGCTGATCGCGATATGTTTCAGGCACAGATTGCCGAACGCACCATTGCTTCCGGTTTGCATCAGGACGCCTTTCTGGAAATGCACAAAGAAAACCTGCAACAGGTCGCCGACCGGCTGCAAAAAATTCAGCAAGCCGGTATTTCACCCGCGGCCCGCGCCCTGGCCGGTGATTTTCTGCAACAATTTTCCCAGTGGCGCCCGCGCAGCGAAGAGCTGGTTCAGGATGCCGTTAATTTCCGCCTCGGTACCGCAACCGTTATGGCCATGAGCACCGGCGAACTGGATGAAGAATTTGAACGCATCCGCACCACGCTGGATAAACTGGGTGAGTTCTTAGGCAGTGAAGCCCAGCAGATGCAGCAGCAAGCCCAGCAAACCCGTGAACAGGCGATGTCGACCATCGCCATGTTACTGCTGGTTGCGCTGCTACTGGTGGTCATTGCCGGCGTGTATTTCCCGCGTCTGATCACCCGCCCGGTCAATGAGCTGGCCCGGGTGCTGGCGCAGATGGCCGGCGGCCGTGGTGATTTACGCCACCGCATGCCAGAGCTGGGTAAGGATGAACTGGGGCAGCTGAGCCGCAATTTCAACCAGTTCCTGCAGGGTATGCAGCACATGATCGGCACCATCCGCGATGTCGGTACCGATGTTGCCGGTAACAGCCAGAACCTCGACAGCAGCGCCAGTGAAAGCCAGCGCATCAGTCAGGCCTACGAAGATGCCATGAGTCTGGTGGCGACCGCCAACCACGAAATGAGCCTGGCCATTCAGGAAGTATCGGTCAATACCCAGCAGGTTTCCGAGGAAGCCAAACACGCCGATAAATCAGCCCGGGAAGTGTCGGGTAAATTCCAGCATGCCATGGAAGAAATTCAGGCCCTGGCCGACAACGTCAACCATTCCGGTGAAGTGATTCAGGAACTGGTGGCAGAAACCACCAATATTGCGTCCGTGCTGGATGTAATTAAAGGCATTGCCGAACAAACCAACCTGCTGGCGCTGAACGCCGCTATTGAAGCAGCCCGTGCCGGTGAACAAGGCCGGGGCTTTGCCGTGGTGGCCGATGAAGTACGGACACTGGCCAGTAAAACCCAGCAGTCGACCGGCGATATTAATGTCATGATTGAAAAGCTGCGCGCCGGGGTAAACCGGGCCGTCAGCACCATGAGTGAAAGCCAGAAAAAAGCCGTTAAAACCGTGGAATTTGCCAGCGAATCCGAAGGCAGTGTGCGCGGAATTTCCACTGCCTTACAAAGCATCAGCGACCGCATTCTGCAGATTGCCTCGGCCATTGAAGAGCAAACCTCGGTGATTAACGAAATTAACAGCAACCTCAGCGACGCCAAAGAACTCAGCAGCCAGGGCAGTGACAGCGCCGCCCGTATTAATCAGGCAGTAATCAGCCTGAACGAACAGGCGCAGCGCCTGCAGGAAGAAATCAGCAACTTTTCGCTGTAATAATCTGCGCCCAATCCAGGCGCAGAAAACAAAAAAGCCGGCAAGAATCTTGCCGGCTTTTTTGTGCGTAACCGTAAATTACAGCAACACCAGCCAGGACAATACCGACTTGGTTTTGGCCACGCCCAGCATATAACCGAAGCTCAGCACCGCACCGGCAAACGCCGGACGACTGGCCCGTTTAATAGCAGCAACACCAAAGCCGATATAGGCCAGCAATGCCAACACTTTGGCAGTCAGCCAATGGTGGGTCAGCGGATACTGGCTGATCTGAATGCACAGCATAATGGCGAACACCAATAACAATGTGTCGATAATATGCGGCACAATTTTCAGCAATTTATTCCGCCGCCAGTGCGGAGCAAAATAAAACAAACCGAAGCGTATAACGAACAGCATAATGCTCAGGTAGGCCAAACCGGCATGGCTGTGTTTCAGGGCAGAATAATCCATACAAATTCCTTTCAGGTGGCAGAGCCAGCACAAAAAACGGGCGCCAGAATAACAAGATCAGCGCCGCCTGACACCCCCCGCCAGCAGGCTGGCGCAAAGCGGCGCATTCCGTCTTTGCCTGCAGCGACGGCACAGGGAATAATAGCGTTTCAGGTATTCCGCCTGTTATGGAGCGTGCAATGAAATTTCTGTTACTGCTGCTGTGCGTTGTAAGCGCCCAGGTATTGGCCACCGAGGTGTACATTTCCCGCGATGCCGATGGCAACGTTACCTTCAGCGACAAACCCGGCGCCAACGCCCAGCGCCACGAAGTGCGTGAATTACCCTCCATTCCGGCGGTGCGCATTCCCGACAGCGCGCCGCAACCGGCCAAAGTCAACGAGCCCTCCTTCAGCTACACCAGCCTCAGCATTATTACCCCGGTTGATGGCCAGCAACTGCCCATCGGCCAGGCCGGTAATGTGGACGTGTCGGGGGTGCTCAGTCCTGGTCTGCGTGAAAGCGACAGCCTGCTGTTAATCCGCAATGGCACGGTGATGCGGCAGGGCCGGCAAACCTCATTTCAGTTACAGAACCTGGAGCGCGGGGAGCACACCTTGCAGATGGTGGTACGGGACCCGGCCGGAAAAACCCTGATCAGCAGCAATGCGGTGACCATTTTTGTTCAGCGGGCCTCGGTACTGCGCCGCGCCCCCTGACACAAAGAACTATTTTGGTGCAAACTATCTCCGAAACGCTCTATTAAGGTGCATTATCAGCCCGCCATTAGCCCTTACTGAGCCTGTTCGCGGCATTAAAACCCTGCCACAGCCCCAGTATTGTGCAGCCAGTATTTATGGCGTGTTTTTTGCTGATACCGCACAGGAGCCCCCTATGGCCAGCCGCTAACCGGCCGGCCACACACGGAGAACGCCATGCTGGCCAGCGCCATCATTAACCAGCGCCTGCTGGAACACCTGAACACCGGCATTTTGCTGCTCGACAGTAAACTGAACGTGCTGTACATGAACCCGGCCGCCGAAGCCCTGCTGGAAATGAGCGGCAAGCGCGGTGTGGGGGTGTTTTTTCCCGATCTGGCCATCGAGTCCGATGAGGCGACCCAGGCGCTCTATGAAGCCATCCGCAGCAATCACTCTTTTACCAAGCGCGAAGCCGTTATTCATCTGCACAACCATACGCAAATCACGCTGGATTACAGCGCCAGCCCGGTGCTGCACCCGGAAACCCGCAAGCCCTCGTTACTGATCGAACTGCAGGGCCGCGACCGCCTGATGCGCATCAGCCGGGAAGAACAGCTGATTGCCACCCAGGAAACCACCCGTTCACTGGTGCGCGGTTTAGCCCATGAAATTAAAAACCCCCTTGGCGGCATCCGGGGCGCCGCGCAGTTACTGGAACGCGAGCTGCCGTCAGCGGGTTTAAAGGAATACACCAATATTATTATTGAAGAGGCTGACCGCCTGCGTGATCTGGTTGACCGGCTGCTGGGCCCGCGCCAGATTCCGCGCCAGGAACAGGTGAATATTCACGAAGTGCTGGAACGGGTATGCCAGCTGATTGAAGTGGAATCGGCCGGCCGCATCCGCATTCTGCGCGATTATGACCCCTCTATTCCGGAATTGCTGGCCGACAAAGGCCAGCTGATTCAGGCCATGCTGAACATCAGCCGTAATGCCATGCAGGCCATGTTGGAAGCCCTGCCGGCCATCGAGCAGCCGACCCTGAGCCTGCGCACCCGTACGATACGGCAATTTACCATTGGCCATCAGCGCCACCGTCTGGTGGCCAAAATTGATATCGCTGATAACGGCCCGGGCATTCCCATGGAACTGCGCGAAAATCTTTTTTATCCCATGGTCAGCGGCCGCGCCGATGGTACCGGACTGGGGTTATCCATCGCTCAGTCCATCATTAATCAAAAAAGCGGCATTATTGAGTTCAGCAGCCAGGACAATAAAACCGTCTTCTCCATTTACTTACCGTTGGAATAATTATGAATACTGTCTGGATTATTGATGACGATAAATCGATCCGCTGGGTACTGGAAAAAGCCCTGCAACAGGCAGGCCTGAATACCCGGGTGTTTGAACAGGCAGAACCGGCACTGCAGGCTCTGCAGCACGAGCATCCCGATGCCATTATTTCCGATATCCGTATGCCCGGCCTGGATGGTCTGGCGTTGCTGCGCCAGGCACAACAGGCGCATCCGGAATTACCGGTCATTATTATGACGGCGCACTCCGATCTGGAAAGTGCAGTATCGTCCTACCAGCAAGGGGCATTTGAATATTTACCCAAACCCTTTGATGTGGATGAAGCCGTCAGCCTGCTGCAACGGGCGGTAAACCACTTTGCTGAACTGAATGCCGCGCAGGAACCGGTCGCCGATGCCGACAGCACACCGGAAATTATTGGTGAAGCACCGGCCATGCAGGAAGTTTTCCGCGCCATCGGCCGGCTGTCCCAGTCCAACATTACCGTGTTAATTAATGGTGAGTCGGGTACCGGTAAAGAACTGGTGGCCCATGCACTGCATAAGCACAGCCCGCGTTCAGCGCAGCCTTTTATTGCCCTGAATATGGCCGCCATTCCCAAAGATCTGATTGAATCTGAATTATTCGGCCACGAAAAAGGCTCTTTTACCGGCGCCGGTGGCCAGCGTCATGGTCGCTTTGAACAGGCCAACGGCGGCACCCTGTTTCTGGATGAAATCGGCGATATGCCGGCCGATACCCAAACCCGTTTGTTGCGGGTACTGGCCGACGGCGAGTTTTACCGCGTTGGTGGCACCACCCCGGTTAAAGTGAATGTGCGTATTATTGCCGCCACCCACCAGAACCTGGAAACCCTGGTCAAAGAAGGCCGCTTCCGCGAAGACTTATTCCACCGTCTGAACGTCATCCGCATTCATCTGCCCAGATTAGCTGACCGCCGCGAAGATATTCCGAAGTTATTAACGCACTTCCTGAAGCGCGCCGCCGAAGAATTAAATTCTGAAATTAAAGTACTGCGCCCGGAAACCGAGCATTATTTAAGTTCGCTCGACTGGCCCGGCAACGTCCGCCAGCTGGAGAATATCTGCCGTTGGATTACCGTTATGGCGTCCGGCCGCGAAGTGTTAATCAGCGACCTGCCACCGGAATTACTGAACCAGCAAGGCAATGCCCAAACCTCAGGCAACTGGGAACAGGGGTTGCGTTACTGGGCTGATCAGCAACTCACCCACGGGGTAAAAAACCTGCTGGATATCGCCGTGCCGGCGTTCGAGCGGATTATGATTGAAACCGCCCTGCAACATACCGCCGGTCGTCGCCGCGATGCCGCCGCCCTGCTGGGCTGGGGCCGTAATACCCTGACCCGGAAAATCAAAGAGCTGAATATGGATGGCGCCGGTCATGATGACGATGACCAGGACCACGACGGGGACGACTGATCAGCGCCCCACTTCCCGCCAGTAAATAACCCGGTCGTGGCCGCGGAAAATCCCGAAGGTGGCCAAACCCGAGGGATTTTCCAGCGCGCCGGTGTTATTAAAATCATCCTGCAAAAATACCGGTGCCGCATAATTAATGTTATGGCGCAACCTGCCTAATCTGACAAAAATAGTCGTTCTTGTCCGTTAGTCTGCCAGGAGTATGAATGTTCAATATTGTACTGTTCGAACCGGAAATACCGCCCAACACCGGCAATATTATCCGTTTATGCGCCAACACCGGCTGCCAGTTGCATCTGATTGAACCGCTGGGGTTCAGCATGGATGAAAAAAGCCTGCGCCGCGCCGGGCTGGATTATTCCGAATTCACCCACATACGCCAATACCCAAACTTTGCAGACTTTGTCGCAAGTCAGCAACCAGAGAGGATTTTCGCCCTGACAACCAAAGGCAGCACTACCCACTCAGCAGCACAGTTCCAGGCCGGGGATTATTTGCTGTTTGGTCCGGAAACCCGCGGACTGCCAGAGGATATCCGTCTGCAGATACCACATTCACGCTGGTTGCGCCTGCCGATGCTGCCGCAGTCGCGCAGTATGAACCTGTCCAACGCCGTGGCGGTGATGGTGTACGAAGGCTGGCGCCAGTTGGGCTATGCTGGGGGCCAATAACCTACGGAGGCTGCCATGAAAACTCTGTTGTTGCTGATTGCTACCCTGTTTACCGGAGGGCTGCAAGCCGCACCGGCACCGCAGCTGCTGACCGATAAACTCAACCAGCCCTGGGGCATGGCCTTTGTAGCCTCCGGGCAGCTATTGATCAGCGAACGCGCCGGAACCCTGCAATTATTTGACACCGCCAGCGGCAACCTTGCCGCCGTAGGCGGCACCCCGGATGTCTGGTTTAACGGCCAGGGTGGCCTGCTGGATATTGCCGTACCGCCCGACTATCAACCCGGGGGCTGGATTTATTTCACCTGGAGCGCGCCGCAGGACAATGGCAAGGCGGTCACCGCCTTAGGCCGCGCCCGACTGGATATCCAGCGCCAGCCATTACAACTGCATAACTGGCAAACCCTGCTCAAGACCCGCTCAGCGACCGCCAGCGGTCAACATTTTGGCAGCCGTATCGCCTTTGACGAGCAGCATGTGTTCTTCAGTATCGGTGATCGCGGGGAGCGGGGGCTGGCACAGCGACTGGATTCTCACGCTGGTAAAATTCTGCGCCTGACGCGCGACGGCACCATCCCGGCGGATAACCCTTTTCTTAATCAGCCAGACGCCTTGCCGGAGATCTGGTCTTACGGCCACCGTAACCCACAGGGGCTGGCTTACGACCGGCAGCATAAAAGACTTTGGGCCATTGAGCATGGGCCACGCGGTGGTGATGAAATCAACCTGATCAAGCCGGGCCAGAATTATGGCTGGCCGGTCGTTTCCTGGGGTAAGGAATACTGGAACCCGATGTTTGTCGGGGAGTCACGCAGTCGGCCAGACATGACCGATCCGGTGAAAATGTACGATCCCTCCATCGCCCCCGGCTCCCTGCTGCGTTACAGCGGTGCGGCCCATCCGCACTGGCAGGGCAACCTGCTGGCCGGGGCACTGAAACTACAACACCTGAATCGGGTGACGCTGCAAGACACGGAAGCCGTAGCAGAAGAGCGCTTACTGAGTGAACTGAATGAGCGCTTACGCGCGCTGACAACGGATACCCAGGGGCGGCTTTATATTGCCACGGATACGGGAAAGCTATTTAGGTATTGAAGAACGCTTAACGGGAGACGGGAGACGGGAGACGGGAGACGGGAGACGGGAGACGGGAGACGGGAGACGGGAGACGGGAGACGCTGGACGATTTTTGGCATCTCCCATCTCCCGTCAAGCGCAGCGAGCGTTTTGCATGCCTTTGCTTCTTCCGTCTCCCGTCAAGCATTCAGCACGCAGTGCTGACGCTGATCAGTGTGTCGCTTGCGGTGCTTCCGCCTGCTGTGCCGCTTCCTGCGCCGCACGCTGCTGGTACAGGGCATCGAAGTTGATCGGCGCCAGCATCAGGGCCGGGAAGCCGCCTTTTACCACCAGGCTGTCGATGCTTTCGCGCAGGTACGGGAACAGGATGTTCGGGCACATGGCGCCCAGCATCGGCTTCATCTGCTCTTCCGGAATGTTCACCATGGCGAACAGGCCGGCCTGTACCAGCTCTACCAAAAACGCGGTTTCATCGGCGTTGGTGGCGGTAACGGTTACCTTAATGAACACTTCGTAATGGCTGTCGTCCAGCTTGCGGGCGCCGCTGTTCAGATCCAGTTTGATCTCGGGCTGCCATTCTTTGGTGAACGCCATTGGTGAATTCGGTGCTTCAAAGGAAGCGTCTTTAATGTACAGACGCTGCAAAGCAAATTGGGGCTGCTGGTTCTCGGCCATGATTTCGGTCCTGTATTTTATTGTTGGTTTCAGCCGCGTACGACGGGCAGATTAAGGTTGTTCCATTCCATCATGCCGCCACTCATGCGCACGGCATTAAAGCCTTTTTCACGCAGCATTTTGCCGGCAACGGTGACGGTCTGGCCGGATTTGCACACCAGGATGATCGGCCGCTCTTTGTGGGCGCTCAGCTCATCCAGGCGGGTAGCCAGATTGGCATAAGGAATATTCAGGGCATTGGCCAGGTGACCGGCACTGAAATCCTTCTTGTCACGGATATCCAGTACCAGCGCATTTTCTTTATTGATCATCAGCGTGGCTTCAGAGGGGCTGACGGTTTTACCGCTGCGCTGATTGTTGTCGCGCAGCAACGCCAGTAAAAACACGGCCCACAAGCCCACCAGCCACCAGTTATTGCCGATAAATTCAAACAGACGATCCATAGTTACTCAGTTCAGTCAGATTAATCAGGGCCGGCAGTATAACGCCTGCCCGCGCCCTGAACCACCGCCACAAAGCGCCCCCGGCCATGACTATCGCCGTGCTTGAAAAAATCAATCGGGCGGCGTCCGCCGTGCAGGCGCACAGGCTGCACTTTTTGGGTACAATGGCGGCATTCCGGCAACCTTCAGAGTTCTATTGCATGAATGCACGTCCTGTACCGACCGCACTGATCATTCTCGATGGCTGGGGCTATCGCGAAGAAACCGCCAACAACGCCATTGCCAATGCCAATACACCCACCTGGGATCGTCTGCTGCAGCAATACCCGAACGTGCTGATTCAGACGTCCGGCGAGGCAGTCGGTCTGCCGGACGGTCAGATGGGCAACTCTGAAGTGGGCCACATGAACCTGGGCGCCGGCCGCGTGGTGTATCAGAACTTCACCCGCATCAACAAAGCCATTAAAGACGGCGAGCTGCAGCAGAACGCCGCCCTCTGTGCCGCCATCGACAAAGCCGTGGCCAATAACGCCGCTGTACACTTTACCGGCCTGCTGTCACCGGGCGGCGTGCACAGCCATGAAGAACATCTGGTGGCGCTGCTGCAGATGGCCAAAGCCCGCGGCGCGCAACGTGTGTTTGTGCACGCCATTCTTGATGGCCGCGATATGCCGCCGCGCTCTGCCGCGCCGTCCATTAAGCTGATTGAAGATACCTTCGCGGCACTGGGTAATGGTCAGATCGCCACCGTGATTGGCCGCTTCTTTTCCATGGACCGCGACAACCGCTGGGAACGGGTACAGGCCGGTTACGATGCCATGACCCTGGCCACAGGCGAGTTCACCGCCCCAAGCGCCAGCGCTGCGCTGGCGGCCGCTTACGAACGCGGCGAAAACGATGAATTCGTTAAAGCTACGGTGATTGAAGGCGCCGATGGCCGCGTACAGGACGGCGACAGCATTATTTTCTTTAACTTCCGCCCCGATCGCGCCCGTGAATTAACCCGCGCCTTTGTTGGTGGTGACGAGTTCAAAGGGTTTGAGCGCGCGGCGCGGCCAGCACTGGCCGACTTCGTGATGCTGACCGAATACGCCGCCGACATTCCGGCCAGCTGTGCCTTCCCACCGGAAACCCTCAGCAACGGCATCGGCGAATACGTTTCCAACCTCGGCTTAACCCAGCTGCGGATTGCTGAAACCGAGAAATACGCCCACGTTACGTTCTTCTTTTCCGGTGGCCGTGAGGAAGAATACCCGGGCGAAACCCGCATTCTGGTGAAATCCCCCAACGTCGCCACCTACGATCTGCAGCCGGAAATGAGCGCGCCGGAAGTCACCGACAAACTGGTGGCCGCCATTAAAAACCGCGAGTTCGACCTGATCGTGTGCAACTACGCCAATGGCGACATGGTCGGCCACACCGGCGTGTACGAAGCCGCCGTAAAAGCCGCGGAATGCATCGACGAATGCATCCGCCGCGTTACCGACGCGCTGCTGGAAGTGGGCGGCGAATGCCTGATCACCGCCGACCACGGCAACGCCGAGCAAATGCTGGACGACAATGGCCAGGCCATGACTCAGCACACCACCGGCCCGGTGAATCTGGTTTATGTGAATGCCCGTCAGGAACCGGTCAGCCTCAGCGAAGGCAGCCTGTGCGACATCGCCCCGACCCTGCTGACCATGATGGGGCTGGAGCAGCCAGCCGAAATGACCGGCCGGCCACTGGTCCGTTACGGCAACTGAGCATGAAAACCATCACAGGAATACTGGGCCTCTGCCTGCTGCTGGCACTGCCGGCACAGGCTGACGACCAGGCCCGGCTGGATGCCCTGAAAGCAGAGATCAGCAAACTGGAAAGCTGGTTGCGCAATGCGCAGCAGGAATCCGGCCAGCTGAATGCTGCACTGCGTCAGTCCGACCTCGAAATTGCCGAGCTGACCAAACAGATCAACGCTATCCGTACCCAGCTGACGGAGGAGCAGGCCCGCCTAAAAAAGCTGCGACAGGAGCAGGGACAGCTCCGTGACTTACAGCAGCAGCACCGTCAGCATCTGGCCGAGCAAATCCGCGCGGCGCAGAAAATGGGCCAGCAAGGCCCGCTGAAACTGCTGCTGAACCAGGATGACCCGCAACAGGCGCAGCGTATGCTGCGCTACTTCAGTTATTTCAACAGCGCCCGCATTGAACGCATCAACCAGATTCTGGCCGAACTGGCCCGGCTGGATAATCTCGCCGCCTTAATTGCCGCCAGCGAACAGCAGCTGCAACGCAGCGAACAAGAGCTGATTACCAGCAACCGCCAACTGCAACAGCGCAAACAGCAACAACAGCAGTTACTGGCCAAACTGCAGGGCGAGATGAAAACCGAACAGCAACGGCTGCAGCAAAAAGAAACCGACCGCAAACGACTGGAACAGCTGCTGACGGAAGTCGCCAACCTGCTCGATAACAGCCCACGCCAGCTGGACGCCCGCCCGATCAGCAGCCTTAAAGGCCGCTTACCGCCCCCATTACGCACAGCAGTACTGCAGGCCTTTGGCAGTCAGCGCCGCGATGGCGGCGGCCGCCATGAAGGCTGGCTGCTGGCGGCGCGCGAGGGTGACTATGTGCGCGCCGTACATCATGGCCGGGTGGTGTTTGCCGACTGGCTGCGCGGCTTTGGCCTGATTCTTATTCTTGACCACGGCCAGGGCTACCTGAGCCTGTACGCACACAACCAGGCGTTATTGCGCGATGTCGGCAGCTGGGTGAACCAGGGCGACATTATCAGCAGCGCCGGACGCAGCGGCGGTAATACCGAGGCGTCGCTGTATTTTGAAATCCGTCATCGTGGCCGCCCGCAGGACCCTGCCCTGTGGCTGAAACGCTGACCAATTTATGCCATGCTGCGTGGCGTTGATCTGAACCGGGTATTGTCATGCTGAATTCTGTGTCCCTGCTCCGCCATTTTATTGCTCCCGCTGTGCTCGGCTGCCTGTGCTGGCCGCTGGCGGTTAATGCCACGGAAGAGCACCCGGCTGACGCAGCGGCGGCAACCGCGGAGCGTCCTGTCGAAGGCCCGCTGCCGCTGCAGGAATTACGTAATTTCACCGAAATTTTTGACCGCATCCGCAGCGCGTATGTGGAAGAAATCGACGATAAAACCCTGTTTGAATACGCCATTAACGGCATGCTCAGTTCACTCGATCCGCATTCGGCCTATCTGCAGGCCGATGCCTTTGCCGATCTGCAGGAAAATACCTCGGGCAAATTTGGTGGCCTGGGTATTGAAGTGAGCATGCAGGACGGTCTGATTCTGGTGGTGACACCCATTGATGACACGCCGGCGCAACAAGCCGGTATCCGCGCCGGTGACCTGATCGTCAGTCTCGACGGCGACGCCGTAATGGGCATGAACCTGAACGATGCCGTGGAAAAAATGCGCGGCGCACCGGGTACCGATATTGAACTGGAAATCCGCCGCCCCGGCGAAAAATCCCTGCTCAGCTTCACCCTCACCCGGGCCGAAATCAAAGTGGCCAGCGTCCGCAATGAAATGCTCAGCAACGGCATTGGCTATGTGCGCATTACCCAGTTTCAGGAAAATACCGGCGCCGATTTAATGGCTGCGCTGGAGCAATGGCACAGCGATAAATCCAGGCCGCTGAACGGCATTATTCTGGATCTGCGCAATAACCCCGGCGGCGTTCTGGATGCCGCGGTGGAAGTGGTGGATGCCTTTATCAGCACCGGCCTGATTGTCTATACCGAAGGCCGCGCCAGCAATTCTGAAGTGAGCTATTCAGCCACCAGCCACACCCCGGCCGGCGATGTCCCGGTGGTGGTCTTAATTAACGCCGGCTCAGCCTCGGCGTCGGAGATTGTCGCCGGCGCCCTGCAGGACCATCAGCGTGCGTTAATTGTCGGCACCCAGTCGTTCGGCAAAGGCTCGGTACAAAGTGTGTTACCGATCACCGAAGACAGCGCGGTGAAACTGACCACCGCCCGCTACTTCACTCCCAATGGCCGCTCCATTCAGGCTCAGGGCATCCGCCCGGATATTGTGATTGAACAAAGCGAAGTCACGCCGCTGGAGCAGCGCGTGTACAAAGAATCCAACCTGCCCGGCCACCTGCGCAACACCAGCAAAAGCGATGACAGCGACGCCGGTACCGAAAATGCCGATGTGGCCGACCCCGGCAGCGAACTGCTGAAAAAAGACTTCCAACTCTACGAAGCCCACACCCTGCTGCGCGGCCTGACCATTCTGGGGGCCCGCCGGGAACCTTAATTGCTGCGTTGTATTCTGTTCTGGCTCGGCCTCAGCAGCAGTGCCCAAGCCGCCCAGCTGCTGCTGATTATTGATGATGTCGGCAACAACCGTGCGCTGGGCCAGCAAACCCTGGCCCTGCCCGGCCCGCTGAACCTGGCCTTTCTGCCCCATACGCCGCATGCCCGCAGCCTGGCCAGCCAGGCGTTCCAGCAAGGCCATGGCATTCTGCTGCACGCACCGATGGCCAACGAACAGGGCGCCAAACTTGGCCCCGGTGGCTTGTACCCCGACATGGACGCCGCCACCCTGCAGCAAACTCTGCGCGATAACCTGGCCGCCATTCCCCATGTGCAGGGGGTGAATAACCACATGGGCAGCCTGCTGACCCAAAACACCGAGGCAATGGCCGCCCTGATGCCGGTGATTGCCGCAGCCGGTCTGTACTTTGTCGACAGCCTTACCAACCCCAACAGCGTGGCGCTGGAACAGGCCATGCTGGCCGGCATTCCGGCGCTGGAGCGCGATGTGTTTCTGGATAACGACCTCCGCCCGGCGGCGCTGCAGCGCCAGTTTGACCAGGCCGTAGCGCGGGCGCGCAAGCGTGGCTATGCCGTGTTAATTGGTCATCCCTATCCGGAAACCCTGGCGTTTCTGCGCACGGCGCTGCCGGCACTGCCCCCCCAACAGGTACAGCTGCAACGTATCGACCGCTTCCTGCAGCAACGCCTGTGGCAGCGCTTTTACCGGCCACTGCCGCCATCACGCTACCTGCTGCAGGCCACTTCCGGGCGCTGATTGTCAGACCGCAACCTCACGACCAGCCAATGCCATACCACCAGAACGGCCAATGTGCTGTGGCTGCTTTTCCTGCCTGCCAGCAAAGTTGTACTATCGTTCCGTTTTATCGAGTCACGGAACAATAATAATGAGAAAAACACTCACCGCGCTGCTGCTGGTCACTGTGCTGCCGGCCGCCCACGCCGATGATGACTACACCCACGAACTGTACGAACTCTATTGCCAGGCCTGTCATGGCGCAGCCGTGTCCGGTGCACCGCGCAGCTTCAGCCGCGACTGGCAGCCCTGGCTGAAAAAAGGTCTGCCACAGATGGTGGAAAATGCCATCCGGGGTACCGGCAATATGCCGGCCATGGGCACCTGCAACGAATGCGGGCCACAGGAACTGGAAGATCTCATCCGCTACATGAGCCGGGAGCAGTAAGGATGAATTTTGATCGTATTGCGTTAAGCCGCCGCAATCTGCTGAAGCTCAGTGCGGTTGGGTTAGTTGCCGGCGGTACAACCGTCACCAGCGGTTGCAACAGCAGCGTTAAACCGGTTGCCGAAGCCGGCATTATCGGCCGTAACGGCGAGCGTGTACTGCCATGGAGTAACTGGTCGGGCACTCAGAGCTGTCAGCCCAATGAGCGGCTGTTACCCCGCAATGAAGCGGAACTGCTCGATATTCTGAAAAATGCCAACCAAACCATCCGCTGCGTGGGCTCTGGCCACAGTTTCAGCGCGCTGGTTCCCACCGACCAGACACTGTTATCCCTGGCGCGTCTGCGCGGCGTCGAAAACGTCGACACCACGACCGGTCAGGCCGATGTGCTGGGCGGTACACGCCTGTCGCAGCTGGGTAAAAGCCTGTGGGAACAGGGTCTGTCCACCATCAACATGTCGGACATCGACAGTCAGTCATTTGCCGGCGCCATTGCCACCTCGACCCACGGCACCGGACGCGAACTTGGCACCCTGTCCACACACCTGCGGCAGATGCGCTTTGCCAGTACCAGCGGTGACATCGTTGACTGCAGCCCGGATAAAAACAGCGATTTATTCTGGGCCGGTGGCAATCACCTCGGCGCACTGGGCATTATGACCCGCGCCCGCATTCAGGCCGATCCGGCGTATTACCTCAAAGAACACAGCTGGATGATGTCGGCAGAAGAAGGCCTGGAACGCGCCGCCGAACTGAGCCGTCAGCACCGCCATTATGAAATGTATGCGCTGCCACACAGCGATTACATGCTGGGTATTTCACTGGATAAAATTGATCCGGCCGAGATTCCTGCCGACGTACCGCCGCCCAGCGGCGATGCCTATGAAGCCTTCCGCATGATGTCGAATGTGATCGACTATGTGCCTTTTGCACGCAGCTGGCTGGTGAACTACGGAGCCAGCACCGTCGAGCCGGAAACCCGCTACGGCGCCTCGCACGAAATTTTCGGTAATCTGCGCGATATTCTGTTTAACGAAATGGAATACAGCGTACCCGCCGAAGTCGGCCCGCAATGTCTACGCGAGATTCTGGCCACCATTAAGAAAGAAAAAATCCCGGTGATTTTCCCCATCGAAGCCCGTTATATTCAGGCCGATGATTTCTGGTTAAGTCCGTTTTATAAACGCGATGGTTTTGCCATCAGCTGTCATAATTTCCATGACAAGGATTATAAAAAATACTTCGCGGCGATTGAGCCGATTTTCTGGAAATACGATGGCCGTCCGCACTGGGGAAAAATTCACACCCTCAGCGCCAAAGAATTTGCCGCACGTTATGAGCGTTTTGGTGATTTCTTAAAGGTACGTCAGGAAATGGACCCGCAGGGTCGTTTATTAAATGACCATCTGCGGAAAGTGCTAGGGAGCCTCTGAAAGACTCGCGCAGAGCTGTGCAGAGTTATCCAGAGGCTCCCTGGGGTTATTTAAGCGTTGCGACGCTGGCGCAGATCATGCGCCAGCGTTAGCAGTACGAATAATCCCACCAGCGGCAATAAGCCGAAACTGATGATTTGCAACAGCAAACCGTTGTATGGCGATGCGGTTGCCAGCGTCACCATGTAACCCACATACGCCAGATACAGCAACAGAAATACCGCCCCTTCGCTGCGGTGAAGCAAAGCACCGGTAAAAAACAGCGGTAAACACAAGGCTGCTACGGCCAGCATCACCGGAATATCAATACCGGATAATTGTTCACCGGCTACCAGCGGTTGCGGCGATACCAGTCCGGATACCCCCAGCACACACAGAATATTAAAAACGTTACTGCCTACCACGTTACCAACCGCGATATCGCGCTCACCTTTAAGGGTCGCCATGACCGAGGTCATGACTTCCGGTAATGATGTACCCGCAGCAATAATGGTCAGTCCTATCACGGCTTCACTGACACCAAATGAGGCAGCAATACTGACCGCACTGTCCACCAACCAGCGTGACCCCAGCACCAGCAAGGCCAGACCACCCACCACCAGCAACAGGTTTTGCCACAGCGGCGCAGCCGGCTCCGCGTCGCTGCCTGCATCCGCCTCAGCCGCATTATTCTTACGTCCCTGATAAAACAGAAAAACGGTATACAGCAGTAATCCGGTAACCAGTACTAACGCTTCCAGCCGGCCGATCATGCCATCCAGTGTCATCAGCACCACCAGCGCCGACAGGCCGACCATGATGGGAACGTCCTGACGGATCAGTTGCTGCGACACCACCAGCGGGGCGACCAGCGCCGACAACCCCAGAATAAATAACACGTTAAAAATATTGCTGCCGACCACATTGGCGATGGCCAGCTCCGCCTGTCCGGCAAAGGATGATTTAACGCTCACCGCCAGTTCGGGTGCGCTGGTGCCGAACGCCACCACCGTCAAACCGATCACCAGTGCCGGCACCCCAAACGCAGCGGCCAGCCGCGCAGCACCACGCACCAGCACGTCCGCTCCGATAATCAGCAGCACCAGACCGGCCACCAACATGAACCACACCATCACATCTCTCCTGAATGGGCCTGTTACAGGCCCGTGTTATTGCCAATGTGTTTATGGAATCAGCTTTAATTGCTGCTGAATTTCCTCATCCGTCGGACGCAGCTGCGCCAATCCCAAGCGCTGCCGGCGCTGGCCCAGATAATAGAGGATGGATGAGGCCACAAAGATCGACGACAGGGTTCCCACCACCACGCCAAACAGCATCGGCTGGGCAAAACTGGCCACTGCGGCACCGCCGGCAATGGCCATCGGCAACAACGCCAGTGCCGTGGTCACCGAGGTAAATACGGTACGGCTTAAGGTTGCGGTAATGCTGTCGTTCAGCACCTGCGGCCAATCCATGCCGGGCTGCGCACGAAGCGTTTCACGCACGCGGTCGAACACCACCACTTTATCGTTGACCGAATACCCGATCAGCGCCAGCAATGCTGCCACGGCGGTTAAATTAAAATCCAGACCGGTGAGCACAAAAAAGCCGATGGTTTTGGTCACATCCAGCAGCACCGTTAAGGTGGCCGCCAGCGCAAAATGCGATTCAAAACGCAGCCATAAATAGCCCAGCATCCCGGTCACGGCGAGCAGTACTGCCAGAATGGTAACATCGGCAAACTGACCGCTGACTTTCGCCCCCACCATTTCCAGGCGTGGAAATTCAGCCTCCGGCCACTGGGCCTGCAGACTGCTTTTAACCGCGTCGGCCAGCGCATGGCCGCCTTCCGCCGCCAACGGCAAACGCAGCAAATATTCGCCAGCACCGCCCAGCTCCTGCAGGCTGATCTGGCTGAAACCCTGCTGCTCCAGCACATCACGCAACTGGTCGGTCGGCACTTGTGGCAAATGGGTTTCCAGCAGCGTACCGCCACGGAAATCAATGCCGTAATTCAGCCCGGGCTGCACCAGTAACACCAGCGATGCCACCGACAACAGCACCGACAACCCCAGCCCCAGCACCCGCCCGCGCATAATATTCAGCGGTTTTTGCGTTAACCGCTGCAGCCAGCGTTGCAGCGGTAATTCCGCCAGCGCCTGCGGCCGGCGGCGCTGCCCCAGTTCCAGCAGTAAGCGGGTTACCGCAATCGCCGTGAACATCGAGGTGAGCAAACCGATACCGATGGTGACGGCAAAGCCCCGCACCGGACCGGTACCGAATAAAAACAACAGCCCCACGGCAATCAATGTGGTGACGTTGGCATCGACAATGGTGCGGTAGGCGCGATCGAAGCCCAGCTTTAACGCCAGCTGCGGCGAGCGGCCATTGCGGCTTTCTTCGCGGATGCGTTCGTTAATCAGAATATTGGCGTCCACCGCCATACCGATGGTGAGGATCAGACCGGCAATGCCCGGCAGAGTCAGCGTAGCCCCCAGCACCGTCAGCACGGCAAAGATCAGCATGACGTTCAGGCTCAGCGTTACGCTGGCCAGCAAGCCCCAGCGACCATAGGCCAGCAGCATAAAGGCCAGTACCAGTGCGGCACCCAGCAACCCGGTGGTCAGGCCCATGCTGATGGCATCGCTGCCCAGATCGGGGCCGATGGTGCGCTCTTCCACCACGTCCAGCGGCGCCGGCAAGGCGCCGGAGCGCAGCAGCAGCGCCACTTCTGAGGCTTCTTTACTGGTAAACGCGCCGCTGATTTCTCCCTGGCCACCGGCAATCACCGAGCGGATCACCGGCGCGGTAATCACCCGGTTATCCAGCACAATGGCCAGTGCGCGGCCGACGTTGGCCTGGGTCAGGTCACCAAAAATGCGAGTGCCGGCCGAATCGAGACGGAAGTTCACCACCGGCTGGCCGGACTCGGCGTTAAAGCCCAGCTGCGCGTCGCGCACATGCTCGCCGGCCATGGCCACTTCACGCTCCAGCCACAGGGTTTGGCTGCCATCCGCCAGCGGGCGCTGGATTCGGGCCGCGTTGCTGCGGCTGTCGGCCACCCAATGAAAATTCAGCTGCGCCGTGGTGCCCAGCAGCGCGCGGATCTGCGCCGGGTCTTCCACCCCCGGCATCTGCACCAGAATGCTGTCACGGCCCTGACGGGTAATGCTGGGTTCTACCAGGCCGCTTTCATCCAGCCGGCGGCGCACCACTTCCAGGCTGCGCTCGACGGCATCGTCCAGCAGCGCCTTGCGGTGACTATCGGTAGCCGCCACCAGTACCCGAGAGCCCTCGGCACTGATGCTGAAGGCACGGCTCAGCGTGCCCTGCTCCAGCACCGGCTGTAACAGCTGCACGGCTTCCTGAGCGCGCTGGCTATCGCGCAGCGGCACACTGAACTGACGGTCGCTGACGCTGATTGGGCCATGACCGATGCGTTGTTCGCGCAGCAGTCGTGCCGCTTCATCGGCCAGGCGTTGATGTTCCTGCTGCAACAAGGTGGTTTCGTCTAATGCCAGCAGCAGTTGCGAGCCACCGCGCAGGTCCAGCCCCAGTGACAGCGTCTGTTGGCTGTACCAGTCCGGCAGTTGTTGCGCGATGCGCTCAGGTAAGACGTTGGGCAGCACGGCCAGCAGGCCGAGCACTAAACACAGGCCGTACACCACGGCCCGTTTGGTCAGGGATTGCATACTGATTTCCTCGTCCGGCACACACAGATGCGCCGTAAAAAAATGAATAAAAAAACGACGGAAAATCAGGCGTAAGGCGGTGCTTGAGCGGGCGGCAGCCGTCGCTCAATCGCGGTAAGAGGAACAGCAGGGGGAATGCAAACCGGTTGATACCCGGCCGGCGTTATCGTCACCCATAACGATGGTAAAGCGGCGCTATCGGAAGATGAGTCATCCAACCGTTCGTCACGGCTGTCCGCCCAGATCTGGCGGAAACAGGCGGCCGTCCGTTGCTCCAGCGCCGCCTCAAAACTCTGTTCCGGACTGGCCAGAATGCCCTGTACATTCTGCACCGCCACCGCCGGCAGCGCAGACAACGCCAGCCACAACAGCAGCAAGCGCAGCAGAACCGTACGAGGGGTCAACACTGAATGGAACAAGGCAACAGGCCTCAGTAAAATGATGACAGCCAATATGAGGGCTGGCGGCAGCTTAATCAAGTGATGGGATAATCGCCATCATGGCCGGCCCCGAACAGCTCACTCAGCTGCCGCTGCGGCGGTAGGTTGATGTTGGCTTTGCCCAATAAATAGCGCTCACGGAACAACGCAAAGTACTCATTCAGAGTCGTGGCCGCGTCGGTATCACCGGCCAGTTTCAGCACCTCCACCCCTACTTCGGCGGTGCACAGCTGATGCAGATGCGCCGCTTCGCGCAACTGATAGGCCGACGCCTGCTGCGGCTGAATGCCCAGCACCGGCAGCCCCTGCAGGTAAGGGCTGCGGAATATCTTTTTGGCCTCACGCCAGGTGCCATCCAGAAACACGAACAACGGAATTTTCGCCCCGCTGACCACCTCCGGCAGCTGCTGTGGTGAATCAATACAGCGCTCCGGCTCGGCGTACTGGTGCGGAAAAATCACGATGGGCTGGTAGCGCGGATCGGCCAGCAGCGTCAGCAAGGCAGGATCATGCTGAGTACGGTCCCACTGAAAGGCGTGGTTATCGGCCACCACATCGGCAATTAAGCGGCCGGTATTGCTCGGTTTGAACACCTCGCCGTGGTACATGATAAACAACACCGCGCAACGCCCACCCGGCTGCGGCCGCTGTGCACACAGACAATTGGCCTGCGCCAGCAAACACTGCTCACAGCGCTGCGTTTTACTGCCGCGGGCGAGAAACGGCCGGCGCGCTTTGGCCAGTTCCTGCAAACGCAGACGGGCAACGGAATTGGGGTTCATAACAGGCCACGGCCATCTCGGGAAAGGCCGGCATTTTAACGGACGGTCATTGCCTTGGGTATGGCTCCGGCATGGATGGGGCGGATTTTGTAAAAAAACATCTATACTGGGCGTCGTACTTATCTGCCCCGGAAACACCATGCAAATTATCGAAGTTGTATCCCCCGCTTCCCTGGAAGACGACGTGCTGCGGCTGGCCAAACGCAATGAAGTCAGTGATGTCTGGATCAGTGGTCAGCGCGACAATCAGTCGGTGATCAAAATCCTGCTCAGCAACGAAAAATCGCAGAAGGTGATGGATCAGCTGCAGGAGCTGATGTCGGGCAAAAATAATTTCCGCGTGCTGGTGTATCCGCTGGAATTATCCCTGCCCAACGACAGCACCAAAAAAGCCAGTCTCACCCGCGAATCGCTGTACAACCAGCTGTCGGCGGAAAGCCAGCTGGACGGGCACTATCTGATGCTGGTGTTTTTATCCACCGTGGTGGCCGCCATTGGCCTGATGGAAAATAACGTCGCGGTGATTATCGGCGCCATGGTGATTGCACCACTGCTGGGGCCGAACCTGGCACTGTCGCTGGCCACAACCCTGGGCCACATCAAAGAAGTACGCAAATCCCTGCGCACCCTGCTGGCCGGCTTACTACTGGCGCTGGTTATTTCGATTGGCATCGGGGTGGTGTCACCCAACATCGACTTAACCAGCGAACTGATGAGCCGTACCCATGTTGGCCTCAGCAGTCTGGCGCTGGCGCTGGCCTCCGGGGCCGCAGCCGCCTTATCAATTACCACCGGCGTCTCTTCCGTACTGGTGGGCGTGATGGTGGCGGTGGCGTTATTACCGCCCACAGTAACCCTGGGGATTATGCTGGGCATTCAGAATTGGCAGCTGGCGCTGGGCGCCTTAGCGCTGCTGCTGGTTAACATTGCCTCAGTGAATTTCACCACCCAGCTCACCATGCGTTTAAAAGGCATTCAGCCACGGGAAGATAAATTCCGCACCGTGTCCAAAGTGGTGTTCAGTATTGGTACGGTATTCTGGCTGGGCATTCTGGTGTATCTGGTGCTGCACATGCCGGATACCATTGGCTTATTACAGGACGTCTCAGAATAACGACAACTGCAAACCGGCGAGGTCGGCAAAATCCTCGCCGATAAAATGAAAAATCGCTTCGGCCAGTGGCCGCAATTGTTTCTCCAGATAATGCCCGTAATCCACCGCCGCCCCGACGCTGCCATCGGGCCACAGCGGTTCCGGGCCGTTTAGGGTCATGCGGTACTCAATCCGCCCGCCGCGCTGACCGAAACGGGACGGCAGCCCTTTCAGCTGCAGCCATTGTTCCAGCTTGGCCGCAGCCTGCGCGTGGGGCGGAATATTTTTCTGATACGCACTGAGTGGCTGGCGTAAGCGCTTACGGTAGACCAGCTGCTCATCGCGCTCGCCGGCCAGTAGAGCCTTAACTTCATCGCGCAGCCATTGGGCGTAGGGCTGCTGGAGAAAAATACGCCGGTACAGCTCTTTCTGAAAATTACGCGCCAGCGGGGTCCAGTCACTGCGTACTGTTTCCAGCCCTTTAAACACCATCTGAGGTTCGCCGCGGGCATCGACAATTAACCCGGCATAGCGTTTTTTACTGCCCTCTTCGGCGCCGCGAATGGATGGCATAAAAAAGCGCCGGTAATGGGTTTCGTATTCCATTTCCAGATAACTGATGATGCCAAATTCGCGCTGCAGTGTGGCCGCCCACCAGGCATTTAATCCCTGCACCAGCTGCCGGCCAATGCGGTCGGCCTGCTCATCGCTGACCGAGGTTTTCAGCCACACAAATACCGAGTCGGTATCACCGTAAATAACGTCATACCCCTGCTGCTGAAGCCACTGCGAACTGCGCTGAATAATCTCGTGCCCGCGCTTGGTAATCGAGGCGGATAAACGCGTATCGTAAAAACGGCAGCCCTCCGAACCCAGCACGCCATAGCAGGACGCCATAATCACTTTAATGGCCTGACTCAGGGCTTTATTGCCAGCTTGTTTGGCCTGCTCGCGCTTGTCGCCCAGCTGGCGGATTAATGCCGGCAAAATATGCCGCTGCGGGTGAAAACGGCCGCCGAAAAAACCCGGCACCACGCTGTGATCGGTGGCCGCTGGTAAGCGCATGCCTTCCACCAGCCCCATCGGGTCAATGCAAAAAGTGCGGATAATCGAGGGATACAGGCTTTTAAAATCCAGCACCAGGACATGCTCAAACAAACCGGGCCGCGAATTCATCACATAGCCGCCCGGGCTTTTTTCCGCGCTGTAACCATCGCCGATATCCGGTGCCACAAAACCGGCCCGGTGCAGGCGCGGCAGATACAGGTTTTCAAACGCCGCCACTGAGCCGCCGTTACGGTCCAGCGTCAGACCGGTCATGCGCGCACGTTCGATGGCAAATTCCAGCAACCCGGCACGGGCAAAAATCTGCCATACCAGCTGGCAGTCTTTCAGGTTATAGGCCGCCAGTGCCGGTTTATCGTGAAGAAACAATTGCTCAATATCACCGCCGCGATCGGCACCGGTTAATAATTTCTGCTCACCGAGAAAATGCTGGGCCACATCATTAAGCGCGAAACTTTCAAACTGGTAGGTGGCATTGCGCAGCAGATCAATACCATCCAGCACCACCCGCCCGGCGATGGCTAAAAAAATACGTTCAGGATTGCTGCGGCTTTGCCGCCATTCCAGTTCCGAACCATCACGGCCCAGGGTAAACGGAATATGGTGCTGCTGGAATTTACGGCGCAGAAATTCAAAATCAAACTGCACGATATTCCAGCCCATGATCACATCCGGATCATAGTCGGCCAGTTGCTGCAGCAATGCCTGTAATAACGCCGGTTCATCGGCAAAAAATTGCAATGTCGGGGTGCTGGCATCAGGCTCGCCCAGCATCAGTACGCGCTGACAATCATCGGCGTACAGCCCCACGGAAAATAACCGGTCGGGTTGGCCGCGGCGGGGGAAGGAGGTTTCAATATCCAGCGACAGACAGCGCAGTGGCGGGCGCCAGTCGGGGCCCGAGGGCGAGCGGATTTTGCCTGCCTGGCAGTGGTAAAAATTGCGCTGCGGATCCGGTTGCAAATCACCGTGCAATACCGCCGCGCCATACACAAAACGCTCCATCAAATAACGATCGGTGGGGCGGATATCGGTTTCACGGCAAGGTATGCCCTGCTCCTGCAGCACATCGCGCCAGCGGTAAACGTAACCCGTCGGTAAATAACAGGCAGCCGCAGCAGTGCCATCAAAATGTTGCAAAGGCACTGGCCGGATCACTACCGGCCAGCCGAGCGTGGCGGCAATGCTGCTGGCGCGCGGCTGGTCTGATAGCGGAATAAAACACACCGAAGGGTGTTGCAGCTGCTGCCGTACCGGCCCTTCCGGCGTCAGCCACCAGAACGTCAGTTGCGTGTCAGTGGCGGTATCCTGCCAATGGCTGGTTAATAAAAAAGCCTGGGTCATAAGCCGGTCTATAATGAGCGTACGGCAGTTTAATTGATGGCAATTTCAGAAGGAATCGTTATGGCAACTCCGGTTATCAGCCAGGATCCGCTTTATCAGATGCTGCGGCACGACAATGTTGCGGGATTTAATCAGGCCCGCGCCAGCGGCACGCCCTGCGATCTGCGTGGCTGCGATTTACGCGGGCTTGATCTGCGCGGTATTAATCTGACCGAGGCCGACCTCACTGACGCCTATTTCCGCGGCGCCGACCTGCGTGGTATCGACTTCCGCAGCTGCCAGATGGATGGTGTCAGCCTCGCCGACGCCAAGATCAGTGGCTGTTATTTTCCGGTCGCGATCCCAGCCACCGAAATTCTGCTGTCCGTTACCCACGGTATCCGTTTGCGTCATCCGTAAGGCCAGCGGCAGCCAATTCCTGTCCCACAGCACAAAACCGCTATTCTGCGCTGGCCGGCAGTTCAAGCTGCCGGCCTTTTGCGTTACATTGCGTGTCTGCATTTATAACAGCAATAGCGGCACACCACGGGGGAAGGCATGTATCTGAATGGCAAACCAACAGAAACTCTGGACAAGTTACTGGCGCGGCTACCGCAACTGACCAAAGAGTTACTGGACGGTTTTGAGCTGAACGCCAGCCCCATTACCCTGGAAGGCATTGATGACCTGTACAGCCACTTTGATCGTGACCAAATGTTTCTGGTGCAGGACGGTGTGCTGTATCTGAGCAAAAATGGCCAGAATCTGGTGAGTTTCGACGAAGGGGATTTAATCGGTATTCTGCAGGCGTTCAATATGCCGGGCCCGGTGCTGCGTACCGATGAATTTGTTGAGCTGATCCCCATTGACCGCGAACGCTTCCTGCGCCATGTGTACGCCGATAAGCGCCTTCAGCATTACTGGAGCCATCTGCTGGTGTGCCAGAACGCCTTGCTGGTGAATTATCTGGCCGATATGTTCCGCGATCAGGTCCGCCCGACCGCCGGTTTCCAGAATATCGCCGCCGGTGAAACCATTATCCGCCAGGGCGACATTGCCGACCATGTTTACACCATCATCAGCGGCGAAGCCGATGTGTATGTCGATGGTCAGAAAGTCGGCGACATTGGCGAAGAGGAAGTGTTCGGCGCCATGGCCGTTTTTACCGGCGAACCACGCTCAGCCACGGTGATCGCCCGTACCCCCTGCACCATTATGGCGGTGCCGCAGAAAGATTTTATCCTGCTGATCGAAGCCCAGCCGCAGGCGGCCGTGAACCTGATCGAAAACCTGGCGCGCC
Source organism: Venatoribacter cucullus (assembly GCF_016132445.1). Taxonomy (NCBI): domain Bacteria; kingdom Pseudomonadati; phylum Pseudomonadota; class Gammaproteobacteria; order Oceanospirillales; family Oceanospirillaceae; genus Venatoribacter; species Venatoribacter cucullus. The sequence continues at coordinate 398,727 of NZ_CP046056.1, read as the reverse complement.
GTATCATTACCCTGAATCAGCAGCTGATCGATAAAACCGACGCCTGACCGCTGTCCCACTGCGCAGAACCGGGCCGCCTTGCGGCCCTTTTTTTTTGCGCCGGGATTCAATTTAAATGAGAATTATTATTGACAACGCAAACGAGAAACAATATCGTTTGCATATCGGCGTTAGCGATAGCGCCGGTACTCAGTACTCCACCAGCCTCTGGTGGGGTGGTGAACTCTCTCATCAAGCTAATCACGGTTGCTTTGCCCCTCTCCGAGGGGCATTTTTTTTATCCCGCGCAGCAACGGCCACTGCAGCAACAACCACTGATGCAGACGATGGCTACCCGGCTGGCTTTACGCAGGAAAATAACGGCAGGACAGCGCAGCAGAACAGCAGCAGGTCAGAAACACGGGGACAGAAACAGAGTGGCAAAAACAGATGGGAACAGCGGATAAGAAAGAAGATTGCTTAATCCTCGCCAGAGGGCTAAGCAATCTTCTGTCAGTGAGTCGGGGCTTATTATTGTTGTTATGAACTCAGGGCCGTTTGTTATTTTTATTGTTTGGCCGCTTGCACCTGAATGTTATTTTTATTGTTACCGGTGCATTTCTTATTGGTTTGTATTCTATAAAGCGAATGCTGTGCCAACTTTTCAGAAAAATTAATTTCCTTATAAATCAATACATTACAAAACCAAATCAGAAGAACCCCCGACAATCGTCACGAAAGTGTTACTTTTGGTGGCGCCCGGTAACGTTCAGTGGGCGGGGAAGTGTTACCGCGGTTGTTACCGTAACACCCGCCCGGTGGTTACAACCGCCTCAGCGGTTGCCTTTGCGGCGGGGAATACCCAAACGCTGGCGCCGTTCCCACAGGCTCTTGCGGGAAATACCCAGCTTGCGTGCCAGTTCGGTTTCGGTCATGGCCTGTTCGTTTTCCAGCACAAAATGCACAAAATAATCGTCCAGCGACAAATCACCCTGCTGCTGCGGCTGACCGGCACTGCTGTAAGGCTCCGGCTGCACCAGGTTTTCCCGCATGCTGGTACTGATATAACGGTCCGGCGATAAATCGAGGCCCAGAATAGCGGCCGGAATGCTGTCGTCATCGGCCAGAATCACCGCCCGCTCCACCGCATTTTCCAGCTCACGCACATTGCCAGGCCATTGGTAGGTGCGGATGGCCTGCACCGCATCGGCGGTAAAGTGCATGGGCGGTTGCTGCATTTTTTCGCAGGCCCGGGCCAGCATGGCGTTGGCAATCTCCACCACATCGTCACCGCGCTCACGCAGCGGTGGCAGGCTCAGTTCCACCACGTTCAGGCGGTAATACAAATCTTCCCGGAACTCGCCGCGCTGGGCCATTTCCTTCAGGTTACGGTGCGTGGCAGCAACCAGGCGCACATCCACTTTGATGCTCTGTACCGAGCCAACGCGGCGGATTTCACCTTCCTGCAGTACCCGCAGCAGGCGTGCCTGGGCTTCCAGCGGCAGCTCACCGATTTCATCGAGGAACAGCGTGCTGCCATCGGCGGCTTCTACCAGCCCCTGGCGCATGGCATTGGCACCAGTAAAAGCACCTTTCTCATGACCGAACAGCTCCGATTCAATCAGGGTTGGCGGAATGGCGGCACAGTTTACCGAGATTATTTCGGCCTTACCGCGACGGCTTTGGTTATGCAGCGCCCTGGCCACCAGTTCTTTACCGGTACCGGACTCACCCAGAATCAGCACGGTGGCATCGGTGGGTGCGACTTTGCTGATCTTTTTGAACAGCAACAACATGGGTTCACAACTGCCGATAATGCCGCTGTGCGGGTATTCGCGGTTCACTTCCTGCTGCAGGGCTTTCGGCGTAGGCGCTTTCTGTGCCAGCTGCGACTCTGTAAGGATACGCTTCACCGCCCGCAGCATTTCTTCATGGTCAAAGGGTTTGGCAATGTAGTCGACGGCGCCCATTTTCATGGCATCCACCGCTGAGCGCAGACTGGCATAACTGGTCATAATAAGTACCGGCGTAGTGCCGGCCAGTTCCACCAGCTCGGTGCCCATGCCTCCCGGTAAGCGCAGATCACTGATGATCAGATCAAAGCGGCTGAGGTCATGGGCTTTGGCGGCATCCAGCGAATCGACATCGGTAACATCGTATTGATGGCGTTGCAGCAAACGACACACCGACTGGCGGATAATAGCTTCGTCTTCAACAACCAGAATATGGCTCATGCAGCGGGTTCCGATGATTCTGTAACAGGTTCAGGGTGGTAACGAGGAAGGCTGACTTTAACACAAGTTCCGCGGCCGTTGCTGACCGGGCTTTCGATGGCAATGTGGCCATAGTGTTCTTCGACAATGCTGTAGACCAGCGACAGCCCCAGGCCGGTGCCTTTGCCCACATCTTTGGTGGTAAAGAAGGGTTCAAAAATGCGGTCCAGTTTGTCTGCCTGCACACCATGGCCTTCGTCCACCACCCGCACCACCAGCTGATGTTTGTCGGCTTCAGCATCAACCCGGATGGTCTGGCCCGGGCGGCTGGCATCGCGGGCGTTGCTGAGCAGGTTCACAAACACCTGCACCAGCCGCTGGGCATCACCCAGTAAATACAGGCTGTCATCGCACAGGTTTTCAAACTGAATATCCTGGCTGCGCTTGCTGAGGCGCAGCAGCTGCATGGCTTCGTTAATAATGTGGGCCAGATTCACCGGCTCATGCTCGGTGGAATGATGACCGGCGTGAGCAAAGTTCATCAGTGACTGCACAATACGGGTTACCCGCCGGGTCTGCTCCTGAATCTGGTTGGCCATTTCCAGCAGTTCGGGGTTCTCGGTTTCGTAGCGCATGTTCTGCGCCAGACAATCAATGGCCGTCACCGGGTTACCGATTTCGTGCGCTACCCCAGCCGCCAACCGACCAATCGACGCCAGCCGTTCGCTGTGCATCAGTTCGTCTTCCAGCAACTGGGTGTCGGTCTGATCTTCCATCAGCAGCACAATACCACCGGGCTGACCGCCGCTGGGTTTGATCACCGATTTGTGCAGACTGAACCAGCGCGGCCGGGCGCCGATATCCACCCGTTTTTTATATTCATGCATGGCGCGGTTTCGCAGGAAGTCCTGCAGCAGACTCTGCCAGGGCGGGGGCAACCGGCTCAGATGCGAGCCGGTTACCTGCCGGGCCGGAATCTGGGTCAGGTCAGTCATGGCCTGATTCCACATCAGAATTTCGCCATCATCGGCCAGCGAACACACCCCCATCGGCAGGCGCTCCAGCGTTTGGCGGTGATAACGGCGCAGGTTATCCAGCTCACCGGCCAGACCACTGAGGCGGTCATGGAAGCCTTCCAGCCGTTGCTCAATCTGGTAAATATCCTCACTGAGTTCGGCATTTTCCTGGAACGGCAGATAACGGCTGACAATATCGTGCGCCACCGTCGGCCCCATCAGGCCAGACAGGTTGGCTTCCAGCCGCGCCCGCAGCCGCCGCAGCGCATAAGGACGGTCTTCGTAAGAAGGCAAATCCAGATCGGCCAGTGCCTGATACACCTCACGCTCAGCCACATAACGGCCCAGCGGTTTGCTCAGCGCCACAATCACATCGTTGGAGTTGCCGGCAATCAGCGGCCGCCGGCTGGGACGCGACAGGGTATCCACCGAACAGGCCTGCGCCGCGGACACTTCCGAGGCTTTCTGGCGGCTGACCAGACTGACCAGCACAAACAGCAGCATATTGATGCCAAAGGCCGCAATGGCCGCCAGATGCCAGTTGGTTTCGTCCACCACCGGCAACGGCAGCGGTAATTGCCAATCCATACGGTAGGCCGAAAACGGCAGCAGCATGCTGTAGGTCCAGACCAGAATGCCGGCGATCAGTCCCGACAAAAAACCCTTACGATTGGAGCGCGGCCAGTACAGCAACCCCAGCACCCCGGGTAAAAACTGCAGCGAGGCGACAAAGGCCAGCAAGCCCAGCCGGTTCAGATCCAGCCCGGTACCGATGGCGGCATAAAAGAAGTAAGCCAGCAGCAGAATGCCGGCGATCAGCGCACGCCGCACCCACAGCAACCAGCGGTAGAAATCGTGGCGCGGGCTGGGCTTATGGAAAGGCAGAACCAGATGATTGAGGAACATGGCCGCCGTGGCCAGCGTCATCACAATCATAATGCCGGACGCCGCCGCCAGTCCGCCGAGGAAGGTAATAATCACCAGCGCCGGTGACTGCAGCTGCAGGCCAATACCAATGGCAAAATACTCCGCCGGCGTCTGCACATTCAGATAGACCCCGGCCCACAGAATCGGCGGCACCATCATGGCCATGGCCAGCAGAAACAGCGGAAAGGCCCAGCTGGCCGGTTTCAGCGCATCACTGTTGAGGTTTTCGGTGAAAGTGACGTGAAACATGTGCGGCATCACCACCGCCGCGGCAAAAAACACCAGCAGCAACGTGCGCCACGGACCTTCCTGCAGCGTCAGCTGCCGGTTGGTCAGCAACTCCTGATGATCCACCAGCCACTGCTCCAGCCCGCCGGCCGGCGCAAATACCGACAGCAACACCACCCCGCCCAGCACCAGAATGGCCAGCAGTTTCACCAGCGACTCAAACGCCAGCGCAAACACCAGCCCTTCGTGCTTTTCCCGCGGCGACACATGCCGGGCACCGAACAGCACCGCAAACAACACCATCACCACGCAGAAACCAAAGGCCAGGGTGGTTAGCGATAGCTCGTTATTCAGCAGATACAGGGTGTCGGCCACCGCGGAAATCTGCAGCGTCAGCATCGGCACCACGACTGCCAGCATAAACAGCGACACCAGCATGCCGGCCAGCCGGCTGCGGTAACGGAAGGCCAGCAAATCGGCCAGCGAACTGAGCTGATAAATACGGGTAATGTGCAGAATCGGCCGCAGCAGCACCGGCGACAGCACAAAGGCGCCGGCAATCCCCAGGTAATAGGCCAGAAAGCCATAGCCATACTGGCTGGCCATGCCCACCGAGCCATAAAACGCCCAGGCACTGGCGTACACACCCAGCGAGAAAATATACACCAGCGGATGCCGCACCCAGCGCCGCGGCACCCAGCCACGTTCCACCGCATAGGCGGTGGTAAACAAGACGAACAAATAGCCGAGAACGATAAAACTCAGCTGCCCCAGACTAAAGCTCATCGTCGCCCCGCTTATGGTTCAGCCAGATATAAAAAGCGATCAGCAGCAGCCAGATGGCAAAGGGGCGGTACCAGGCCCCGCCGCCATCCAGCCACCAATCCATCATGATGGGTGAAAACAGATAAATGCCCACCAGCAGTGCCAGCCCCAGGCGGTAATCGTACATGGAGGTTCGCTTTGTTGAGAAAGCGGCAAGATTACCATAATTCGGCGCTGGCGCAGCCGGGGTGCTTTGTGTACGCCAGCCCGCTGGCTTTGCATTGTGTACGCTAGCCCTGCCGGGCTGGTTTAGCTGCCACTGCGTGGCTGCTTTTTGCGGCTTACAGCCGCTGGACAGGCCGCCGCTGGCGGCCTGATGCGGGGCTCCGCCCCTGCACCCCAGTGCAAGGGGAGGCATCCCCTTGCGAACCCCTCTGGCCCGCGCTCCAGCTGATCCTCGTTTACCAAAACCAATTGAGCATACGCGGCCAAGGGGGAGACTTCAGGCATCCTGCCTTTCGCCCTGCGGGCCAGCCTTCGGCTGTTCAATTTTGTTCCAACAAAATTGTCCATGCCCCTGGCCACTCGTTTGGAATCATCCAAACGATGCTATTGGCTTTGCCAAACGTCGGGCTGGAACGAATGGGCCGGAACAACCCCAGCAACTTGAACATTTTTTCGCGGCCTTCGGCCGGATATTTTCTTTTGTTTTTTGTTTTGCGCGTAGCGCACAAAAAACCTTGCCGGCGTAGCCGCTGCGGTTTTATCCGCGCCTATAGCACGCCGAAATGAACTGACATTGACAGGCCCGCCCGGATGGACCGGGCGAGGATCGTGGCGCACGACGCGCCTTACGATCCGTGGCCGTCGGCAATGACGGTGAATGAGGAAATACGTGCTATACAGCGCAAAGCTGGAGCGCGAGGATAAGTTCCTCGCAATCGGGGCGCGGGGGCGGAGCCCCGCATAAGCCGTCACGCAGTGACGGCTAAACCAGCCCAACGGGCTGGCCACCGTTATGAAAAAGAAAAGTCAGCGCTGAAAACCCGCCGGCGCCGGCAGCGCCTGCATCCCGTGCAGGGCCTGCGGCTGCCAGTGCTGCACGGCCCAGCGCAGCAATTCAGTATGGCTGCCGCGCAGTTCCGCCGGCGGTTGCTGCCGTAGCCACTGCAACGCCGTGAACAGCGTACCGGCTATATCTTCGGTATTCAGCGCCCGCGCCAGATTCTGTTTGCTGAGCTTCTGGCCGTTACTCTCCAGCGCCACCGGAATATGGGCATAGCCGGGCAAGGCCGCGCCGACGGCCTGATACAACAGCGCCTGCCGGGCGGTGGAGTCGATCAGGTCGATACCACGCACGATGTGGGTAACACCCTGATCAATGTCGTCACAAACCACCGCCAGCTGGTACGACCAGGGGCCATCGCGGCGTTTCAGTACAAAGTCACCGATCGCGGCGGCGTAGTCTTCGCACCAGTGCCCCTGCAGACGGTCATCAAAACAGTAACGGCCATCCGGGCATAAAAAGCGCCAGGCGATGTCGGTGCTGGCGCTGCAGTGGCAGTTACCGCGATGCGGCAACCCGGCCAGCTGTTTGCGTGAACACTGGCAGGGAAACGCCAGCCCAGCCTGAATCAATTCATCCAGAAACTGCTGGTAGGCCTCGTTGCGCAAGCTCTGATAACGCACTTCGCCATCCCAATGCAGACCGTAGGCATCCAGAATTTGCAGAATCTGCGCCGCAGCGGTCGGGTCTTCCCGGGGTGGATCCAGGTCTTCTATCCGCACCAGCCAGCGGCCCTGCACGGCGCGGGCGTCCAGATAACTGGCCAGCGCCGCCAGCAGCGAACCAAAGTGCAGCGGCCCGGTGGGCGACGGGGCAAAACGGCCAATATAAGGAGATGGTGCAGACATGGTCAGGTGACCGGAAGGAGACGGTGCCGGCCAGAAGCCGGCACCAGACCGGGCTTAAACGCCCAGTTGTTTTTCTTTGATTTCAGCCAGTGTCTTACAGTCGATGCACAGATCGGCAGTCGGACGGGCTTCTAAGCGGCGGATACCGATTTCCACACCACAGGCGGTGCAGTAGCCGTAATCGCCTTTATCGATCAGATCGAGGGTTTTCTCGATTTTCTTGATCAGCTTACGCTCACGGTCACGGGTGCGCAGTTCCAGGTTGAACTCTTCTTCCTGGCTGGCGCGATCGTTCGGATCGGCGTAATTGTTCAGCTCGGTCTGCATATGCTCTTTGGTGCGGTCCACTTCTTCCATCAGTTCCTGCTTCCAGTTGCGCAGGATGCGGGCAAAGTGCTCCAGCTGAGCATCGCTCATGTATTCTTCGTTTTTGCCCATTTCATAAGGGGTGAAATTGGACAGTGCAAATTCTTTATTGTCTTGCGGCATCGCTTTACTGCCTCACCTGGTAAACCGGCTTACACCGGAAATCGGGTCCATGCGCCCGGGGATTTTTACAGTTGGCATCCCGGGGCTCCAAATGATAAGGCGGGGAAACTATCAGAGAACCATGCAGGTGCCAACTGTTTCCGCCGCGATTTGTTGCCGCGCCCGCACCTTCTGGCACAATGCCGGGGTTTTTATCCGGATATTCCGCCATGCAGTCTTCTTCTTTATCCACCCAGCGCAGCGGTAACGAGCGCAGTGCCGACGTCTCTCCCTTTCAGGTGATGGCCATTCTGGCCCGTGCCCAGGCGCTGCAGGCCGAAGGCCGCGACATTATTCATCTGGAAGTGGGCGAACCCGACTTTCCTACGCCGCAACCCATGATCGACGCCGCCATTGCCGCCATGCAGGCCGGCAAAACCGGTTACACACCCGCACTGGGCTTACCCGCCCTGCGCCAGAAGCTGAGTGATTATTACCGCGACCGCTTTGGCATCACCGTCAGCCCACAGCGTATTGTGCTGACGCCCGGCGCTTCAGGCGCTTTATTGTTGCTGACCGCCGCCCGCCTGAACCCCGGTGACCAGCTGTTACTGGCTGATCCCGGCTACCCCTGCAACCGGCATTTTGCCCGCATCATGGAAGCGCACGGCCAGTTAGTGCCCTGTAGCGCCGGGCAGAAATATCAGCTCACCGCCGCCGATGTGCGCCAGCACTGGCAGCCCGGCACCCGCGCCGCCCTGGTGGCCTCACCGGCCAATCCGACCGGCACCGTATTAACCCCGCAGGAGCTGGCGGAGCTGGCAGCGGCAGTGCGTGAACAGGATGGCGAGCTGTGGGTGGACGAAATTTATCAGGGCCTGAACTACAGCGGCCCGGCGCATACGGTGTTGTCGGTGGCCGACGATGCCGTGGTGCTGAACAGCTTTTCCAAATTCTTCGGCATGACCGGTTGGCGCCTGGGCTGGGCGGTGGTGCCGGAACACTGGGTACCGGTACTGGATACGCTGGCGCAGAACCTGTTTCTGGCGCCGCCGACACCCGCTCAATATGCTGCACTGGCGGCCTTTGAGCCGGACAGTATGGCCATTCTGGAAGCGCGCCGGCAGGAACTGGCGCAACGCCGTGAGTACTTACTGCAGGCATTGCCGGAGCTGGGCTTCCGCCTGCCGGTGGCCCCCGATGGTGCCTTCTATATTTACGCCGACGCCAGTGCCTTCACCCAGGACAGTCTGAACTGGTGTGCACGGGTGCTGGAAGAAACCGGCGTGGCCATTACCCCCGGGGTTGATTTCGGGGCACATGAAGCGGGATCACACGTACGCTTTGCCTTCACTACCCGGCTGGAACGCCTGCAGGAAGCTGTGCAGCGGCTGCGGGACTGGCTGTGATTTACGATTCGCCGCTGGTCAGTGGGCGCTTACTGCAGCGCTATAAGCGTTTTCTGGCCGATGTGCGGCTGGACGATGGCCGCGAAGTAACCGCTCACTGCGCTAATACCGGCTCCATGCTGCACTGCGCCGAACCGGGCAGCCGGGTGTGGCTGCGCGACAGCGCCGACCCGAAACGCAAACTGCGCTACAGCTGGGAATGGGTGGAAGTTGCCGGACGCTGGCGCGCCTGCATCAACACCGCCCGTCCTAATCAGTTGGTGCAGGAAGCGCTGCAGCAGGGGCTGGCCGGGCACGGTCCACTGGCATCGCTGACGCTGGGGTATCAGCTGCAGCGGGAACCCAAAGTAGAGGATGGCCGGCTGGATTTCCGGCTGCACAGCCACGCTGATCAGCCGGATATCTGGGTGGAAGTAAAATCCGTTACTCTGCTGAACGACCTGAGCGCGGTTCAGCCCGGCCTGGGGCGCTTTCCCGACGCCGTCACCGCGCGCGGGCTGAAGCATTTGCAACGGTTAATAGCCACCGTCGCCGGTGGTGAGCGGGCACTGTTGTTATTCTGCGTACCCCATGAAGGCATCAACCGCGTACAGGCCGCCGCCGATATCGACCCGGCCTATGCCCGGGCGCTGGCGCAAGCGGCGGCGGCTGGTGTTGAGGTGCTGGCGTTCGGGGTCGATTTTGCTCATGCTGACCAGCAAGCCGGCATGACGCTGTCGCAGCCGCTGCCCGTTGTTATCGAATAATCCCTGAGGAGTTGTTATGAAATTACTGTTACTGGTGTTTGTGCTGGGTTTTGGTCTGGGCGGTTGGCTGGGCATGAACCTCGGTCAGGGCAACGACCTGTTCAGCAATCCTTTTGCTTCCAAAGCCATGGTCGATAACGCCAAAGCCAGCGGCAGCAAACTGCTGCAGCAGGGCAAAGACACCGTGCAGGAAAAAGCCCCGCTATTACTGGAGCAAGGTAAAGACGCACTGCAGGATGGCAAAGCGGTCGTGAAAGAAAAAGTGCAGGAATTGCAGCAGTAATGTTCAGATGGTGTGCTGCGCTGTCGATGTGTGACCACTACAGCGCCACCCACACCTTACCATCGCGTTCTTCACAAGGCACGGCCTGCAACGCCTGCCCCTGACAGGGGCCGGAAATACACTGGCCATCCTCAATTAAAAACAGTGCGCCGTGCATGGCGCACTGAATTAAACAGCCGTCGGCATCCAGAAACTGATCGTCCAGCCACTCCAGATTAATACCCAGGTGCGGGCACTCATTGCGGTAAGCGTACAGCTTGCCCTGTTTGCGCACCGCAAATAAGCGCACGCCATCCCGCTCAAAACCTTTGCTTTGCCCTTCCGCTATCAGGTCACTGTGGCACAATGCCCGCATTCCTCGTTGCCCCCGGTATCTGTGTTTGAAAACGCCCTTTCTGTTTGGCCGCCAGCATATCCTGCTGCTTTCTGTGCTGCTACCGCCGCCGCTGCTGGCGCTGGCGCTGTTCAGTGGCAGTCAGAACCCCGGCTGGCTGCTGCACAGCGACATGGGCCAGACCGTATTGTGGCAACTGCGCCTGCCGCGGGCGCTGCTGGCCTTTCTGGTGGGAGCCCTGCTGGCCTGGGCCGGCGTGCTGATTCAGGGCATGGTGCGCAACCCGCTGGCCGACCCCGGGTTAATCGGTGTATCCGGCGGTGCCGCCGTGGGGGCGGCGCTGGTGCTGTGGCTGGGCGGCACGGGTTTATTACTGCCGCTGTGGCTCCAGCCGCTCGCCGCGTTTATGGGCGCCATGCTGGCGCTACTGATCGTGTTGCGGTTAGGCCAGCAGGGCAATTCCCTGCACGCCATGAGTTTTCTGATTCTGGCCGGTATTGCCGTCAGCGTGCTGGCCGGCGCCATTATTGGTTTGTTGTCCTATCTGGCCACCGATAACGCCCTGCGCCAGATCACCTTCTGGTCACTCGGCAGCCTGGCCGGAGCCAGCTGGCTGTGGGTTGGCTTATTAACCGTCGTCCTGCTGCTGGCGCTGTGGTTCTGGCCGCGTCGTCTGCGCCAGCTGGATGCCTTGTTACTGGGCGAAGTCGAAGCCCGCTCACTGGGCATTGATGTGCCACGCCTGCAATGGCAGGTGGTGGTCTCCGTAGCATTATTGGTGGCGGTGACCGTCGCCGCCTGCGGCATCATCGGTTTTATCGGCCTGATCAGCCCACACCTGGCACGGCTGCTTACCGGCGCTGCCCACCGGCGGGTGTTACCGCTGGCGGTGGTGCTGGGTGGCTGCTTGCTGCTGGCCGCCGATACCCTGGCACGCAGTCTGATTGCCCCGGCCGAAATTCCCATTGGTATTGTCACCACCCTGTTAGGCGCGCCGGTGTTTATCGCCCTGCTGGTACGGGAAAAGAGGCGTTGGCAATGAGCTTACTGCAAACCCGTCACTTAACCGTCGAACGCGGCGGCGCCGCCATCGTCGATGATATCAATCTGGATATTCAGACCGGTGAGCTGGTCATGCTGGTCGGCCCCAACGGTGCCGGCAAGTCCACGCTATTGCAGCGGCTGGCCGGTGTACAGCCACCCAGCCGCGGCAGTATTCACCTACAAGGCCAGGCAACTGCTGAGTGGCGCCATCAGGACTGGGCGCAGGCGCTGGCGTATCTGCCACAGCTGAGCCCGCTGAATTTTCCGCTCAGTGTGCGCGAAGTGGTGCAGCTGGGCGCCCTGCCACACAGTCATTCCGTGGTGACGCTGCGCCGGCAGGTACAGGAGGCACTGGAGCGCTGGGATATTCACTGGCTGGCCGACCGCGATGTGCGCTTATTGTCCGGTGGCGAGCAGCAACGTTGCCAGCTGGCGCGCAGCTGGTTACAGATGCAGGCGCCACCCAGCCGCTTATGGCTGCTGGATGAACCACTGTCAGCCCTGGACCTGCGCCACCAGCAACAGTGCCTGCAACAACTGCGCGCCACCGCCGGCGCCGGCAAGGCCGTGCTGATGGTTGCCCACGATCTGAATCTGGCCCGCCGCCACGCCGACCGGGTGTTACTACTGTGCTGCGGACGGCTGGTCGCTGACGGCAAGCCGCGAGAGGTGCTGACGGCAGCACAGGTAGCCGCTGTCTTTGGTGTGCAGACCCATCTGGATGGTGACTGGTTGCACTGGTAACGCCGCTTGTGCGGTGACATCACCGGCGCAATACGCCCACCCCGTTACACACTGTTACCTTGTGTCACGAAAAATGTTACCGGTAACGGGCAGTTCGGTAACACTTTAGTCTTAACTCCCGGTAACAACCCTCCCAATAAAAACACAACCCGTTGATTTTAAAGGCTTTATAAAAACTGGCACGGCATCTGCTTTATTACAGACACAAGGCAGCGACGAACAATAAAAATAAAAAACGTTCACTGCCCAATGGCTGAACAATAAAAATAAATACCAGCCAGTGTTACCGACCCGACCACAACAATAATAAAAGGGGCGGCCAGGAATCAGCTGTAATGAGTGCACAGCTTGCGCTGTGAAAATAACAACAATAAAGGCAGCAGCCTGTTTACTCATCAGAGCCGGTTCCGCAGGGGAATGAACGCAACGGGAATGACGCAAGAACAACAGGGATCCACTGCATAAAAGCCGCATCTGCGGCTTTTTGTTTTTATGGCCGGGAATAAACCCTGAGCCTGGTCTTAATGCCGGGCGTTTATTTGTCGGCATTGAACCGTTACACTCCGCTGCTTGTTTGTTCAACCCATGAACTCTATTTCCGTGAAACGGCCAGCCAATTTGATCAAATCTGTATTCAGCCTGTTCGGCAAAAAGAAAAAAGCCGCCAAGGCCCTGCTTACCATCGTGCCCCGTGATGAGCACAGCATCAGCCGCAGCAACCTCAGTGAAAACGCCCTGAAGGTGCTGTACCGCCTGAATAAGGCCGGCTATCAGGCGCTGCTGGTCGGTGGCGGTGTCCGTGACACCCTGCTGGGCCTGAACCCGAAAGATTTCGATGTGGCCACCGACGCCACGCCGGAACAGGTGAATCAGCTGTTCCGTAACTCCCGCTTAATCGGCCGCCGTTTCAAGCTGGTGCATGTGGTGTTTGGCCGCGACGTGATTGAAGTGGCCACCTTCCGGGCGCCACCGACCGACGAACATTCCACCAAGGTGGCCGCCAAAGGCGATCAGGGCATGATCCTGCGCGACAACGTCTACGGTAATAAAGACGAAGACGCCATCCGGCGTGACTTCACCGTTAACGCCCTGTACTACAACATTGCTGATTACAGCGTGCACGCTTATGCCGGTGGCTGGGATGATTTACAGAACCGCCGCCTGCGCCTGATTGGTGACCCGGAAACCCGTTACCGCGAAGACCCGGTGCGTATGCTGCGCGCCATCCGCTTTGCCGCCAAGCTGGGTTTCAGCATTGAAGCCCGCACCGCCGAGCCCATTCCGGTACTGGCACCGCTGCTGCAGCAGATTCCGCCGGCGCGCCTGTTTGAAGAAGTGTTAAAGCTGTTCCTGCACGGCCAGGCGCTGGACACCCTGCGCCTGCTGCGCGAATACCAGTTATTCGGCCACCTGTTTCCGTTGGCCGAGCAATGCATGCGCGATGATCCGCAGGCGCTGACCATGGCCGAAAACACCATGCGTAACACCGATGAGCGCATCCGCGCCGGTAAATCGGTAACCCCTTACTTCTTTATGGCCTCATTGCTGTGGCCGGCGCTGGTGCGTACCCAGCGCGAATTTGAACAGCGCGGCCTGCCGCCGCATCCGGCGCTGCAGAAAGCCGCCGACCGCGTGCTGTCGCAACAGATTCAGGCCACCGCCATTCCCAAGCGTTTCTCCATTCCGATGCGCGAAATATGGGAACTGCAGCCGCGGCTGGCAAAAACCCAGAGCCGCCGCTGTGTGGAACTGCTGACCCATCCGCGTTTCCGCGCCGCCTACGATTTCGTGCTGCTGCGTGAGCAATCCGGCGAAAACCTGAGCGGCATCGGCAAATTCTGGACAGACTTACAGGAACAGCATCCAGGCTTGGTAGGCAGTCGCCCGGCCCGTGCCGGGGACGACGAACAACCGGCCAGCGACGACTACAACGATGCACCACGCAAACGCCGCCGGCGCGCTCCGCGTAACCGCAACCGCCGGCCTGCCGACCTCTGAGCCCGGCATGGCTGAAACAACCCGTTGCTATATCGGCCTCGGCGCCAATCTGGACGATCCGGCGGCACAAATCCGTACGGCCTTGCAGGCCTTAGCGCGGCTGCCGCACTGCCGGTTGCTGCGCGTCTCATCCCTGTATGGCAGCAAGCCACTGGGGCCGCAGGATCAGCCCGATTATCTGAACGCCGTGGCTGAACTGGACACCCAGCTTGAACCACTGGCGCTGCTGGATGCCCTGCAGGCGCAGGAACAACAGCAAGGAAGGATCAAACGCCGCCACTGGGGCGAGCGTTGTATCGACCTTGACCTGCTGCTGTACGGCAACACCACAATGCGCAGCGAACGCCTCAACATTCCCCATCACGAACTGAACAACCGCAGTTTTGTGGTCGAGCCGCTGCGCGAACTCAACCCGGATTTACAGCTGCCCGATGGCACGGCGCTGGCCAGTCTGACCCCGACGTTCGGTGGTGAGCTGGTCCGCATTGCCCCGCTGTCGCGGCCGGAAGGTTGACTTATCAGCGCCAATCCGCACCATACGCCCCAATATCTGACCGTCTGACGCCCCGTACGCTGCAGACGACCGCCAACCGGAGAACCGTTATGAGCGCCATCAGTATCCGTTCGTTACAGGCCATGAAGCAGCAGGAAAAATTTTCCATGCTGACCGCCTACGATGCCACCTTTGCGCAACAGGCTGCCGATGCCGGCGTGGAAGTGCTGCTGGTCGGCGACTCCCTGGGCAATATGATTCAGGGCCACGACAGCACCTTGCCGGTGACCGTGGCTGACATGGCCTACCACACCGCCAACGTCGCCCGTGGCAACCGCCGCGCCCAGCGCCCGGCGCTGATCATGACCGACCTGCCCTTTATGAGCCACGGCACGGTTGAACAGGGTCTGGAGAGTGCGCGGCTGGTGATGCAGGCCGGTGCCCATATTCTGAAACTGGAAGGCGACTCCTGGCTGATTCCGCTGATCGAATCGCTGTCCCGGCAGGGCGTGCCGGTGTGTGCGCATCTGGGCTTAACCCCGCAGTCAGTGAATAAATTCGGCGGCTACCGGGTGCAGGGCCGCGAACAGGATAAAGCCGATGCCATGGTGGAACACGCCATCGCCCTGGCCAACGCCGGTGCGGATATGATTCTGCTCGAATGCGTACCGAATGAACTGGCCAACCGCATCACCGCCGCGGTCAGCGTGCCGGTAGTCGGCATTGGCGCCGGCGCCGGTACCGACGCCCAGGTATTGGTGATGCACGATATGCTGGGCCTGAATCCCCGCCCGGCCAAGTTTGTGAAAAATTTTCTTACCGACGGCCGCAACATTCAGCAAGCCTTTGCCGCCTACGTTGCCGAGGTGAAATCCGGCCAGTTCCCGGCCGCCGAACATGGGTTTTCCGCATGATTACTGTTCATACCATCCGCGAACTGCGTGAGCACGTCCGTAACGCCCGCACCAGCGGCCGCCGTATTGGCTTTGTGCCGACCATGGGCAACCTGCACGACGGCCATATCAGCCTGATCGACCGCGCCCGTGGCGACCAGTGTTTTACCGTGGCCAGCATTTTTGTGAACCCGCTGCAGTTCAACGATAAAAACGACCTGGCCCGTTATCCGCGCACCCTGCCGGATGATCAGGCCCGGCTGAGCGCCGCCGGCTGCGATGTATTGTTCGCGCCGGATGTGGACGAAATGTACCCCAACGGCCAGCAGGGCCAGAGCATTGTGCAGGTGCCGGTGGTATCGGATGGTCTGTGCGGTGCCAGCCGGCCCGGCCACTTCGATGGCGTGTCCACCGTGGTCACCAAGCTGTTCAATATGGTACAGCCCGACAACGCCTACTTTGGCGAAAAAGATTTCCAGCAGGTGGCCGTGATCCGCAAGATGGTGGCCGACCTGAATATGCCCATTGAGATTGTACCGGTCCCCACCGCCCGCGCCGCCGATGGCCTGGCCCTGAGTTCACGCAATGGCTACCTGAGCGAGCAGGAACGCGCCCTGGCCATTGGCCTGTATCAGACGCTGCAGGAAATCGCCGCCGCGCTGCAGACCGGTGAGACCATTGCCAGTGTGCTGAACAGCGCCACCGAGCGCCTGAATGGTCGTGGTTTTGTCACTGATTATCTGGAAGTGCGCCGCCAGGCGGATCTGCAACCCGCCACCGCCGCCGACCGCGAACTGGTGATTCTGGGGGCTGCGGTACTGGGCCCGGCGCGCCTGATTGATAATCTTCAGGTGACGTTGAATCGGGCAAGTGATTAAGGCATACTTCGCCGCCTTATGGTCCGGTGGGCAATAAGTGACCAATTCCGGCGCGGGTTTTAAGCTCACGGCGACCGGGGGATCCGATCCCTGACGTTGTTTCGTCCGATTAGTTAAGAAAGGGTTTACCATGCAGTCCATCATGCTCAAAGCCAAGCTTCATCAGGCCCGGGTTACCCACTCGGTGCTGAATTATGAAGGCTCTTGCGCCATTGACGGCAAGTTGCTGGATCTCGCGGGAATGCGTGAGTTTGAACAGATCCAGATCTACAACATTAATAACGGCAAACGCTTTACCACTTACATCATCCGTGGTGAAGACGGCTCCGGTATCATCTCCGTCAACGGTGCAGCGGCGCATATGGCCGATGTCGGTGACCGGGTGATTATCTGCGCCTACGCCAACTATGACGAAAAAGAACTGGCGACTTTCCGCCCGAAAATGGTCTACCTGAACGCCGATAACAGCGTCAGCCATACCAGCTTCGATATTCCGGTACAGGTTGCCTGATTCGTACTGAATTGTTAAAACGCCGCCCGGCTCTGCTGTGCGGCGTTTTTTTATGCCCGCCGTTCCGCTCAACGGAAACACAGTCCTGCCTTTAATGGCTGATCCGGCTTCCGTATACTCGCGCCCTGAAGCGCCCTTGTTGCGTCGGTTTATTTAAGGAAATCTTCATGGCCATTACTGCCAGCCTGACTCAATCGCCGCTGTGGCAACAGCTGCAACAGCATTATCAGAGCATTCGCCACCAGCACATGCGCGACTGGTTTGCCGCCGATCCGCAGCGTTTCCAGCGTTTTCACCTGCAAGCGGCCGGCCTCAGCCTCGATTACTCGAAAAACCGCATCACCAATGACACCCTGCAACTGCTGCTGCAACTGGCACAGGAACGCAACCTGCCGGCGCAGATTGAAGGCCTGTTCCGGGGCGACGTGGTCAACCGCAGCGAGCAACGCCCGGCCCTGCATACTGCCCTGCGCAACTTCAGTGACCGTCCGGTGCTGGTCGACGGCCAGGACATCATGCCGGAAGTGCGCGCCACCATCCGGCGCATGGAAGAATTCTGCTGGAAAATCCGCCGCAACCAGTGGCGCGGTTACACCAACAAAGCCTTTACCGATGTGGTCTCGATTGGTATTGGCGGGTCCTTTCTGGGCCCGAAACTGGCCTCCGGTGCGCTCAAGCCCTACTGGGACAGCCGTCTGAACATTCATTACCTGGCCAATATCGATGGTTCGCACATCACCGAAATTCTGCGCCGCCTCGACCCGGCCACCACGCTGTTTATTATTCAGTCGAAATCCTTCGGCACTCAGGAAACGCTGAAAAATGCGCTGGCCTGCCGCCACTGGTTCCTCGACAACGGCGGTACCGAGGCCGATCTGGCCAAGCACTTCACGGCCGTATCCTCCAACGTGCAGAAAGCGGTGGAGTTCGGCATCGCCGAAGACAATATTTTCCCGATGTGGGACTGGGTCGGCGGCCGCTATTCGCTGTGGTCGGCCATTGGCCTGCCGCTGGCGCTGGCGGTGGGCATCGACAATTTCCGCGAGTTACTGCGCGGCGCTTACGAAATGGACGAGCACTTCCGCACCGCGCCGCTGCACCAGAATATGCCGGTGATTATGGCGTTGCTGGGCGTCTGGTATGTGAACTTCTTTGATGTCGGTTCGCACGCCATTCTGCCTTACGACCACTACCTGCGCTCGCTGCCGGCACACCTGCAACAGCTGGATATGGAAAGTAACGGCAAGTCGGTGACCCAGGACGGTACGCCAGTGGATTACGATACCGGCCCGATTATCTGGGGCGGTGTCGGCACCAACGGCCAGCACGCCTTCCACCAGCTGCTGCATCAGGGCACGCATTTCTCGCCCTGCGATTTTATTATGCCGATGCAGAGCCATAACCCGATTGATAACTTCCACGCCATGCTGGTCTCCAACTGTCTGAGCCAGAGCCAGGCGCTGCTGCAAGGCAAGTCGGAAGCCGAAGCGCTGCAGGAGCTGCTCGACAGTGGCATGGACGCCGAAGCGGCGCGCCAGCTGGCACCGCAGAAGGTGATTCCCGGCAACCGCCCCAGCAATACCCTGTATTTCCCGCGTTCACGACCGGCCACCATCGGTGCCTTAATCGCCCTGTACGAACATAAAGTGGCGGCCCAGGGCATGCTGTGGGGCATCAACTCCTTCGATCAGTGGGGCGTGGAGCTGGGCAAACAACTGGGCAATAAAGTGCTGCACGCACTGGAAGGCGAGCCGGTGCCGGCCAACTTTGACGGCTCCACCCAGGGCCTGATTCAGGCTTACCTGCACATGCAGCACGAGCTCTGACGGCGCGGCTAGTTTTAAAGGTTCAGCCCGGCGCCCGGCTGGGCTAAAATGGCCGGCCTGTTTCTGCAGGCCGTCAGCCCGACGCCTGCCACGCTGGATATGAACTATGTCTGTACCCTCTGTTGCCGGGCACCGCGCCTCGTTCCATGCCATTGAATGGCATCACCACAGCCTGCACCTGCTGGACCAGCGCCTGCTGCCGCATCAGCAACAGATGCTGCACTACCGCAGCGCCGCTGAAGTCGCCGATGCCATCCGCGACATGGTGGTGCGTGGCGCGCCCGCCATCGGCATTGCCGCCGCTTATGGTTACGCCCTCGACGCGCTGGCTGGTCGCGATCTGCACCAGGCCTTCCGGGTACTGGCCGAATCCCGCCCCACCGCAGTGAATTTATTCTGGGCGCTGGAACGCATGGCCGCCCTCAGCCACGCCGGTACCGAAGCATTAGTGGCCGAAGCCCGCCGCATTCACGAAGAAGACATTATCGCCAACCTTGCCATGGGCCAGTTCGGCGCCTCGGTGCTGGGCGAAAAGGCTGTCATTTATACCCACTGCAACACCGGCGCACTGGCCACCGGCGGCCATGGCACAGCGCTGGGCATCATCCGCTCCGGTTACGCCGACGGCAAAGTGCAGGAAGTCTTTGCCGGCGAAACCCGTCCGTGGCTGCAGGGCGCCCGTTTAACCGCCTGGGAACTGCTGCAGGACAAGATTCCGGTGTCACTGGTATGCGATGGTGCAGCGGCACAGCTGTTCCGTACCGGTAAGGTCGATTGGGTCATCGTCGGCGCCGACCGCATTACCGCCAATGGCGATGTGGCCAATAAGATCGGCACCTACAGCCTGGCGGTACTGGCCAAACACCATGGCGTCAAAGTGATGGTGGCAGCGCCGACCAGCACCTTTGACCCGACCCTCGACAGCGGTGCCGCCATTCCGATTGAGCAGCGCCCGGCGGAAGAAGTGACCAGCCTGTTTGGCCAGCCCATTGCCCCGGCCGGCTGTCCGGCCATTAACCCGTCGTTTGACGTAACGCCGGCCGAACTGATTGATGTGATCGCCACCGAAAAGGGCCTGATTATGAATCCTGACCACGACAGCGTAGCGCTGCTGCTGGCCCGCTGAGGAGATGACCGTGTTTAACCCGCAGGACTTTGCCCGCGCCGCTCAGGCATTGGGCGATACCGGCCGCATTCTGTATCAGCGCGGCTGGTCACCGGCCACCAGCTCCAACTACTCGGTGCGCCTGAACGACCAGTGCTGCGCCCTGACCAGCTCCGGTAAACACAAAGGCGAACTGACGCCGGCCGATATTCTGGTGGTCGACTGGCAGGGCCAGCCGCTGACCAACGGCAAACCCTCGGCCGAAACCCTGTTGCATACCCAGCTGTATCAGCGCGATGCCGGTATTGGCGCCGTGCTGCACACCCACTCGCCGGTGGCGGTGGTGTTGTCGCAAATCTGGCCGCAGGAACAGCTGAGCATCAGCGGCTGGGAGCTGCAGAAAGCCTTTGCCGGTGAAACCACCCACGAAGCCACCCTGAATTTTCCGTTGTTTGCCAACGACCAGGACATTGCCCGGCTGGCCGCGCAGGTGGAAGCCACCATGCAGCAGCAGGGGCAAGGCCATGCCTATCTGATCCGTGGCCACGGGGTTTATACCTGGGGCAAAGATCTGACCGAATGCTTCCGCCATCTGGAAGCGCTGGAAAACCTGCTGGGCTACCAGCTGGAATTGCTGAAACTCCGTCCACTCTGAGGTTTGTATGAGCGCCATAAGAATTTATAACGACAGCGACACCACCAACCTGCTGTTCGGCAGTGACAACAACCTGAGCATTCACAATAAGCTGGGGGAAATCGGCGTGCGTTTTGAGCAGTGGCAGACCGCTGCCAGCATCGCCCCCGGTGCTGCCGCCGAAGACGTGCTGGCCGCTTACCGTACCGATATTGACCGCCTGATTGCTGAACAGGGATATCAGAGCATGGATGTGATCAGCCTCGATGCCAGCCACCCGCAGAAAGCCGAATTGCGGCAGAAGTTCCTCAGTGAGCACACCCACAGCGAAGACGAAGTCCGTTTCTTTGTCGCCGGCGAAGGCCTGTTTACCCTGCATGTCGATAATAAAATTTACGAAGTGCTGTGCCAGCAGGGCGACCTGATCAGCGTACCGGCCAACACCCCGCATTGGTTCGATATGGGCCCGAATCCGGGCTTTGTCGCCATCCGGTTGTTCAACAACCCGGACGGCTGGGTGGCCAACTTCACCGGCAGCGACATTGCCGAACGCTTCAACCGGCTGGAAAACTGATGACCATTAAGCTGATTCTGACCGACATCGAAGGCACCACCTCGTCCATTTCCTTTGTGAAAGACGTGCTGTTTCCCTACGCCGCTGAGCATTTGCCGGCCTATGTACGCGCGCACAGCGACGAGCTGCGCAGCCTGCTGGCCGACACCGCCGCCCTGAGTACGACCGAAGGGAGGCCGGTGGCCAGCGACGATACCGAGGCGCTGATTCAAGTATTACTGGATTGGATTAGCGCAGATAAAAAAGCCACGCCGCTAAAAACTCTGCAAGGGCTAATCTGGCAGGCCGGCTACGAAAGCGGCGCTTACCGCGCCCATATGTACCCGGATGCCACCGCCGCTCTGCGCCACTGGCACGCCTGCGAGCTGCCGCTGTATGTGTATTCCTCGGGTTCGGTGGCGGCGCAGAAACTGTTTTTTGCCCACAGCGAAGATGGCAATTTGCTGCCGCTGTTCAGCGGTCATTTTGATACTCAGGTCGGCGGCAAACGGGAAGCGGAATCCTACCGGCGCATCGCGGCAGAGTTGCAGCGTACGCATGGCATTAACGCCGCAGAAATGCTGTTTTTATCCGACATTAAAGAAGAGCTGGATGCCGCCCGGGCCGCTGGCCTGCAAACCGCCTGGTTGGTGCGTGACGAGCCATTGCAGGCACAACCGGCTCATCCGGCCGTGGCCTCGTTCAGCGATCTGACGGAGTGTTTTCCCAGCCTGCCCTGAACCTCCAGCGGCAATGAAACAGGCACAAAAAAGCCGGCGGTTGCCGGCTTTTTTGTGCCTATCGTCAGGCTTACAGCTCGAAGCTGTGACGCAGTACGATGGTTTCTACCCGATCCGGGCCGGTTGAAATAATATCAATCGGCGCACCGATGGCTTCTTCCACAAAGCGGATATACGCACGGGCATTTTCCGGCAGATCTTCCAGTTTTTTGGCACCAAACGTGGATTCTTTCCAACCCGGCAGTTCTTTGTACACCGGACGGATTTTTTCGAACTGATCGGCACTGGCCGGTACATTGATGGCGTTACCGTTCTGGTCTTCGTAACCTACGCACACCTTGATGGTTTCCAGACCATCCAGTACGTCCAGTTTGGTCAGGCAGATGGTGTTGATGGAGTTTACGCGGATGGCGTGTTTTACCAGCATGGCATCGAACCAGCCACAACGACGGGAACGGCCGGTGGTGGTGCCTTTTTCGTTACCCACGGTTTGCAGGTGTTCGCCGATGCTGTCAAACAGCTCAGTCGGGAACGGGCCAGAACCCACGCGGGTGGTATAAGCCTTGGTGATCCCCAGAATCTGATCCAGATACAGCGGGCCCACGCCGGAACCGGTAGCCACACCACCAGCGGTGGTGTTGGATGAGGTTACGAACGGGTAGGTACCGTGGTCGATGTCCAGCAGTGTGCCCTGGGCGCCTTCAAACATGATGTCGCCGCCCTGCTCACGCACGCCGTGCACCAGATCAACCGCATCCACGACGATGTCTTGCAGCTGCGCGGCCCAGTCTTGACAGGCCGCCAGGGTTTCTTCGTAGCTGACTTCGTCGACGCCGTAGTAATGCTTCAGTGAGAAGTTGTGGTATTCCATCACTTCTTTCAGCTTGTCGGCGAACTCCGGCTGGTACAGATCACCCACGCGCAAACCACGACGAGAGACTTTGTCTTCGTACGCCGGGCCGATACCACGACCGGTGGTGCCGATTTTGGCATTGCCACGCTTGAGTTCGCGGGCCTGATCCAGCGCGCAGTGGTACGGCAGAATCAGCGGACAGGCGTGGGATAAGCGCAGACGCTCCATCACCGGCACACCACGGGCTTCCAGGGCGCGGATCTCTTTCAGCAAGGCATCCGGAGCCACCACCACGCCGTTGGCGATAATGCAGGTGACGCCGTCACGCAGAATGCCGGACGGAATCAGGTGCAGGGCGGTTTTTTCGCCATTAATAACCAGGGTATGACCGGCGTTATGACCGCCCTGAAAACGCACCACCGCAGCGGCTTTTTCAGTCAGCAGATCAACGATCTTACCCTTACCTTCGTCACCCCATTGGGTGCCCAGTACAACAACGCTTTTGCCCATCTCGGTACCAATCACTCAAATAAATTGAGGCAGCGCACCCGCTGTGCACAGCCTGTTTGTGGTTAATAGTTACTCAACCAGCTGCCACTTGCCATCCTGTCTGAGCAGCTGTGCGTTACCCTGCACATCATCCTGTGTCATGGCGACCACCACGCGGCGGCCAGCCTTGCGCAATTCTGAAATCCGCGCCCACAGAGCCGGATCGTTGTCGGCCGGGGCGATAATGGTGGCTTTGTCTGCCACGGCAAAATCGCCGGCCCGCGCCAGTACTTTTAAATCGGCACTGAAACCGGTGGCCGGACGGGCGCGCCCGAACACGGCACCGGTTTCATCGTAACGGCCGCCCTGGGCAATGGCATCGCCATAGCCGGGAATGTAGGCGGCAAACACCAGTCCGGTGTGGTAATGGTAGCCACGCAGCTCGGACAGATCGAAATAAATAGGGGTGGACGGGCAGCGCAACGCCACCTGTTCCGCCACGTGGCGGATATCGCTGATCGCCTGCGCCGTGGCCGGCACTTGTTTAGCCAGCTGATCAAGCGCGGCGGCCAGACTGTCGGCATCGCCCTGCAGGCGAATCAGACGGGCAAAGGCCGAGGCCAGCAGCGGGTCGCTTACTTCGCGAGCGGCCCAGGCATCAATATCGCTGGCACATTTCAGCTTCAGTAAGTCAAAGAGTTCGGCCTGCTGGTCGGTGGTTAAGCCGGCTTCCTGCGCCAGTGCGCGGAAAATACCAACATGGCCCAGATCAAGGTGCACCTCACCGACGCCGGCGGCTTCAAGCATGGCCACCATCAGGCTGATGATTTCAACATCGGCGCCCAGTCCGGCTTCGCCGTACAGTTCGGCGCCAATCTGGGTGGGCGTGCGGCTGGCCAGCAACGAGGCGGCCTTGGCATGAAATACCGTACGGCAGTAACTGAGACGGCTGACGCCTTCCGGGGCCAGACTGTGAGCATCGATACGGGCTACCTGCGGCGTAGTATCGGCACTTAAGCCCATTAAGCGGCCGGACAGCTGATCGATTACTTTAAAGGTGCGCAGGTCCAGATCTTTGCCGCTGCCGGTGAGGAGGGAATCCAGATATTCCAGCGTCGGCGGCATCACCAGGTCGTAGCCCCAGTTATCCAGCAGATCCAGTAAACGGCGGCGCAGTTGTTCGATACGACGGGCCTGCGGGGGCAGAACTTCTTCAATACCATCCGGCAGCAACCAACGGTCAGCGCGTGTCATGCTCAAGCCTTATCTCAGTTGATCAGATACAGTAGGCCGAGACCGATCAGCATACTGATCAGGCCGGTCATTCGTATGGTGCGGTCATCGGCGGTTACCAGCCGGGTAATCAGGCTGCGCCAGCGCGTTGGATACAGGAAGGGCAACAGCCCTTCCAGAATAAAAACCAGACACAGGGCGATGATTATTTCGCGCCAGAAATCAGGTTGCACAGGTATCCCCGCCTAAGCTTCGCACAAAAAAAACCGGGCTCCAGGCCCGGTTGCAGGATTCTACCAAAGCCGTTGCGCCCTGACCATCGCCAAAGGCACAACGGCGACGGCCGGTTACTGCTTGCCCTGCGCGTCTTTCAGATAACGGAAGAAATCGCTGCTGGGTTCCAGCAACAGCACGTCGTTCTGACGGAAGCTTTCGGTGTAAGCCTTCAGGCTGCGCGTAAAGGCGTAGAACTCCGGATCTTTGTTGTAAGCCGAGGCATAAATACGCGCCGCTTCGGCATCGCCTTCACCGCGGGTTTGTTCGGCTTCACGGTAAGCTTCGGCCTCAAGCACCACTTTCTGACGATCGGCATCAGCCTGAATACCTTCCGACAATTCCTGACCCTGAGAGCGGTGCTCACGGGCTTCACGGTTCCGTTCGGCGGCCATGCGGTTGTACACCGAACGACTCAGGTCTTCCGGCAGGTCGATGGCTTTTACCCGCATATCCAGCACTTCAATACCCAGTTCAACCTGAGTTTGTTCGTTCAGCTGCGCGGTCAGAATGGTCATCAGCGCATCCCGCTCACCGGACACCACTTCGTGCAGGGTACGGCCCGCAATGCCATCGCGCAGGCCTTTGTTCAGCAGCGCCGCCAGCAGGTTGGTGGCTTCCAGACGGCTGCCGGAGGTAGCCTTGTAGTAAGCGCGTACGTCTTTGATGCGCCATTTAGCGAAGGCATCAACAATGACGTATTTCTTACCGGCAGTCAGGAAACGTGACGGGTTAGTATCCAGCGTCATCACCCGCGCATCAAAGCGCTTAACCACTTCGATAAAGGGCACTTTCCAGTGCAGACCGGGTTGCAGGTCGGCTTCCACCACCTCACCGAATTTCAGTTTGATGGCACGTTCGGTTTCTTTCACTACATACAGGCCCTGGCTGGCCAGCAACAGCACGCCGCCCAGCACAATAAGGCTTAATAACGCTTTAGGAGACATTAACGACCCTCCCGACGGACAGTGTTGGTCTGGGTGGCACCCTGACGGGTGCGCAGTTCATTCAGTACCTGATCGGTCAGACGCGAGAAGTCAGCACTGGTCAGACCGGTACTGCCTGGCGCCGCCGGCATGTTCTGCATCAGCTTATCCAGCGGCAGATACATCATGTTGTTACCACCTTTAACATCCACCAGCACTTTGCTGGCGTTGGTGTAAACCTCGGAAACCGATTCAATATACAGACGCTCGCGGGTAACCTGCGGGGCACGACGGTACTCGGCATACAGTTTGTTGAAACGCTCCGCTTCACCCTCAGCGCGGGCGATCAGGCGCTCTTTGTAAGCACGGGCTTCTTCCAGCTGACGCTGGGCGCGACCACGGGCTTCCGGCACCACCGCATTGGCGTACGCTTCGGCTTCGTTGATGATGCGCTCTTTATCCAGCTTGGCGACCTGCACATCGTCGAACGCGGCGCGCACCTGCTCGGGCGGACGGGCATCCTTAATGTTGACGTTGGTCAGCACCATACCTGTCTGGTAACGACCCAGATAATCCTGCAGACGGATCTGAATACGATCGGCCAGTTCGGCCCGGCCAGCGGTTAACACCTGATCCATAATGGCCGAGCCCACTTCGTGGCGCAGCGCACTCTGAGCGGCTACCTGCAGGGCACGTTCCGGTTGTTCAATGCGTAACGCAAAGGACACCGGATCAGCCACACGGTACTGAGCGTTCAGCTCAACTTCGACGATATTTTCGTCTTCGGTCAGCATCCGCTCGCGGATTTCCAGCGTACGGACGGCCGTGGTATTCACCGCGATCACCTGATCCAGCAGCGGTAATTTGAAGTGCAGACCGGGGTTAACGGTTTCCTGGTATTTACCCAGGCGCATCACCACGCCACGCTCCTGCTCATCCAAGGTGTACACCGAGTTGAACACCAGTACGATGCCCAGTACGACCACCAGAATGCCAATAAAGCCACCGCTGCCGCCAGTGCTGCCGCCGTTGCTGTTATTGTTGCGTTTGCCACCACCGAACAAGCCGTTCAGTTTATCCATCAGCTGCTTCAGGGCTTCATCCAGATCCGGCGGTTGATTACCACGGTTGTTATTACCACCGCGGTTATTATTTCCCCAGGGATCATTCGGATTGCCCTTTCCGCCGGGCTCATTCCAGGCCATAGTTCACTCCAGTCAGGCACATAAATTCAGTCTGCCACAGGGCAGTGTGCGGGATCATACCCAATTTTACCGGCACAAACGAAGACGGCTTAATGCCAGGCTTCGCGCACCGGCGTCAGAAAGCGTTGTTCATCGACACCGGCACGGGACAGTGCGCGTTTAAAATCCTGCAGCTGCAGCCGCAGGGCGACTACCATATCACCATTTTCTTCGCAGCGTTCCTGCTGCACCGCGCCCAGTTCGTAAAGAATTGCCCGCAAGCGGGCATCGGCCGGATGCAGCAGAATGTCGCCGCAATACAACTCGCTGCCCAGCAGTTCGCTGAGCGCCTGCGCCAGTAAGTCCAGCCCCAGCCGCTGCTGGGCCGACACCCACACCGCCACCGGGCGGCCCTGATCATCGCGGTCAATGCGTGGCTGGGCATGGCCGAGCAGATCAATTTTGTTATACACCCGCAGCTGCGGCACGCTGTCGGCTTCAATTTCTTTCAGCACCAGCTCAACCTGCTGGATATTGCCTTCCCGTTCGGCAGCAGCGCAGTCGATCACATGCATTAATAAATCCGCTTCGGCCGCCTCCTGCAGGGTCGCCTGAAAGGCTTCCACCAGCTTGTGCGGCAAATGACGGATAAAGCCCACGGTATCGGCCAGCACAATTTCACCGACATTATCGATGGCCAGCCGGCGCAGGGTCGGGTCAAGGGTAGCGAACAGCTGGTCAGCGGCGTAAACCTCAGCGCTGGTCAGCGTATTAAAGAGGGTCGATTTACCGGCGTTGGTATAGCCTACAATGGCCACGCCAGGAATGGCGGAACGCTTGCGGGCACGGCGGTTCTGGTCGCGCTGGGCATGTACTTTGTCCAGTCGCGCATGAATGTTTTTCACCCGCTCGCGCAGCAGCCGGCGGTCGGTTTCCAGCTGGGTTTCACCCGGGCCGCGCAAACCAATACCGCCCTTTTGCCGTTCCAGGTGGGTCCAGCCGCGCACCAGTCGGGTGGACTGGTATTCCAGCTGGGCCAGTTCTACCTGCAGCTTACCTTCGTGAGTACGGGCGCGCTGGGCAAAAATATCCAGAATCAGGCCGGTACGGTCGAGTACCCGGGCCTGTAATTCTTTTTCCAGGTTACGTTCCTGGCTGGGCGTGAGGGCGTGATTGAAAATCACCAGATGGGCATCGTGCAGACGCAGCAAAGCGGCGATTTCTTCCACCTTGCCTTTGCCGATAAAGGTTTTGGCATCGGGCTTGGCCCGCTTGGTGGTCACCAACCCCACCGGCTCGGCACCCGCGGAAATCACCAGCTCCTGAAACTCGCTGAGATCTTCGCGGTTCGCCCCTTCCGGGAAATCGATGTGCACCAGTATTGCGGTTTCGCCGCCGTGATCGGGACGTTCAAAGAACAAGAAAGCGGCTCCTGCAGTAATTAAGCGTCGCTGTCGTCATCACCTTCGCTCTGGCCATCCAGCGGCTGGATGCGCACATTGCGTGACGGCACAACGGTAGAAATTGCGTGTTTGTAAACCATCTGGCTGACGGTGTTTTTCAGCAGAATCACAAACTGGTCGAAGGATTCAATCTGGCCCTGCAGTTTGATGCCGTTGACCAGAAAGATGGACACAGGAATACGTTCCTTGCGCAGCTGATTCAGGTAAGGGTCTTGTAAGGAATGCCCTTTTGACATGTTGTTCTCCTCAATATAGGTGTGCTGTCCAAAACGGGGACAGCGAAAAAAGATAAGTAAGTCCCTGTCGTCCGGAGAAACTCAGCAACATCAGTGCGGTCAGGACGGCAAATCAAATATGGCGTTGGCATGCAGTATTTTCAAGGCAGATTGCAGAAGATTACGATCTCCGGAATCCAGCCAGTGCAGGTCGGGCCAGCTGCGTAACCAGGTAATCTGACGCTTGGCAAGCTGGCGAGTGGCTATGATGCCACGCTCCACCATTTCCTCATAATCATATTTGCCGTCCAGATAGTCCCATACCTGGCGGTATCCGACACAGCGTACCGACGGCATATTCACGTTCAGATCACCCCGCGCATACAGCGCTCTGACCTCATCAACGAAGCCTTGTTCCAGCATTTGCCGGAAGCGCAGCGCAATGCGTTGGTGCAGCACAGCACGATCGGTGGGACACACGGCCAGCGACACCAGGTTGTACGGCAGTGGCTCGCTCTGCTGCTCGGCCCAGAATTGCGACAGTGTTTTGCCGGATACCGCATAAACTTCCAGCGCCCGCTGAATGCGTTGCGAGTCATTGGGTTTAAGACGCTCGGCGGCCTGCGGATCGACCTCGGCCAGCCGCGCGTGCATGGCCGGCCAGCCCAGCCGCAAACCATCCTGCAACAACTGCTCACGAATGGCTTCATCGGCCTGGGGTAAATCGGCGGCGCCGTCGCGCAGAAATTTGAAATACATCATGGTGCCGCCCACCAGCAGCGGCACTTTGCCGGCGGCGGTAATCTCAGCCATCTCCCGCAATGCGTCAGTGCGGAAATTGGCCGCAGAATAGCTGTCGGCCGGATCGATCAGATCAATCAGCCGGTGCGGGGCTTGTTGCAGCATTTCTGCATCGGGCTTGGCCGTGCCGATATCCATGCCTTTATAAATCAGCGCCGAATCGACGCTGATGATTTCGCACGGATAGCGCTTAACCAATTCCAGCGCCAGCGCGGTTTTACCCGATGCGGTCGGACCCATTAAAAAGATCGCCGGCGGCAGGCCGGTTGGCGTGGTCATCAGCGTCCCCGCAGAAAGAGTTTATCGAGCTCGGCCATGCTCAGTTGCGTCCAGGTCGGACGGCCATGATTGCACTGGCCGCTGCGCTCGGTGGCCTCCATATCGCGCAATAAGGCGTTCATTTCCGGAATACTCAGGCGGCGGTTGGCACGAACCGAACCGTGGCAGGCCATAGTCGCCAGCAGTTCATTACGATGCGCCAGAATACGGTCGGAGGTGCCGTGTTCGAGCAGGTCACCGAGCATATCGGTAATCAGCTGCGGCACTTCCGCCTGCTGCAGCAATACCGGGATACGACGCACGACAATATTTTCCGGCCCCATGCGCGCCAGCTCGACCCCCAGCTGTAAAAACTCAGCGGCAAACTGTTCGGCGGTGTCGGCTTCACGCTCACTGACCGCCAGGGTCACCGGCACCAGCAACGGCTGACTGGCGACACCCTGCTCGTCCACCGCCTGCTTCAAACGCTCATAAGTAATGCGCTCGTGGGCCGCGTGCATATCCACAATCACCATGCCCTGGGCGTTCTGCGACAGAATATAAATGCCGTGCAATTGCGCGATGGCGAACCCCAGCGGCGGCATATCGGCATCGCCAGCCGGCATGGCCGCGGACAGGGGCTGATTCATCTGCCGCAAAGTATCCAGCTGCCCCGCCACCGCACTGGCAGCCGGCGCCGTATTAAACGCTGGTGCATACGCCGGCTGATAGGCTGGCCGGTTCAGGTCCTGCAGGTTGCTGACCGGCACCTGCCAGTTCAGCCGCTCCTGCTGCTGAAACTCACCGGCGGCCACACCACTGACCGGTTCGGCGGCCGCATTCAGTGCATAGGCCGGGGCGCTGGCCACAGTATCCTGCGGCCGCACACTGCCCAGGGCCTGATGCAGGGTACGAAACAGAAAATCGTGCACCAGCCGGCCATCGCGGAACCGCACTTCGTGTTTGGTCGGGTGCACGTTCACATCCACCAGTTTCGGGTCCAGCCATAAATACAGCACAAAGGCCGGCTGACGGCCGTGGTACAGCACATCGCGGTAGGCCTGTTTAATGGCGTGCACCACTAACTTGTCACGCACCACCCGGCCATTAACGAAGAAATACTGCATATCGGCCTGCGAGCGGGAAAAGGTCGGCAAACCCACCCAGCCCTGCAATTGCAGCCCCGCCGCTTCGGCATCAATGTGTACTGAACTGTCGATAAATTCGGCGCTTAATAAACTGGCGACGCGCTTTTCTTTTTCAATGCCACGTTCGGCCGGGCGCAACTGATGAATTGTGCGGCCGTTATGACGCAGGGTAAGGGCCACGTCGTAGCGGCTGAGGGCCAGGCGTTTTACCGTTTCTTCCAGATGGGAGAACTCGGTTTTTTCAGTGCGCAGAAATTTGCGCCGCGCCGGGGTATTAAAAAATAAATCCCGCACTTCCACCGTAGTGCCCACCGGGTGTGCCGCCGGGCTGATGCGGGTGGCCATATCGCGGCCTTCGGCCTCCACCGCCCAGGCTTCATCACTGTCGTGGGCGTGGGAAGTTAAGGTTAAGCGGGTCACCGAACTGATACTGGCCAATGCCTCGCCACGGAAACCTAAGCTGGCGACCGCTTCCAGATCATCCAGCGTGGTGATTTTACTGGTGGCATGGCGGCTTAACGCCAGCGGCAGATCATCCTGGGCAATACCATGGCCGTCATCACGGATACGCAGTAATTTCACCCCACCCTGTTCAGCGTCGATTTCAATGCGGGTGGCACCGGCATCGAGGGCGTTTTCCACCAGCTCTTTGACGATATTGGCCGGGCGCTCGACCACTTCACCGGCGGCAATCTGGTTGGCCAGACGCGGGGATAACAGCTGAATACGGGACATAGGTTGCTCTGGCACGGTCAGGAACGCGGAATCTGCAGCTGCTGGCCAATGCGCAGCTGGTCGCTTTTCAGGTCATTGGCGCGGCGCAGGGCGGTGACCGCCACGCCTTCACGCACTGCGATATCCGACAGAGTATCGCCACGTCTTACCACATAAACACGGCTGGCCGGCGCCTGGGCCAGCTGCATATTATCGGGCGGAAAACGACGGAAATAGCGGGTGGTACCGGTAAAAATCGCCCGCGCCATTTTCTTCTGATAATTGCGGTCAGCCAGCGCCCTGGCTTCCTGCGGGTTGGATATAAACCCGGTCTCCACCAGCAATGCGGGAACGCTGAGGGTTTTCAGCACCATAAAATTGGCTTCTTCCACCTGCGATTTATGCAGCTTCGCAATACCGCCCATCTGTTCCAGAATATGGCTGCCCAGCTGTACGCTTTCTTTGCGCTTATTGGTCATGCTTAAGTCCACCAGCGTCATGGCCAGATGGTCATCGGCATTTTCCAGTTTAACGCCGCCAATACTGTCAGACTGGTTTTCCTTGTCAGCCAGATAGCTGGCCATTTCGGATGAGGCACCGCGATCTGACAGCATAAACACCGAACCGCCGCGGGCGCTGGGGTGCTTGAAGGCATCGGCATGAATGGAAATAAAGAAATCGGCTCCGGCCGCCCGGGCCTTGCTGGCGCGTTCACGCAGGCCCAGGTAGTAATCACCGGTACGGATCAGCAGCGGCGTAAAACCCGGTTCGTCCTGCAACAGCCGCTGTAATTCTTTGGCGATGGCCAGCACCACGTGTTTTTCCATCACCCGGCCCGGCCCAATGGCCCCCGGGTCTTCGCCGCCATGGCCAGCATCAATCGCCACAATCACATCGCGGGTAACGGTACGGCCAGTGGATTGTTTAACCGGTGCCGGGATACTGATGGCCTGATTGCCCACCACCCTGGGAGTCGGCCGCGCCGTCAGATCAACCACCAGCCGGTGACCGTAGATATCGTTGGGCGGCAGTGGAAAGGTGCGGAATTCCTGCCCTTCCCGCAGCTCAATCACGAAACGCAGGTCATTCTGACCATGCCGGCCACTGCGCAGAGTGCGCACCGGCGAACCGGTAAGATCCACCTGATCCAGATCTTTCAGCATACGGGCGTTGCTGATATCCAGTACCACCCGGCTGGGCGCACTCAGATCAAAAGCGCGGTGCTCCAGGGCTTTGGTTAAATCCAGCACGATGCGGGTATCACCATCCGGGCCGGGCCAGATACGCACATCCCGGACATCGGCCTGCACCCAGACACTGAATAATCCCACTAAGGGCAATAACCACTTCATGCCTGTTCCCATGTTGCTGCCAGCTGCTCCAGCGCGGTTGCCCAGCGCCGGCCTCGTTCCGTTCCTGCCTGCCAGCTGAGCTGGCGGCCATTGCCGGCATCCGCCAGGCGCAACACCAGATCCGCCGCCGGCAACACCCCCCGGCCCTTGTCGGCCCATTCAATCAGGCACAATGCCTGTTGCTGCAGATATTCACGAATGCCCATAAATTCCAGTTCTTCGGCATCGCCCAGGCGATACAGATCAAAATGACACACCGTCACGGCCGGCAGCGGATACTCCTCTACCAGGGTGTAAGTGGGGCTCTTCACTGCGCCCTCATGCCCCAAGGCCCGGATCAGACCGCGGCTGAAGGTGGTTTTACCCGCCCCCAGCGTGCCCTCCAGAAACACCAGCCCGCCTTCTGCCAATACCGGCGCACAGGCGGCAGCGAAATCGAGCGTGGCCTGTTCGTTATTCAGATACAACGTCATTAATTCACCAATTCCTGCACCACAGCGGCCAGATCACTGGCCAGCATACCGCGCCGGCCGTGCTGACCGGCCCAGACATCGGCGGCGGCCGCATGCAGACACACCGCATAACGGGCAGCGGCGCCGGCATTCATACCCTGCGCCAGCAAGGCCGCCACAATACCGGTCAGCACATCGCCCATACCGGCACTGCTCATTCCCGGATTACCATCGCTGCAGACCGCCAGCCGGCCATCGGGTTCCGCGACGATACTGCCCTGACCTTTCAGCACCACCACCGCCTGATATTGTTGCGCCAGCTGGAGGGCGGCGGCAAAGCGATCAGCCTGTACGGCCGCGATGGTGCTGCCCAGTAAGCGGGCGGCTTCGCCCGGGTGCGGGGTCAGCACCACCGTCCGGCCGGCAAAATCACAGCGCCAGGCCGGCGACGCCAGCAAATTCAGCGCATCGGCGTCCAGCACCAGCGGCTGATCTGCCTGCAACGCCTGCTGTAACAATAATTCACCCCAGCTGCCCTGCCCCAGCCCCGGCCCCAGTGCCAGCACATCGGCGCGCATAACCAAAGGCTGCAGTTCCAGGCCGGAATTGACCGCGTGCGCCATCACCGTCGGGCAGCGGGTTAATAAGGCGGTAATGTGTTGTGGCCGGGTGGCCACACTGACCAGCCCGGCACCACTGCGGGCGCAGGCTTCCGCTGCCAGTAAAATGGCTCCACCAAAGCCCTGCTCACCGCCCACCAGCAGCACATGGCCAAAATCGCCTTTGTGCACATTACCGCGGCGCGCCGGCAAGCACTGCCCACTGCGTTGCAGACGGTGCCAGCTGATCCGTTCACCAGCGGCTGGTGCCGCCAAGGCTAACGGCGTCAGTGCTGCAAAGGCCAGCTCGCCGCATAAATCCGGACCATCGGCGGTTAACAAACCCCGCTTTACACCGATAAAGGTAACGGTCAGATCGGCACGTACCGCCGCGCCAGCCGCCACCCCGGTATCGGCCTGTAAACCAGAAGGAATATCCAGTGCCAGCACCGGCGCCGGATGCGCATTAACCGCCTCAATCAGGCGGGCATAGTCCGCCGCGGCCGGCCCCTGTAAACCGGTACCGAGCAAGCCATCGACAATAACATCGGCATCGGCCGCCAGTTCACCGTTAAATGCCCCGGCGGTAACACCGGCCGCCAGCGTTTGCTGGCGCGCGGCCTGCGCCTCGCTACTGGCGCGGGCCGGGTCACCCAGGCTGTACAACTGCACGTCTAAACCATGCGCCTGGGCCAGGCCGGCCAGCAACCAGGCATCACCGCCGTTATTGCCCGGGCCGGCCAAGACCATCAGCGAACGGGCCTCTGGCCAGCGTTGCAGCAGGCAGGCAAAAGCGGCTTCGGCGGCACGGCCCATCAGCTGCAGAGCGCTGATGCCTTCGTTGTGCATAACCTGCTGATCCATCGCCCGGACGTCGGCCGCGCGATAAAGCGCAACGGGCAAATGATCACGGGCGCTGTAAGGTCGGTTCATGTGCCGGGGGTCCGTTGTGATACATTGGCGGCAGTATATCGAAGCCAGCCGCCAAGACGAACCCATGCCGGACCAGCAATCTGCTTATCAGTGCCCTTCTGCCACCACCGACCCGCTGCGGTTACTGCGCCAGCAGCTGCAGCAATGGGCGGAAGAACTGGGCTTTCAGCAAGTCGGAGTCACCGGTGTGGCGCTGACTGAGGATGAACAACGCCTGCAACAATGGCTGGCGGCGGGGTATCACGGTGAGATGGGCTATATGGCCGACCACGGCAATATGCGCTCACGGCCGGCAGAATTGCTGCCCGGTACGCTGCGGGTAATCAGCGTACGGATGGACTACCGCGCCCCCGGCGTGGAGCTGGCCGGGGCGCTGACGGATAAACACCGCGCCTATATTTCCCGCTATGCGCTGGGCCGTGATTACCACAAACTGATGCGCAAACGCCTGACCGAACTGGGCAATCGCTTACAACAGGCGGCCGGTCCCCTGGGCTTCCGCGCCTTTGTCGACAGCGCGCCGGTACT
Source organism: Venatoribacter cucullus (assembly GCF_016132445.1). NCBI lineage: Bacteria > Pseudomonadati > Pseudomonadota > Gammaproteobacteria > Oceanospirillales > Oceanospirillaceae > Venatoribacter > Venatoribacter cucullus. Next base: position 363,605 of record NZ_CP046056.1, on the reverse strand, counting down.
GGAGCGGGCGCTGGCGGCCAACGCCGGACTGGGCTGGATCGGCAAGAACACCATGCTGATCAACCGCAAAGCCGGCTCGTATTTTTTCCTCGGCGAAATTCTCACCGATCTGCCGCTGCCAGTGGATACCCCGGACCGCGCCGACCACTGCGGTCGCTGCACTGCCTGTCTGGATATTTGTCCAACCCAGGCCTTTGTCGGGCCGCATATACTGGATGCCCGGCGCTGCATTTCGTATTTAACCATCGAACTGAAAGGCCCGATTCCCACGGAATTGCGCGCTGGTCTGGGCAACCGCATTTTCGGCTGCGATGACTGCCAGATTGGCTGCCCCTGGAACCGCTTCAGCAAACCGACCACCGAAGCGGATTTCTCCCCCCGTCACCGGCTGGATAAAGCCACATTGCTGGAGTTATTCAGCTGGGATGAACAAACCTTCCTGAACCGTACCGAAGGCATGCCCATCCGTCGTACCGGTTACGAAAACTGGCTGCGTAATATTGCCGTGGCGCTGGGCAATGCGCCGGCCAGTCTGGATATTCAGGCGGCGCTGCAACAACGCCGGCCGCTGGCCACGCCACTGGTGCAGGAACACATCGACTGGGCCCTGCAACAACAGCTCAGCAACGCGGTCAATAACAGCTAAACTCTGTCTCACAGCGACAACCAGGGAGATCTGCCATGCCACCAGCCGCTCATCCGCAACAGGAACAACTGCGTCTTGAAGCGCTGCAGGCTCTCGACATTCTGTATTTGCCGCTGGAAGAGCGATTCGACCGCATTACCCGCATCCTGTACCGCTTATTTAATGTACCCATCGCCTATCTGTCGCTGATGGAAGCCGACACTCAATGGTTTAAATCCATTCAGGGCGCCGACCTGCTCAGCACCCCGCGCAGCGATTCTCTGTGCCAGCACACCCTGCTGGAAGACGAAATGCTGATCTGCCCGGACACCCTGCAGGATCCGCGCTTTGCCGATAACCCCTATGTGCTTGGCCCGCCCAATGCCCGCTTTTATGCCGGGTTTCTGTTAAAAAGCCGCGGCCAGAACATTGGCACCCTGTGCATTATTGATACTCAGCCACGAACCTTCGGCCCGGAAGAGGCGGAAATGCTGCGCGATATCGGCAATTGGGCGCAAACCGAAGTCAACCTGACCCAGCTGAGTGATTCGCAAATTGAACTGATCGGTGAGCTGGATGAAGCCTGGCAGGAAGCACGCATCGACAGCCTGACCCGGCTGTGGAATCAGGGGGCCATTAAGCAGATTCTGCACCGGGCGTATCAGCGCCATTTGCTGAACCTGACCCCGCTGTCGGTGCTGATGCTGGATGCCGATTATTTCAAACGCATTAACGACCGCTTCGGCCACGCCGCCGGCGATCAGGTATTGCAGGGCATTGCCACCGCATTGCGCCATTGTCTGCGCTCTGACGATACGGTTGGCCGCTATGGCGGCGAGGAATTTATGGTGGTGCTGGATAACTGTGACACCCGGCGCGCGACCGAACTGGCAGAACGGGTGCTGCAACGGGTGCGGTCATTGCGTTTTCCGCAGATCGACCCGCAGCTGCAGGTAACCCTGAGTATCGGCATTGCCGGCACCGAAGCGCGCGGACTGGAAAGCGAGGCTGACCTGATGGATCTGGCCGACCAGGCCCTGTATCTGGCGAAAGATCAGGGTCGTGACCGGCTCTGTGTGCTGCACGAAGCGCAGCACGACTGAGGCATCACACCTTCAGGAAATGCTCGCGGTAATGCAGCATCTCGGCAATGGATTCGCGAATATCATCCAGCGCCTGATGCGACCCCTGCTTCTGAAAGGACGACACCACTTCCGGTTTCCAGCGTTTGGCCAGTTCCTTAACGGTAGACACATCAATATTGCGGTAATGCATATAGGCTTCCAGTTCCGGCATATATTTCACCAGAAAACGGCGGTCCTGGTGGATGCTGTTACCGCACAGTGGTGACGCCCCGGCCTTAACGTAAGGACGCAGAAATTCCAGCGTCGCCAGCTCGGCAGCACGGGCATCGGTGGTGCTGTTGCGCACCCGTTCGGTCAGGCCGGAATTGCCGTGGGTTTTGGTGTTCCAGTCATCCATGGCATCCAGCAGCACATCCGGCTGCTGCACCGCCAGCACCGGGCCTTCAGCAATCACGTTCAGGTTGCCATCGGTGACGATGGTGGCGATCTCCAGAATCACGTCCCGCTCCGGATCCAGACCGGTCATTTCCAAATCCATCCACACTAAATAATCGTTCTGGCTCATAGTCTGCTACCTGGTTAAAAGTGCGGGAAGTTTAGCAACTTGCGCCACTGCCAGCCAACACGGACAATGGCCATCAACCGTCAACGCAGTGCTACAGCATGAGCAAACGAAAGCTGACCCGCCGCCAGACCTGGCGGGTAGAAAAAATCCAGGAAGAAAAAGCCGCCCGCGTACAGAAAAAAGAATCCGGCATCAGCACCTTATTACAGGCCGGTGAACTGGGCGCCGAAACCGCCGGCCGGGTCATCGCCCACTTTGGCTCGCTGGTGGAAATTGAAGCCCTGCAGGGCGAACTGCAGGGGCAGCGCTACCGTTGCCACTTACGTGCCAACCTGGGCTCACTGGTGACCGGCGACAACGTGGTGTTCCGCCCCGGTCCGGAAGTGAATGGCGTGCACAGCGGTGTGGTGGAAATGGTGCAGGAGCGGCAATCGGAATTATCCCGCCCCAACCCCTATAACGAAATCAAACCGGTGGCCGCCAACATTGATTTTATTGTGCTGGTGATTGCGCCGGAACCGGAAGCCCATGCCAACCTGATTGACCGCTACCTGGTGGCGGCGGAAAACTGCGGCATCGAGCCGATTATTCTGCTGAATAAAACCGACCTGATTAACGACAGCAACCGCGACCACTTTATTAAAATGCTGCACAGCTATGAACAGCTGGGCTACCGCACCCTGCGGGTATGCAGTCAGGACGACAGCAGCCTGGGTGAACTGAAAGAATTCCTCAACGGCCGCACCAGTGTGTTTGTCGGCCAGTCGGGGGTCGGTAAATCCTCACTCATCGGCACCCTGCTGCCGGGTGAAGAACTGAAAGTGGGGGCGCTGTCAGAAAATACCCGCAAAGGCAAACACACCACCACCACCGCGCGGCTGTACCACTTCCCGGCCGGTGGCGATTTAATCGACTCGCCCGGCATCCGTGAATTCGGTTTATGGCACATGAGTGAAGATGAGGTGCTGTACGGCTTCCGCGAATTACGGCCGCTGGCCGGTTACTGCCGTTTTCGCGACTGCGCCCATGAGCAGGAACCCGGTTGCGCCATTCGTGCGGCGGTAAAAAAAGGCGACATCAGCGAGCGCCGCTTCGACAGTTACCGGCGCATTGTGCAAACCCTGACCGGGCTTTAAGGAGCCTCTGAATAACTCGATGCCCGCTCTGGATTGCAGGAAAGTTCTGAATCACGAAGCCGGGTTGAAGGCATAACGGGTTCTGTCAAAACCCGGCGACACCGAGTCAGGACTTTCCTGCAATCCCCGTAGGGCGCGGCTTTCCGGGCCGTATAGCGGCGTTGGCGAACTTGAAAAGGGCTCGCCATTCTCTGCGTTCACCGCCTTGCTCTGCAGCCCGCAAATACTCGCGCAGAGCTGTGCAGAGTTATTCAGAGGCTCCTTAAACACTACCAGAACGCTTCTTCTTCGTTGGGCGGGTTATCGTAAGGATTATCCCGCGCTTCGCGCTGCTGGCGCAGCCGCTCCAGCATCGAGCCGGAACGATTAATCACCGGTTCACGCGGGTCAGCGGTGCCGGCTTCGCCATCGGCACCCGCCTCACCTCCGTTAATAAATTCCACCTCGGGTTCAGCACCACGGTTGCGCACGCTGGCTTCAGAACGAATATTCAGCAGGGTAATGGAAATACGCCGGTTAACGGCTGCATAAGGGTCGTTGGCATCCAGCGGCGCGGTATCCCCCATGCCAATCACCTGCGCGATCTGCGTCTTCGGCACCCCGGCTTCCATCAGTGCTCGGCGCGCACTGTCAGCCCGGATCGCTGACAGGCTCCAGTTGGCATCTTCAGATTCATCCACCCCGCCCATGCGTGCCGCATCGGTATGGCCGGCAATGGACAAACGGTTATCCATAGCGGCCATTAACGGCGCCAGCTCCCACAGAATATCTTCAGAATAATATTTCAGCCGTGCGCTGCCGGTATCAAACATCGGCCGGTTGGTCTTATCGACAATCTGCAACCGCAAACCTTCAGTGGTGATGTCCAGCAACAGCTGATCTTTAAACGGGCTGAGGGTCGGACTGGCATTAATGCGCTCTTCGATCTGGGCTTTTTTGTTTTCCAGCCGCTGCCGTTCAATGGCTTCCGCCATGCTTTCAATTTCTTCCGCCTGCAGAATTTTTTCCGGATCAATCACTTCTGATTCCGCCACATTATCGGCCTGCGATGGCGAGCCACCCAGATCAATCACATAACGTGACGGTACTTTACGGCCTTCTTCGTAAGCCAGCGGGTCCTGAAAATAACCGGAAATAGCGGCGCGCTGGGTTTCGTCGGAATTACTGATAATCCACAGCACCAGAAACAGCGCCATCATGGCCAGCGCAAAATCCGCCATCGCCACTTTCCAGGCACCACCATGGTGGCCATGTTTGCCTTTTTTAATACGACGAATAACGATGTTTTTGTTCTGGCCCAGATTTTCCATCAGCGGCTCCGCACCTTGCTTTCGACCTCGGTAAAGGTCGGCCGGTCACGGGTGAACAGAGATTTACGGCCAAACTCCACCGCCAGCTGCGGCGGCAGACCGTTAAGCGAAGCAATAACGCAGGACTTCACCGCTTCGTACAGTTTGATTTCTTCCTCCGCCAGATGGTGCAGCACCGCACTGACCGGGCCGACAATACCGTAAGCGAGAAAAACCCCCATAAAGGTCCCCACCAGAGCCGCGGCGACGTGGGCACCAATGGCCGCAATTTCGCCATCAATGGCGCCCATGGTAATCACAATCCCCAATACGGCAGCGACAATACCAAAGCCCGGCAAGGCATCCGCGACCCGGCCCACCGCATTGGCGGGCGTTTCCAGTTCGTGCATACGGGCTTCAATTTCCTGATCCATCAACGCTTCCAGCTCGAAGGACGTCAGGTTGCCGGCGGCAATAATACGGAAATAATCGGCGATAAAATGGGCCAGTTCTTCATTGGCCTGAATGGCCGGATAACGGGAAAACAGCGCACTGGAGGACGGGCTTTCGACATCCGCCTCAATGGCCATAATACCTTCACGGCGGGCTTTGTTGAGAATGTCATACAGCAGCCCGAGAACATCCATGTGCAGGGCTTTGTTTACCTTGCTGCCCATGATGATTTGCGGGGTCATTCTGAAACAATGTTTCACCACATGCCAGGGATTGGAAATCAGGAAGGCACCGAAGGCGGCACCGACAATAATCAGAATTTCAAAGGGCTGCCATAAGGCCAGCAGATTGCCATGTGACATCACATAGCCATACAGCACACTGCCAAAAACAATGCTCAGACCAATCAGAAACAGCATCCGTTAACGTCCTTAGGGCAACCAGCGGAAGAATAATTTATGTCTATAGTTGAGTGTATCGGCCGATATCCGGTTAACATCAGCAGCTTGTAAGTAAAGGCGACAACGGGCAGTTATACAAACCCTCATGACATCTGTACTCATTACTCCGCCAGCGGCCGGCCTGTGGCGCAAAACCGGCGCCAGCCAGGATTTTCCGATTCTGGCGGAAACCCGCCTGCGGATCAAAAAGCAGCTGCAGCACCGCCGCGTCAGCTTTGATGATCTGGCGCCACTGGTTGAACAGGACGCAGCCCTGTGTCTGCATTTGCAGCAGCATGTGGCCCGCAACCGTCCCAACAGCCTGGCGCAGGTATCGGGGGCCGCCAGCTGCCTGGCTCTGCTGGGCCTGGAGTCACTGGTAAAACTGATGAAACAGCTGCCGGTGGTGGCCGCCGATACCGATGAAGCCCATCTGCAGCTGTACCGCCGCGCCTTACTCACGGCGCAGCTGGCCGGCAATCTGGCCGCCGACTGGGCCAGCGTGCTGAACAACACCACGCCCCATTATGCCCGCTGGAGCACCCTGATGTCGTCCGCACCGCTGTGGTTGTGGCTGTTGCAGCACCCACCGGTGCGTAACTGGCTGCACCTGCTGGGCAACGACATAGACCTGCTGCCGGCCAGCCGGATGATCTTCGGCCCGGCCCAGCGCGAATGGCCGCAATTAGCCCGACAACTGCATCTGCCCGCCATGGCACAATCTCTGTATGAACCGGCCCAATGGCCGGATCGCGCCCAATGGCGGCATCTGCGCCGGCACGACCCCAGAGACAGCGACGATCAGCGCGCTCTGATGCACCGCTGCCATCAACCCTTCATGATCTGCCTGATGGCCAATGCACTGGCCTGGCACTGGCATATTGCCCCCGACAGCCCGCGCTGCCAGCGCTGGCAGCACCTGATCGCTAACTGGCTGGGACGTTCGATTCACATACTGCGGCCGCATCTGCGCCAGCTGCAGGTACAGACCACCCGTAACCAGCACAGCAGCGCCGCCACCGGCCTGCACCTGCTGGTAAGCCCGGCAACTGCCTATCAGCCCTACCCCTGGGTTAATCCCATGGGCCAGGAGGATATTCCGCCGGCGGGTCTGCGCCAGCCATTCCGTGAACACCAGACCAGCACCGTCGACGACGCACCGGCTGGCACCCCGACTGCGCCCAACGCTCCCCCACCCGAGCGCCGTCAGGATCCCCTGTATATGAAAAAACTGCTGCGCCAGTTACAGCACGAACCAGACAGCTTCGGTGATCTGCATTACCTGATGCGCGGCATGCTGAAAGGCATCTGCAGTGGCTTGGGTATGCCGGCAGCCTGCATTGCCCTGCTCAACCGCGAACGCACCGCACTGAAAGTGCTTTACAGCGAAGGCCTGAGCGAACAAGCACCGTTGCGGAGCTTTCTGATTGATCTGCGCACTCCATCACTGTTTACCAAACTGATGGAAAAACAATCAGCGGTACTGCTGAACCCGGACAACCGGGCCCGCTATCTGACGCATATTCCGCCAGCCATGACTGCCCGCCTGCCGCAGCACTGCATGATGATGTCGATTGATGCCGGTGCGCAGCCCATTGGGCTGGTTATGGCGCTGGGGAATGACAACCAGCCGCCCTTCACGCAGGCAGAATTTATCGATTTCAAAAACCTGTGCATTGTTACCTGCCATGGCCTGACGGCCCTGCGGATTAATACCGAACAACGCCGCCAGCGCCCGCCGACAGACTGAGCCGGAAAACAGAAACCTGACAGAATCATTCAGGTTGGCTAAACTCGCGCACTCGTCAGCATTTATCGGGGCTGTGTCAGCATGAATCGCTTTCCTTTATTACTGGAACCCAGCCAACTGGCGGCCAGCCTGCCGGTATCCGGACAGGTATTGATTATTGAGCAGGCCGGCCGCGACAATTACCTGCAGAACCATATTCCCGGTTCGGTGTGGCTGGATTTCAAACGTCTGCAGCTGGGCACCGCTCCTACCCCGGGCGCTCTGCCGTCCCTGGCCCAATTGAGTGAAGTTTTCAGTGAGCTGGGCCTGACCCCAGACACCCATGTGATCTGCTCCGATGACGAAGGCGGCGGCTGGGCCGGACGCCTGATCTGGGTACTCGACTGCCTGGGGCACACCCGGTATTCCTATCTGAACGGCGGCCTGGTCGCCTGGCGCGCCGAGGGGCTGCCCACCAGCAGCACGGAAACGCTGCCGACTGCATCGGTCTATCAGGCTGAATTGCGCAATCCGGATTGCTCGCTGACCAAAGAACAGATTCTGCAGCGGCTGGGGCAACCGGATTTTGCCATCTGGGATGCCCGCTCACGGGCCGAATACACCGGCGAGAAAGTAATTTCTGCCCGCGGCGGTCATATTCCCGGCGCGGTCAATTACGAATGGACCCTGGGCATGAACAAAGCCCGCGGCCTGCGCATTAACGATCTGGAAACCTTCCGTTCCCTGCTGAACGATCTGGGTATTGATGCCACTAAAGAAGTGGCCACCCATTGCCAGACGCATCACCGTTCCGGTTTTACTTATCTGGTCGGGAAAATCCTTGGCCTGAACATTAAAGGCTATGCCGGCTCCTGGTCTGAATGGGGCAACGATCCGGCCACTCCGGTTACCACCGGCGAACAACCCTGAGGCACCTTATGACATTTCAGCAAAAAGCATTTATTGCCCTGCAGTACCTGCTGCCGCAACACCTGTTATCCCGTCTGGTTGGCTGGCTGGCTGCCAGTGAAATCCGCTGGCTGAAAAACAGCTTTATCAATTTTTTTATCGACCAGTACGAAGTAAACATGGCGGAAGCCCGGCGCAAAAGCGCGGACGAATTCCGCTGTTTCAACGATTTTTTCACCCGCGAACTGGAAGACGGCGCCCGCCCGCTGGCCAGCGGTGATGGCGTTGTTGTGTCACCGGCGGATGGTGCGGTGTCGCAGCTGGGCGAAATCCGCAATGGCCGTATTTTTCAGGCCAAAGGTCAGGACTACTCGCTTACCGAACTGCTGGGCGGTGACAGCAAGCGCGCCGAAGCCTTTATGGGCGGTGAATTTGCCACCATTTATCTGTCACCCAAAGACTACCACCGCGTGCACATGCCCGTGACCGGTACGCTGCGCGAAGTGATCTACGTACCCGGCGATTTGTTTTCGGTTAACAAAACCACCGCCGAAAACGTACCGCGCCTGTTTGCCCGCAACGAACGCCTGGTGGCCATTTTTGATACCGAACACGGCCCTATGGCCATGGTACTGGTCGGTGCCATGATCGTGGCCGCCATTGAAACCGTCTGGGCCGGCCTGATTACCCCGCCGAAACGCGAACTGAAAGTGACCGACTTCAGCAACCCGCAACCCATCACCCTGCAGCAAGGGGAAGAAATGGGCCGTTTTCTGCTCGGTTCTACCGTGGTGCTGTGTTTTGGCAAAGATACCATCCGCTGGCAGGAAGGCTTGCAGGCTGACAGTCCGCTGCGCATGGGTGAAGCCGTTGCCATGGCAACCCGCACCGAAGCGGAAGACTGATACCCCGCAACAGGGACGAAAAGCGACAGCTGGCGTTAATTCGCTATACTGTTTGTGAATGTTTTGTTAACCGGTGGTACCTTGCCGCCTGAATCCGTAATTTTGTGAAGCGATTGCATGGACAGCCCGAACACACCAATACGATTGCACATACCCACAGCCTCGCAGAGCCGGTTGTCGTTCTGCGAAGGCCATGTTGACGGTATTACCCAGTGGGCCAGGGAACTGCCCATGGCCAATACCGGTGAGTCAGCACGCCAGTTATATCAGGCCGTGCGCGAACTGAACCAGTGGGAAACCGATCCGCTGCTGCGCTTCAAAATGCTGGAGGTGGTGCGGCCTTATGTCTATTCCATCTGCACCCTGCTGAATAAGCACTTCCTGCAGTCCTCAATTTCGCTGAATGACAAGCAGCTCAAAATTGCCAACCTCAGCCAGGCCATGCAAGGGCATCTGGCTACCGGCTATAAAATGGTGGTGGCGCATTGCCTCAGCGCACCGCTGAAAGACAGCGCTGAACGGCCGGCCAAAATGGTTACGCTGGCCATTCATCGTGCCATTGCCGACACCAGCCAAACCATGCTGCGGGCTTTTCAGCTGTACTGTCAGCCGCCCGAGCATGCCTGGCTGGAGATCAACCAGCTGTATTTGCTGGCCGAGATGAACCAGCTGCTGCAGTACAAAGTCAGCGACCGGCAAACCCGTTTTTTATCCACCTCCTGCATTCAGGATGTGTTTGTCCGGGCCCATTTACTGGGGGCCGCCAAGCCCAATAACCTGCGCCAGCAAGACCTCGCCGACCTGTACGAAGCCAGCGAGTTATGGGCCGAATCGGTCACCTTGTCAGCCGCTGATGACGAAAGCGCGCTGTTTATTATTAATCTGCACCGCGACCGTCCGGCCCAGTACCGGCAGCATCTGCGCGATGTACAGAAACCCATGTTCCGCAGCATGAACACCAGCCAGCTGGTGCAGGCACTGAAACACTGGGCCGCCAATCCTTCGTCCACCCACAACAGCATTACTGTGCCGGGCAAGCTCAGCGACAACCTGTTATCCCACGCCATTCAGGCCTGGGGTATCCATTGGCAGCGCTCATTCCGCCGCGCCCCCACCGAGGGTCAGCTGCGCCTGTGTATTGGCCTGTCCGCCACGCACTATTACAGTGCCGGACAGAAAGATTTTGAACGGGTGGTGGCGGGTATCAAGCCACAAACCCTGAGCGGTGACAGCGAACGCAGTCACCGCGCAGGACGTATGCCATCCATGCCATCCGATGACGTCTGGGATAATGCGTTCGATGCCGGCGGCTCACGGCTGGCCGAGAACAACAACCTCAACCTGAATGTGATTGAATTCATCAATAAACACAAAGGCAAAGAGGACGACGAAGAACACTCATTAAAGTATCCATCGCATCTGGCCACCCTTATCAACACCAGCCCCGGTGGTTATTGCGTGCATTGGGATGGTGATATTCCCCCCAGCATTCAGGCCGGTGAATTACTGGGGATTCAGGAAAAAGGCGTACGCCACTGGTCGGTGGGGGTCATTCGCTGGATCCGCCACATGCGCGATCAGGGCACCCAGCTGGGTATCGAACTGCTGGCACCGCGCGCCGAAGTGGGCGCTGTCCGCTTATTGCAAAAAACCGGCAGTAACGGCCCCTTTATGCGGGCGTTATTATTGCCGGCCATTAAAGCCATTGCCCAACCGGCAACCTTGTTGCTGCCCAGAATTCCGTTCCGCACCGGTAATAAAGTGGAATTGTTGTACCCGGCCTTACAAGGTCGTTTTCAGCTGACCCGCAGGTTAACCTCCACCAGCGGTTTCAGTCAGTTCCAGTTCCGTCAGACCGGTGCCGTCAGCGCCACCGGCCAGCTGCAGAATGCCCCCGGCCTGACCGAAGACGATTTCGACTCGATCTGGAACAAACTCTGAGAATAAAAAACCAATAACCGCCCTACAGGCGGGACAGAATCAACATTTGGCCGTACTGATCGTTTTATTTTCAGCACTGGTCTCTATAATTGCGTTTTCTTTGCCTTGAGGTGGTCATGTCCAGCCGGGAAACCTTGCATCTGCTACTGCTTACTCATACTCAAAATGAGGCTGAGAGCATTGTCAGCCTGTTGCGCAATTCCGGCAGTGCCACTCGCGCCCATCAGATTGAATCACTGGCCGACCTGAACGAACAGCTGCAGGAAAAATCCTGGGATTTATTACTAGCCTACCCGCAGATCGGCGATATTCGTTATGAAGAAATACTGCATCTGATCAAACGGCTGAACAAAGACCTGCCGGTCATTCTGCTGAACGACGAAGTCGATGCCATGCAAATGGAAGGCTGCATCCGCAAAGGCGCCTGCAGCATGGTGCCGGTTGATGAAAGCAATTTACTGCTGCTGGTGATCCAGCGTGAACTGCGCCACCTGCGCAGCCGCCGCGATGTGCGCATGCTGGAAGTACGGCTGCGCGATGCCGAAAAGCGCGGCCAGAGCCTGCTCGAAAGTTCCCGCGATCCGGTGGCTTATATTCACGATGGTATGCACGTTTATGCCAATAAAGCCTACCTGGATTTATTTGGTTACCCATCTGCGGAAGATCTGGAAGGCATGCCCATTATGGATATGCTCGATACCGCCGCGCAGAGCGAGTTCAAACAATTTCTGAAAACCCTGCAACAAGACAGCAACCAGCGTCTTGAATTCAGCAGCACCGGTATCAATGGCAAAGGCCAGCCTTTTGCTATGCGCATGAGCTTTGCTCCGGCCAGCTATGCCGATGAAGAATGTACTCAGGTAGTCATCAACACCAGCAGCGGCAACGCTGATCTGGAAGAAAAACTGCGCGAAATAAACAGCCGTGATCTGCTTACCGGCCTGTATAACAAGCCGTTCCTGATCGGCCAGCTGGAACAGGCCGTCGATAAAGCGGTTATGAAAGACGCCCACGGTGGCGTGCTGTACATCAATATTGACCAGTTCGGCAAAATCAAAAGCAATGTCGGCATCAGCCACGCCGATACCGTCATTGTCGAAGTCGCCCATGCCTTAAAAGCACGCCTGTCGGAACAGGACACCCTGGCCCGCATCGGCGAAGATATTTTCTGCTGTCTGCGCATGGACAGCGATGCCGACGCCATACTGAAGCTGGCCGAAAATCTGCGCGACACCATCGAACACCTGCTGATCGAAATCGGCAACCGCACGGTAACGGCAACGGCCAGTATCGGCGTAGCCCTTATTTCCGATACCAGCTCGCGGCCGGACGATATTCTGCAACAGGCACACCATGCAGCCGATGAAGTACGCAAAGAAGCTGACACCATCCGCGGCAATGGTGTGCATTTATTTGTGGCCAAAGAGCAACACGAAGAAAAACACGCGCAGAACCTGCAGAAAACGCTTACCGACGCCATCCGCAGCAACAGCTTCCGCCTGCTGTTCCAGCCGATGATCAGCCTGCGTGGTGATGAAACCGAACATTACGAAACCCTGTTGCGGCTGAAAATGCCGGACGGTGATGAGCTTTCAGCCGGGCAATTTTTCAGCGACCCGTCGGTATCGGATGAGCTGAAGCGAAAAATTGACCGCTGGGTGGTTTTACACACCACCAAATTGCTCAGCGAACACCGCGCCAAAGGCCATAACACCCGCATGTTTATTAACCTGTGCGGTGCCTCGCTGGCAGATGAAGCCTTGCCGGGCTGGATTGGTGTCGCCATTAATGCCGCTAACCTGCCCAAAGGTTCCGTGGTCTTCCAGTTCCACGAAGACGACGCCAGCCGCATGCTGAAACAGGCGCAGGACTTCAGCCACGGCCTGCAGGAAAAAGGCATTCCGACAGCCCTCAGCCGTTTTGGCTGTGCGCTGAATCCGCTGCATATCCTCAAGCATCTGGCCGTTTCTTACGTCAAAGTGGACGGCTCCTTTACTCAGGAGCTGAGCAATGCCGATGCGCAAAAACATCTGAAAGAATTACTGACTCAGCTGCATGAAGAAGAAAAACTCACCATCGTGCCTTTGGTAGAAAGCGCTACATCTGTGGCGTCACTGTGGCAAATGGGCGTGCACTTTATTCAGGGCTACTATGTACAGGCGCCACAGTCAGCGCTGAGTTTTGACTTCAGCGATGACAGCGAAATGTAAAAAGAAAGTGGCATAAATATGAAGTGATAAAAAAGGCCGGAAACTTCCGGCCTTTTTTATTTATTCCTGAATATCGCGGTCGCGATAACCCAGCAAATACAGAATACCGTCCAGTCCCAGCGTGCTGATAGCGTTCTTGGCATTTTCACGCACCAGCGGTTTGGCCCGGAAGGCAATGCCCAGACCGGCAATGCTCAGCATCGGCAAATCGTTGGCACCATCGCCCACGGCAATGGTCTGCTCCAGCCGGATACCTTCTTTGGCTGCCAGTTCGCGCAGCAATTCCGCCTTACGCTTACCATCCACCACCTGCCCGGTCACCCGGCCGGTAACAATACCGTCTTCCATTTCCAGCTCATTGGCAAAGACATAATCAATGCCCAGCTTGTCCTGCAGGTAACGACCGAAATAATTAAAACCACCGGATAAAATAGCGGTTTTATAACCCAGCGCGCGCAGATTGCGGATCAGACGCTCAGCCCCTTCGGTAACCGGCAAACGCTCGGCAATGCCTTGCAGCACATCACCGCGCAGGCCTTTTAATAGCGCCACGCGCTGCTCAAAACTCTGAATAAAATCCAGTTCGCCCTGCATGGCCCGCTCGGTAATGGCTGACACCTGCTCACCCACACCGGCTGCGGCCGCCAGCTCGTCGATGACTTCGGCTTCAATTAAGGTGGAATCCATATCGAAACACACTAAGCGGCGGGTACGGCGATAGACATCGTCTTCCTGGAAGGCAATATCAACGCCCAGATCATTGGCGACCTGCAGAAACTGCGCCCGCATCACACTCTGGTCGGCGTCACCGCGTACGGAGAACTCGACACAGGCGCGGGTATTCTGCTCGGCCTGAGTCAGGGATACCCGGCCGGATAAGCGGTTAATCTGATCAATATTCAGACCGTGTGCGGCCACAATGGCGGTAACCCGGGCAATGGCTTCGGCCTCAATGGTACGCGCCAGCAAGGTAATAATATGCCGGGGTTTCCCCTGCCCCTGCACCCAATGCTCATAGCTTTCCGGTGTTACCGGCGTAAAACGCACCGATAACCCCAGCTCATGCGCACGGAATAATACGTCTTTTAATACCGAGCCGGATTCCGCCCGGGAAGGGATGGCAGCCAGAATACCCAGCGATAAAGAATCGTGGATTTCGGCCTGGCCAATATCAAGAATCGTCACACCATGCAGCGCCAGAATTGCGCTGATGTTCGAGGTCAACCCGGGCTTATCCGCCCCAGTCACACGGATTAACACCAATTCGGTCACGGATAAGTTCCTGCGGTTCCCGGGTAAGTCGTTCAGAGCTTGGCTGCGTCAGCTTTGGCCGCGGCCACCACTGCGCGCAATTCTTCGATCAGCTCTACGGTTTCGTGCACAGACAGTGCGCGAACACGGTCCAAGCTCATCAGGAACAGACCTTTTTCCAGTTGTTGCAGTTTGTCTTGCAGTGACTGTTTCACGTCGCTCATGGTGAATCCCCATCAGTAAATTTGAATACTTGGCCTGCAGGATGGCTGCCTTTTCGCTGGCGCCCACTGAGGCGGCGCATATAATACCACCAATACCAAGGAAATCTCCGTCTGTTTGAGTAATCACATGACCACTGACCGCCTGTTTGGGCAAAAGCTGAATCTGAGTCAAATTTCCGGGCTGTTGGCCGCCGCACTGGTGCTGTTAACCGGCCTGCTGATCAGCTGGCTCACCTGGTCACACCTGCAGGATCAGCTCAGCCTGCGTCTGCAGCAGGATGCCCAGCGCCAGCTGCAACGCTTAACCGTTACCATCGCGCCCAGCCTGCTGCAACAGGACCGGGTCAGCATCAGCGTCACGCTGCAGGAATGGGTACGTGGTCCGGAACTGGACGCTATCCGGGTGTTGAATAACAACCAGCAGGTGATTGCCGAAAGCGGCCGCGCCGGTGCCAACAGCGTTGAAATCAGCCAGCCGGTTACCCAGGATGACGTTGCCATTGGTGTTTTGCGGGCCGATCTGAATCTGCAGCCGGCCCGGCAAACCGCCGGTCGTTATCTGGCCCTCGGAATGATTGCCACCGCCTTTTGTGCCTTGCTGGCCGGGCTGGCGGTTCTGACGCTGGCTGAGCGTTATCTGGGTTATGTTCGCCAGTTACAACAACGTCTGCAGCACTGGCAACAAGACACCAGCGCTTTACTGGAACTGCCGGCCAGCCCGGCCCTGGGAGAATTACAGGAACTGCATCAGACCTTGTCGGCACTGGCCCGCCAGCAGCACCAGCAACAGGCCATTCAGCAGGCTCTGGCCCGCTTCAGCGCCGGCGGCGCACCGGCCGCCAGTGCCCGCCTGCAATATCATGACTGCGCCATGCTGTTTATTGAAATTGAAGATCTCGACAGCCTGCAGGCCAGCCTCAGCGCCGAAGAACTGACCGATAACCTGAATCGCTATTACCGCCTGCTGACCCAGGCCGCCAAGCTTTATAACGGCAAACTTGACCGCTATATCGGCAATGGCGCGGTGATGTTGTTCGGCATGAGCGGCAACCACAGCAGTGAAGAACGTAACCACCATGCGCTGCATTGTCTGTATGCCGCCCAACTGTTTCTGGGCCTGATCCGTAACTGCCGGCCCGAGCCACAAACCCCCTGCATCCGCTTCCGGCTGGCGGCGCACTGGGGGCCGGTGTTACTGGCACCTCTGACCACCGACAACAGCACCACTCACTGCAACCTGATTGGCGACACCCTGCACTGGGCTGCCCACCTGGCGCACCACAGCCAGAATCAGGAACTGCTGGTCAGCGCCACACTGCACGCCGAAATCCAGCCGCAGGATAACCTGCTCTGGCGCTGCGGTCCGGATCTGACCGATCTGCACGGCCGGCCGCAACAAAATTACTGGCTGCAACAGTTACCGGAAAAGCAGCAGTCGCTGATCAGCCGGCAAATCCGCCATATCACGGCCATGACCGCCACGTCCGAATAACCGGCGTTTACGGCCAGCACAATACCCCTGAAATTCCAGCCGCATGGCTGGAAAAAATGTTTTTCTGAACTAGGGTTAAGCGCAAACCAACCATAGAGGAACAGACCATGGTTCTGAAAAAAACCGGCCTGGCCGCTGCCGTATTACTGGCCGGCAGCCAACTGGCCTACGCCAACGACCTGAACATCAACGGCTTTATTAACGTCACCGGCGGCGTGCTGTCGAACGACAAGATCAGCCTGGACGGCTACGACGACAACCCGTCTTTCGACCAGGGCACATTAATGGGCCTGCAAATGTCGAAGAAGGTGAATGACAGCACCTCCGCCACCGTACAACTGGTCTCCCGTGGCAGTGAAGATTACAAAACCGAAGCGTCCTGGGCCTACATTACCTACGCCCTGAACAACGACACCGATATCCGTGCCGGTCGTCTGCGTACCCCCTTCTTCTATTATTCCGATTTCCTCGAAGTCGGTTACGCCTTTAATTGGGTACGTCCGCCGTCATCGGTTTACCGCTTAGATGGTTTATCGTCCATTACCGGCGTCGACATTACTCACCGCTTTAACATCGGTAATGTCGATGGCTCAGTGCAGGTCTATACCGGTCGTTATAACGACGATTTCGCTCTGAACGGCGATACCTATGAGGTGGAACTGCGTAACACCCTCGGTGCGGTATTCAGCCTGAACCAGGGCAATTTCGGGGCGCGGGTCAGCTACCATCAGGCGGATTTGAGTTTCGATGCTGAAGCCGCTGCAACCGGACGCGCACTGGATCGATTGTTGTTTACTGCAACCAACTTTGGCGTTGGTACTGCTTTCACCCCACAAGAAGACCAGTCCAAGTTTTATCAGGCGTCCTTAACCTGGGATAACGGCAGCACTGCCTTAATCGCCGAGTGGACTGCCCTGAAACACGACACCGCCGCATTGTTAGATGATCAGGCCTGGTTGATTTCTGCGGCACAGCGCTACGGCGACGCCACGGTGCATCTGACCTACAGCGTAACAGAAGACGATCTGAAATCCGGCACCGTCGGTACCGTACAGAAGTTTGCCGAAAACAAAGATGCCCGCATTATTCTGGGCCTGCGTTACGATTACGACAGCAGTACCGCGCTGAAATTTGAAGTACAGCATGTAGACCAGGATAGCGCTTCAAACAGGGGTGATGCTTTAAAAGCCAACCCCGCGCTTGGAGCTGCTGCTGCCAACCTCCCGATGGATAATAATTCCGGCTTCCTCTACACCGTTGGCATGAGCCTGGTATTTTAAGGAGAACGACCATGACTGTATTAAAATCCTTCTCCAAACTGCTTATCGTACTGACGTTGTTTATCGGTGCTATGGCACAGGCTGAAGTGGCCGTAATTGTCAGCGCCAGCAATGGCAACGGCAGCCTGGACAAAGACACCATTGAACGGATTTTCCTGGGCAAAACCGCCAGTTTCCCTGATGGCTCTCAGGCCATTCCGGTAGACCAGAACGAAGGCAGTGCTGCCCGTGAAGCCTTTAACGACAAAGTGCTGGGCAAAAGCTCTAGCCAGTTAAAAGCCTACTGGTCACGGCTGATTTTTACCGGCAAGGGCACCCCACCGAAAGAATCCGGCAGCGATGCTGACGTGGTGGCTTTGGTGGCCAAGAACCCGAATCTGGTCGGCTATGTCGATGCTGCTGCCGTCGATGGTTCGGTTAAAGTGGTGTACAAATTCCAGTAATGGAATCGCGCTATTACCGCTAAAAAAAGCGCCGCATTTGCGGCGCTTTTTTTATGGTTTTTTATGGCCAAACTGCAACTGCTGCTGCACCAGGGCATCCAGTACAGCCAGCGTATTGTCATACTGGCCGGCCGGGTGCAGAGCGTTCAGCGCCAGTACCGTCGCTTCCAGAGTCGATACGCCATCAGCCCGCGGTGACGTGCGAATGGCATAGCGGCCAGGCTGCTGCGGCTGTAAGGCCAGATGGGGTAAGTCGGTTAACCAGGGATTATTCAGCAGCATTTTTTTCACTTTGCGCCAGGTGCCATCCAGCACGATCAAACACCGCACGTCAGCATAGTATTCGGTCGCTAACACAGGCTTATGGGTCAGCGGATACAGCAAAGCGGTATTGGCCATGGCCGTATCGCCCAGCACCTCAGCCGCAGAAAAAACCTCACCCACCAGTAACCGGCTGTCGGGAAAACTGCGCTGCAATAACGGCACCGTGGATAACGGATGCCGGGCCTCGTGCTTGTCCTGCAGAATCATCAGCGTCAGCCCGGGTGGCAAAGCGCGCGGCTGCAACGCCGCGCACAGGCACACCGATTGCGGGCGGCCACAGCCACGGCAAACCAAACGTTTCACGATCAGCGCTTGGTCTTTTTCTTGCCAGTGGTTGCTGCCACCGGTGCTGCCGCCAGCATCGTTTTAAGGAAGCGGCCGGTGTGCGACGCGGGGTTATCCGCCACCTGTTCCGGCGTGCCTTCGGCAATAATAAACCCGCCTTTCGAACCGCCTTCCGGGCCCATATCCACCAGCCAGTCGGCGGTTTTAATCACGTCCAGATTGTGTTCGATAATCACCACGGTATTACCGTGGTCGCGCAGGCGGTGCAGCACGTCCAGTAATTGCTGAATATCATGGAAATGCAGGCCGGTGGTCGGCTCATCCAGGATGTACAGCGTCTGGCCGGTGTCGCGTTTGGACAGCTCTTTGGATAATTTGACCCGCTGTGCTTCGCCGCCCGATAAGGTGGTGGCCGCCTGCCCCAGCCGGATATAACTGAGGCCCACATCCATTAAGGTTTGCAGTTTGCGCGCCACCGCCGGAATAGCATCGAAGAAGGTGCGGGCATCTTCCACCGTCATTTCCAGTACTTCGTGGATATTCTTGCCTTTGTAGCGGATATCCAGTGTTTCGCGGTTGTAACGCTTGCCTTTGCACACATCACAGGGCACATAAATGTCGGCCAGGAAGTGCATTTCCACTTTAATCACACCATCGCCCTGACAAGCCTCACAGCGGCCACCACGGACGTTAAAAGAAAAACGCCCGGCTTTATAGCCCCGCGCGCGGGCTTCCTGGGTACCGGCAAATAAATCCCGTACCGGGGTAAAAATACCGGTGTAAGTCGCCGGGTTGGAACGCGGTGTGCGGCCAATCGGACTTTGATCAATATCCACCACTTTATCCAGCTGCTTCAGGCCGACAATGCTGTCATGCTCAGCTGCTTTTAACGTAGTCGCACCATTCAGCGCCGTGGACGCCAGCGGGAATAACGTGCGGTTAATTAAAGTCGATTTACCAGAGCCCGAGACGCCGGTCACGCAAGTCATTAAACCCAGCGGAATGGTTAAATCAACGTTATTCAGGTTGTTACCGCGCGCGCCTTTTAAAGTCAGCACCTTATCTTTATTAAAAGGCACCCGCTGCGCCGGTATTTCAATACGACGCTTACCCGACATAAATTGCCCGGTAATGGAATTGGGGTTGGCAAATACCTGCTCTGGTGTGCCTTGCGCGATGACCTGGCCGCCATGTACGCCAGCACCGGGGCCGATATCAATTAAATGATCGGCGCTGCGAATGGCATCTTCATCATGTTCCACCACCAACACGGTATTGCCCAGATCGCGCAGATGGAACAGGGTTTTTAACAAACGGTCGTTGTCGCGCTGATGCAGACCAATGGACGGCTCATCCAGGATATACATAACGCCCACCAGCCCGGCACCAATTTGTGACGCCAGCCGGATACGCTGAGCTTCGCCACCGGAAAGCGTATCGGAGCTGCGGCTTAAACTTAAATATTCCAGCCCCACGTTCACCAGAAACCGTAAACGCTCACGGATTTCTTTCAGAATTTTTTCGGCAATTTCACCACGATGGCCGGCCAGATGCAGCTGATTAAAATAGTCCAGCGCCTGCTCTACCGGCATGGTGGTGCAGCCATGAATATTTTTATCGCCGATAAAGACATGGCGGGCTTCGGTACGCAACCGCGAGCCTTCACAGGCCGGACAAGGCTGCACACTTAAATATTTGGCCAGTTCTTCCAGCACCATTTGCGAGTCGGTTTCGCGGTAACGGCGCTCTAAATTGGGCAGCACCCCTTCAAAGGGATGCGATTTAACAATGCTGTCGCCGCGGGAGTTGATGTAGCTGAAATTGACGGCATCATCGCCGCTGCCGTACAGCAATAATTCCCGCTGCCGGGCTGATAATTTGGCAAAGGGTTTATCAATATCAAATCCGTAATGGTCGGCCACCGACGTAAGCATCTGGTAATAATAAATACTGCGCCGGTCCCAGCCGCGAATAGCACCTTCGGCAATACTCAGGCTGGCATCCTGCACCACCAGATCGGGGTCAAAATATTGTTTTACCCCCAAACCATCACAGCCACTGCAGGCACCGGCCGGGTTGTTAAACGAAAATAAGCGCGGCTCCAGTTCCTGCAGGCTGTAACCACAATGCGGACAGGAAAATTGTGAAGAAAATAATAAAGGGGCGGCGGCGGCGTCATCCATAGAAGCCACCAGCGCAATACCACCGCTCAGCTCCAGGCAGGTTTCCAGCGATTCCGACAACCGCTGCTCAATACCTTCCTTAATTTTAAAGCGGTCTACCACCACTTCGATGCTGTGTTTTTTTCGTTTATCCAGCTCGGGGGTATCGTCCAGATCACACACCAGCCCATTCACCCGTACGCGGATAAAGCCCTGCGCCCGCAGGCTTTCAAAGATATGCAGGTGCTCGCCTTTGCGGTCACGTACCACCGGCGCCAGAATCATAAACTTGCCGTCTTCCGGCAGATCCATAATGGCATCCACCATCTGGCTGACCGTTTGTGCCTCCAGCGTAACGTCATGTTCCGGACAACGGGGTGTGCCGACCCGGGCAAACAACAGGCGCAGATAATCGTAGATTTCTGTAACGGTACCAACGGTTGAGCGCGGGTTGTGAGATGTGGATTTCTGCTCGATGGAAATGGCGGGCGACAGACCTTCAATCAGATCGACATCGGGCTTTTCCATCATCGACAGGAACTGACGGGCGTAAGTCGACAGCGATTCAACATAACGCCGCTGCCCTTCGGCATAGAGGGTATCAAACGCCAGCGAAGATTTGCCGGAACCGCTTAAACCAGTGATCAC
Organism: Venatoribacter cucullus; assembly: GCF_016132445.1. Classification (NCBI taxonomy): domain Bacteria; kingdom Pseudomonadati; phylum Pseudomonadota; class Gammaproteobacteria; order Oceanospirillales; family Oceanospirillaceae; genus Venatoribacter; species Venatoribacter cucullus. Next base: position 342,209 of record NZ_CP046056.1, on the reverse strand, counting down.
CACCAGCTTGTCGCGGGGAATATCCAGATCGATGTTCTTAAGGTTGTGGGTGCGCGCCCCGCGTACCTGAATCTTGTCCATAACCGCTCATCACAGGAGTAAAGCAGCCATTGTAGAGCAAGCAGGGGTTGGGTTCAGCAGCCACAGGGAAGTTATTCCACCGCTTCGTGCAACAGTTCTTCCATGTACTCCTTGGCCCAGTTCACGGCCTGGATGCGATTGGCCACGCCAATCTTTTTGAACAGGTTATAAATATGGGTTTTTACCGTATGCATGCTGACATTCAGCTGATCGGCAATTTCGCTGTTAGTGGCACCGGTAGCGGTTAAGCGCAGAATCTGTTTTTCGCGGCGGGTCAGGACTGTGTCAGAGATCCCCATACGGCGCGGTTTCTGCCGGGTACGCTGCAGGTAATCGGCCACCAGCTGACGCGGCAGCCAGTATTCACCATCGAACAGGGCCAGAATACCTTTGCATAATTGCTGCTGGGTGCTGTCGCGGTAAAACAATCCGGTCACCATCGGCCAGACCAGCATCCGCTCAACCGGGTGTGACTCCGGCACATTAAAAAAGGCCACCCGTAAATCCAGCGGCTGCTCATAAATTTGCTCCAGCAGATCCTGTAAGCGTTCCGGGCGGGCCATTTCGGCATCAATCAGCACCAGTATTTTATTACCCTGGCGCGTCCACTCCGGTTGCCAGGCGGCCTGGGTGATCAGCTGACAGTCAACCTGCGCACGCTGATGGATGTAGCCGATGAGAATGGAATTCTGCAGATTCTGCTGACCAAACAGCAGCACATGCTGGCGGGGAGAATTGATCTTTTTATCCATAATTTATATCTCCGTTATAATTTTGATTCCATGAGTGATCTTCCGCGATCAAGGCTGGCAGTGTAGAAAAAACAACCAGAAATATCACCCCTGCACAGCCGTCATTCCCGCTAACCGGCACAATTTGTCCCACCAGCGGCAAGATTCCTGCCTGCCATTCCTGTCAGCCAACGGGGCTGATAGGCGCAACCGAAAACTGTTAGACTTGCCGCCCTTTATTCCGACAATCTGATCAATAACCGCTTATGTCTGACCCGTATTCCCAATCGTTACCAGCAGCGGATGAGCGCAGCCCGGCCGAACGTCGTGCCGTATCGTCACTGGCGTCCTTATACGCTCTGCGCATGCTCGGTCTGTTTATGGTGCTGCCGGTGCTGGTTACCGAAGGCCAGCACCTGAACGGCGCCACCGCCAGCCTGCTCGGTTTAGCCATGGGGGTGTATGGTTTAACCCAGGCCCTGCTGCAGATTCCGGCCGGCACCCTGTCTGACCGTATCGGCCGTAAACCGGTGATTATCGGCGGCTTGCTGATCTTTGCCCTCGGCAGCCTGATCGCGGCAATGGCCGACAGTATCTGGATGCTGATTGCCGGCCGCGCGTTGCAGGGTGCGGGGGCCATTGCCAGTGCCATTATGGCGCTGGTCACTGATCTCACCCGCGAACAGCACCGCATGAAAGCCATGGCCTTTATCGGCGCCAGCATCGGCATGGCGTTTTCCGTCGCTCTGGTACTGGGGCCATGGCTGGCCGGGCTGGGTGGTTTACCGCTGATTTTTGGCGTCACCGGCGTACTGGCGCTGGGCGGCATCGTGGTTACCCTGACCCTGATTCCCAACCCGCCACGCCTTACCCACCGCGATTCTACGGCGGTCTGGAGTGATGTGCTGGTGCAGGCCCGTAACCGCCAGCTATGGCCACTGAACAGCGGTATTTTTCTGTTGCATGCCTTAATGGTGGCCGTGTTTGTCGCCATTCCTGCCCATTTATTACAGCTGGGACTGAGTACAGCGCAGCACGGCTGGCTGTACCTGCCGGTGTTACTGCTGGCCTTTGTACTGATGGTGCCCTTTATTATCGTGGCCGAGAAAAAGCGCCGCATGAAAAGTGTGGTTCTCACTGGTGCCCTGATGATTGCTGCCAGTCTGTTACTGATGGCGCTGGCCACCTCGTTATGGCATTGGGCACTGGTGTTACTGCTGTATTTCTGGGGCTTTAATCTGATGGAAGCCAGCCTGCCCTCCTGGCTCAGTAAGGTCGCCCCGGCCGGCGCCAAAGGCAGCGCGATGGGCATTTACTCCAGTCTGCAGTTTTTTGGCGCCTTTGTTGGCGGGGCGCTGGGCGGCTGGCTGCTCAGCCATTATGGCAGCAGCGCAGTATTTGTCGGGTTAGGGGCTTTAATGGTACTTTGGGCGCTGTATTTATCCCGCTGCCCGGCACCTCCCTATCTGACCAGCATCCGCCTTGTCAGCCACGGCTGCAGTGGGGAGCAACTCCAGCGCCTGCAGGCGTTGCCGGGGGTTGCTGAAGTCAGTGTGCTTGCCAGTGAAGGCGCCATTTATCTGAAAGTGAGTGCCGATGCCTTCGATTATGAAGCGGCGTTGGCCATTATCGAAACAACAGGAGAAAAGCATGGGTCGCAGCGTTAACAAAGTGACACTCATTGGTACTCTGGGACGTGACCCGGAAGTTCGTTATATGCCCAACGGCAACGCCGTGGCCAACGTCAACCTGGCCACCGACGAAAGCTATAACGACAAAACCACCGGCCAGAAGGTTGAACAGACCGAATGGCACCGCATTACTGTGTACGGCAAGCTGGCAGAAATTTGCCAGCAGTATCTGAAAAAGGGCTCGCGCGCCTACTTTGAAGGCCGCCTGCGCACCCGCGAATGGGAAAAAGACGGTGTTAAGCGCTACACCACTGAAATCATCGCCAACGACATGATGATGCTGGATCGTGCCAGCGACAACATGGGGTCTTACAGCGCCCCGGCCGCCATGATGAACAATCAGAATACTGCCCCAATGCAGTCAGCCCCGATGCAGGCCGCGCCAATGGCGGCGGCACCAATGGGCGGCATGCCGCCGCAGGGTTACCAGCAGGCACCGCAGGCTGCGCCGCAAATGGCCCCAAAACCAGCTCCGCAGCAGGCGGCACCTCAGGCTGCTCCGGGTGGTTATCAGCAGCCGCCGCAACAACAGCCCTACCAGGGTGGTTATCAGCAGCCGCAGGGCATGCCGCAAGCCGCGCCGCAGCAAGGCAATAACTTTGACGATTTTGACGATGACATTCCGTTCTGAATGAACTAAATCGTTTTTATTGCCCGATCAGGCCAGCGTCATGCTGGCCTTTTATGCCGAAGGAAAGGTTACTGTTATTTCCGGCGAAATACTCATAGCCAGCTAATACTCCTCCCCTGGAGGCCGGTATAATCATCCGACCTTATCTTTTTTATTTCTTAATTCGGGATCAGACCATACTTCGTCAATTCAGCATCCGTTTTCGCCTGACCTCTTTGATTGTCCTGCCCTTGTTTATTCTGATTGCCGTTTTCAGCCTGATGCTGAACCGCATGAAATCGTCAGGATCAACCTTTCTCAGTGCGGCGCAGCCGTAACGCGGGTGCAGACTGACAGCCAGTCCTGCAGGTTCAGTTGCAGTTCGTCACCGGCGGCTAACGGGCCAACGCCGGCCGGGGTGCCGGTCATAATCACATCACCGGGATTCAGGGTAAAAATCCGGCTGATATAAGCAATCAGCGGCAGTATAGGGAACAGCATGGCGTTGCTGCTCCCCTGCTGCTGCAACACAGCGTTGCGCGTCAGGGTCAGGTTCAGATCCTGCCAGTTCTGCACCCTGGTGGCATTCACAAAGCCGGTCAACGGGCAGGCGCCATCGAAAGCTTTGGCAATTTCCCAGGGGTGGCCTTTGCTTTTCAACCCGTCCTGTACATCACGCAATGTCAGATCCAGCCCCAGGCCAACCCCGGCAATGGCGGCGACAACGGCACTCTCATCGGCGTTCTGCAGGCGCTGACCAATGAGTACAGCAATTTCCAGTTCGTGATGCACGGCGCCACGGTCGGTGGGAATGGCAAAGGCCGGCTCAACCGGAACCGCGGCATCGGCCGGTTTGATAAACAGAATAGGGGCAGACGGCACCGGATTATTCAGTTCTTTGGCGTGCTCGGCGTAGTTGCGGCCAACACAGACCATTTTGCCGACGCTATGGGGAAAAGGCTGACCATCAAGAATGGGGATAAACATAAGAAAACGGCCTGAAGAAAACAGGCCGTTACTGTAACGCAAAGTGCCGGGGATGGTCAGTGAGGAATGCGCAGCAGTTCACCAAGCTCGCGGTTCAGCTGCAGCGGATCGGTCATATTCAGCTCCAGCAGCCGGCGCAGCGACGTCATGCTGTCAATGTCCATGGAATCACAGGCACAACCGACCAAGTCTTCATCAATATGCACCAGCGAGCAGTGCATTTCGATCAGCTCCTGCGGCGTCAGCACCAGCGTCACCGACAGCTGTTGCTCCAGCCGCCAGTTCACATCTTCCGGCCGCACCAGCAAAATGCCGCGCAGGCTGATATCCAGACAATGGGTTTCGTACTGCTGACCTTCGGTCTCAACCAGCACGCGCTGCAGAAAATGCACGCGCTGGAATTGGCGCTGTTCCATGATTCCTTCCTGTATTTTGAGTCTTTACAGGTTTAGACGGAAATTGCAGAAGTGCAAGGGCGCGGAGAGTCGTTCAGGGTTCGGCGTTGAGGGTTCAGCGTGCTCGGCAGCCACGCCCAACGCCCAACGCCCAACGCCCAACGCCCAACGCTCAACGACTTTACGCCAACCGCTTGTACTTCATGCGCTTCGGCGCGGCATCAGCACCCAGACGCTTCTTACGGTCGGCTTCGTACTCGGTGTAGTTACCTTCAAAGAAAGTCACTTTCGAGTCGCCTTCGTAGGCCAGAATGTGGGTGGCAATACGGTCGAGGAACCAGCGGTCGTGCGACACCACCATCACGGTGCCCGGGAAGGCGTCGATGGCTTCTTCCAGCGCCCGCAGGGTTTCTACGTCGAGGTCGTTGGACGGTTCGTCCAGCAGCAGCACGTTAGCGCCCTGCTTCAGGGTATAAGCCAGTTGCAGACGGCCACGCTCACCACCGGACAGCTCGCCCACGCGCTTCTGCTGATCGCCGCCTTTGAAGTTAAAGCGACCGATGTAGGAGCGGCTGGGGTAGTCTTTGCCGTTGATGTTGATCATGTCCATGCCGTCGGAAATGGATTCCCACACGGTTTTCTTGTCGTCCAGCTCATCGCGCAGCTGTTCCACAAAGGCCAGTTTCACGGTTTCACCGATCACCACAGAACCGGAATCCGGTTGCTCGGTACCGGCAATCATGCGGAACAGGGTCGATTTACCGGCACCGTTACCACCGATGATGCCGACGATGGCGCCCGGCGGTACGGTGAAGCTCAGGTCGTCGATCAGCACGCGGTCGCCGTAGGCTTTGGTGACGTTATGGAACTCGATCACCTTGTCGCCCAGACGCGGGCCTGGCGGAATGTAGATTTCGTTGGTTTCGTTTCGGGCCTGGAACTCGCGGGAGTTCATTTCCTCGAAGGCGGCCAGACGCGCCTTGGACTTGGCCTGACGACCCTTGGCACCTTTACGCACCCATTCCAGCTCGTGCTTGATGGCTTTGGCGTGCGCTTCTTCCTGTTTCTTTTCCTGCTCTAAACGCTGTTCTTTGGTTTCCAGCCAGGTGGTGTAGTTGCCCTGATACGGAATACCGTGGCCACGGTCGAGTTCCAGAATCCACTCGGCACAGTTATCCAGGAAGTAACGGTCGTGGGTAATGGCCACCACGGTGCCCGGGTACTCTTCCAGGAACTGCTCCAGCCAGCCCACGGATTCGGCATCCAGGTGGTTGGTCGGTTCATCGAGCAGCAGCATGTCCGGCTTGGACATCAGCAGACGGCACAGCGCCACCCGGCGGCGCTCACCACCGGACAGTTTGGTGACGTCGGCATCCCAGGGCGGCAGACGCAGAGCATCGGCGGCCACTTCCATCTGACGTTCCACATCGTGGCCACCAGTGGCTTCGATAAAGGCTTCCAGCTGGCCCTGTTTTTTTGCCAGCGCATCGAAATCGGCATCCGGCTCGGCGTAGGCGGCGTACACCGCATCCAGTGCGGCGCGGGCGTCCATCAGCTCGCGCAGGCCATCTTCGACGTTGCCTTTCACATCTTTATTCGGGTCCAGCTCCGGTTCCTGCGGCAGGTAGCCGATCTTCAGATCCGGCTGCGGGCGGGCTTCACCAATAATATCGGTATCCAGGCCAGCCATAATCTTCAGCAGGGTGGACTTACCGGAGCCGTTCAGGCCCAGTACGCCGATCTTGGCGCCAGGAAAAAAGGATAACGAAATGTCGCGCAGAATCTGGCGTTTGGGCGGTACAATTTTGCCCAGACGGTTCATAGTGAATACATATTGAGCCATGTAAAAAGGTCCTCGTTGCAATTGCCGGCAAAGCTACTCAAAACAGACCGGGATAGCAACCGCACCCGGTCCGGCGGCATGCGCCGTATTTTGGCGCAACTCGTCACAAGGCCATCACAATGGCTATACTGTGGCGGATTCCGCTAATAACAAACACATACGGATTGCCATGTCATTGCCTTTCCAGCGTGCCGAAGAGGCCCGCGCCTCGTTGTCGTCTTCACGCCTGAACCTGCCGTTGCTGCTGCTCAGCTTTGTATTTCTGGCGGCCATTCTGCTGTACAGCACCTACAGCCAGTGGCAGCAGGAGCAACAGCGCTTTACGCAGGAAGTAAAACTGACACTGGATAATTACGTACGCCAGGCCGGCCAGCTGGCGCAGGCAGGCCACCACACCAATATGATGTTCAGCCGTGGCTACCGCGATGAATTCAGCCGGGCCATCACCAATGAAGCCGGCGCCACCGACGCCCTGTGGGCAGAAATGCAGCAGGCCATTTATAACCTGACTGGTTTCTGGGTGCTTAACGCCGCCGATATGACAGTAATGGTGGCTCATGGCCCGGCCCTGCACGCCGATGAACTGCAGGATATCCGGGCTGAAGTCCTCAGCCTGAGCGACCAGCAAGGCGCCTTTATGCTGCGCTATGGCCAGCAGGCCGGCTTCTACTTTTATAACCGTTTTGAAGATAACGACGGTCAGCCCCACTATTTTATTAATCGGCGCACCTACAGTAACCAGGCCGGCATCATTCACGACGGGGATTTCGGCGGCTTTGAGATGCTGCTGATCGACACCCGCAACGACGCCATTATTGTGCGCCACAACTATTACGCCGACACCCGTAATCCGCCCCATCTGCAGCCGGCCGACCAGGATCGTATTCTGTATCGCTTATCCATTCCGCTGATGCACTGGGATGTGGCCGCGCTGCCGGTAAAAAGCACCCTGCAGCAAATGGCCCGTGACCGGCTGCTGCCACCGCTGCTGATTCTGCTGCTGTTCAGCGTTCTGACCGGGGTTTTATGGTGGGTGCTGCAGCGCCAGGAACGGCGGGCCCAACAGCTGGATGCCGAACGCCGGAATACCCAGCGCCGGGCCGAGCGGGCTTTGAACGCTATTAATGACGCCTACATATCCACCGATGCCAGCGGTGTTATTGATTACATCAACCCCAGAGCCGAAGCATTGCTGCGGGCACTGGGTTGTGAACAGAGCCTGGGACACCGCCTGAGCGAAATCTGGCCAGACCCGGCCGCGCTGTGGAACCGGGGGCTGTGTGGCGAGGCCGCCGAACAGCTTGACGCCAGCCAGCGACAACTGCGCCTGCACCACGGAGCGCAGGAGCGCATTCTGGAGCAAATCTGCAACCCCCTGCACGAAGGCAGCCGCCGCACCGGTGTGGTCTGGTTGCTGCGTGATATTACCGAGGCGGTTTATGCCCGCCAGGCCATCGAAGAGAGTCAGCAGCGCTACAAAGCCCTGTTCGATGAAGCCAGTGTCGGCCACTGCCTGCTCGACATCCGCGACTTTATTAACAATGAAGGGGATATCCGCCCGCTCAGTTTTAACCAGGCCGCGGTGCGCATGATGCAGGCCAGCGATCCCGCCCAGCTGCTGGATGAATACGCCAATCTGACGTTACCGCAATACGAAGAAATCCGTCAGACCCTGAAACGCGCTCTGGAACTGCAGCTGCAGACCACCGAGCTGGAACTGGAACTGAAAACCTTCAGCGGTGAAACCCGCAATTTCTGGATCAATCTCAGCCTGCGCTCCGGTACCGATGGCCAGGCACTGGCCAGCATCATCGACGTAACCGAACAAAAACGCAGTGTTGAAAAAATCCGCGAACAGGAAGCCTTCTGGGCGCGGGTAATGGAAGCCATGCCCGATGTGGTGTACGTCATTGAGCTGGACGACAACCTGCACAACCGCATTGTGTACCGTAACCGCACCCTGGCCGCCCTGCTGGGTTACGACGAGACCAGCAGCAATGGCAATAACTGGATTCAGTACGCCGCCTCAGAAGACACTGAGCGTTTCACTGCCGCCATGGCCGAAAACCGCCGCCTGAAAATGGGCCAGACGCGGGAAGCCGTGGCCCGCTTCCGTCATGCCAATGGCAGCATCCGCATCATAAAATTCCGCGATACGCCGTTTCGGCTGGATGCCAACGGCAACGTTGACCGCTACATCGGCACCGCCCGTGACGTCACGGAAGATTTTGAACAGCAGGAACTGATTCTGGAATCCGAACGCCGCTACCGCCTGCTGGCGGAGAACATCAGTGACGTGATCTGGGCCACCGATGTGCATCTGAACTTCAACTTTGTCAGCTCGTCGGTAGAAACCATTCTCGGTTACAAGCCCGACGAGCTGCTGCGGGTCGGGGTTAAAGCCATTTTCAAACACGCCGACGTCCGTTCCATTACGCGTAAAATCCGCGTCGAGCTGGCCAAAGCCATGGAACAGCCGGAACAGGCCCGGCAGCGCCAGCTGATTGTGCGCAAAGACGTACTGGCCACCAATAAACAAGGCGCCGAAGTGTTACTGGAGCTGCAGGCCAGCCCGTTATGGAACGATAACGGCGAACTGCAGGGCATTATCGGCATCTGCCGTGATGTTGGCGAAGCCCGGCAACTGGAGAGCGAGCTGCAACTGGCGGCCGAAGTGTTTGATAACAGTAACGAAGCCATCCTCATTACCGACCCGCAGCTGCGGATCGTGAAAACCAACCAGGCCTTTGCCGGCATTACGGGCTACCGCAATGAGGATGTGCTGGGTAAAACCCCGGATTTCCTGATTGCTACCGAACAGCACGAAGCACACTTTTTCACCATGATCGGCGAATCCCTGGTGGTCGACGGTTACTGGCAAGGGGAGGTGTCTTACCGCCGCGCCAATCACGACATCCGCACCGGCTGGGCCGGTATCAGTGCGGTACGCGACAAGCATCATAATGTGCAGAGCCTGATCATCATTGTGTCCGACATTACCGAACGCAAAGTCATTGAAGAGCGCATTCACAAACTGGCCTATTACGATCCGCTCACCGGTCTGCCCAACCGCAGCCAGCTGAATGAACGCTTAAACAGCATGCTGGACGATGTGCGCAGCCATGACCAGGCGCTGGCGCTGCTGTTTATTGACCTTGACCGCTTCAAGCCGATTAACGACTCCATGGGTCATCCGGCCGGTGATCAGGTACTGAAAGACGTCGCCCTGCGCCTGCAAAGCTGCGTGAAAAAACACGACCTGGTGTGCCGTATGGGCGGCGATGAATTCACCATCGCCATCGGTGGTCAGCAGAGTCCGGAAAGCGCCGCCGACACGGCGGTGAAAGTGGCCGAACGGATTCTGTATGCCTTAAACCAACCCTACTTCCTTGATCAGCGTGAAGTCTTTATCAGCGCCAGTATTGGTATTGCGGTCTATCCCAACGATGGCGACAGTGTGATTGAACTGCTGAAAAACGCCGACATGGCCATGTACCACGCCAAAGACCTCGGCCGCGACAACGTGCAGTTCTACAACGAAGCCATGAACCGTAAAGCCGTACAGCGGCTGGAACTGGAAAACGACCTGCGCCATGCCCTCGACCGCGGCGAACTGGAACTCTATTACCAGCCGCAGTATCAGGCCGCCAGCGGTCGTGCCATTGCCGCTGAAGCCTTGCTGCGCTGGCACCACCCCCAGAAAGGCACCATTCCGCCGGGGCTGTTTATTCCCATTATTGAAGATACCGGCATGATTATGCCGATTGGCCAATGGGTTCTGGAACAGGCCTGCCGCCAGCTGGCGCGCTGGCAGCAACAGGGGATTCAGCTGCAGCGTATTGCTGTTAACGTCTCGGCGCGGCAATTCCGTCAGGAAGATTTCCTCAACGTGGTGCGCAACGCCATTGAGCGGGCCGGTATCCGTGCCGACCAGCTGGAGCTGGAGCTGACCGAAAGCATTCTGATTGACGATATTGAACACACCCTGGACGTGCTCAGCGGCCTGCGCAGCCTCGGCGTGCGTACGTCCATTGACGATTTCGGTACCGGCTACTCGTCGCTCAACTATCTGAAGCAGTTCCCGGTAGACACCCTGAAAATTGACCGCAGCTTTATTCAGAACCTGCCCGGTAACGCCGACGACGCCCAGATTACCCGCACCATTATTGCCATGGCGCACAACCTCGGTATGGGCGTGATTGCCGAAGGGGTGGAAACGCCGGAACAGCTGCAATTCCTGATTTTTGCCCGCTGTGAAGAAGTGCAGGGCTTCCTGTTCAGCAAACCGCTGCCCCAGGATGCCTGCCGGCAACTGCTGCTGGAAGGCCAGACGCCCGGCTCAGCCTGAACAGAATTCAGCCACAACATGACAGGAACTCAAGTGCCACAACGCCGAGTTTGGGTTAGAATGCCGGCCTTCCCGATTTCAACCCTTTCGACCACCCTTGTGTGAGGAAACCCTGATGTTTAGCCGTGACATGAACATAGCGGATTTTGACCCGGAACTCTGGGCCGCGATGCAAGCTGAAGATGCCCGTCAGGAGCATCATATTGAGCTGATCGCTTCTGAAAACTACACCAGCCCGCGCGTCATGCAGGCACAGGGTTCGCAGCTGACCAACAAGTACGCCGAAGGTTACCCGGGCAAGCGTTACTACGGTGGTTGCGAGCACGTGGATGTGATCGAACAACTGGCCATCGACCGCGCCAAAGAACTGTTCGGTGCCGGTTACGCCAACGTCCAGCCGCACTCCGGTTCCCAGGCTAACGCCGCGGTTTACTTCGCTCTGTGCCAGCCGGGCGACACCATTCTGGGCATGAGCCTGGCCCACGGTGGTCACCTGACCCACGGTGCTGCGGTATCTTTCTCTGGCCGTATCTACAAAGCCGTGCAGTACGGTCTGAATCCGGCCACCGGCGAAATCGACTACGCCGAAGTGGAACGTCTGGCCGTTGAACACAAGCCAAAAATGATTGTGGCCGGTTTCTCCGCTTACTCGCGCGTGGTCGACTGGGCCAAGTTCCGCGAAATCGCCGACAAAGTGGGCGCTTACCTGTTCGTCGACATGGCGCACGTAGCCGGTCTGATCGCCGCTGGCGTGTACCCAAGCCCGATGCCGTACGCTGACGTCGTCACCACCACCACCCACAAGACCCTGCGCGGTCCGCGTGGTGGTCTGATTCTGGCCAAAGAAGACGAAGAGCTGAACAAAAAGCTCAACTTCGCCGTGTTCCCGGAATCACAGGGCGGCCCGCTGATGCACGTGATCGCGGCCAAAGCCGTGTGCTTCAAAGAAGCCATGACTCCAGAATACAAAGCCTACCAGGCGCAGGTGGTTAAGAACGCTCAGGCCATGGCCAAAACCTTCATTGAGCGTGGCATCAACGTGGTATCCGGCGGTACTGACGACCACCTGCTCCTGGTCGACCTGATCGGCAAGGAATACTCAGGTAAAGACGCTGACGCAGCTCTGGGCCGCGCCAACATCACCGTGAACAAAAACGCCGTTCCGAACGACCCGCGTTCACCGTTCGTCACCTCGGGTGTGCGTATCGGTACCCCGGCCATCACCAGCCGTGGCTTCCAAGAAGCCGAAGCCACCCAACTGGCTGGCTGGATCTGTGATGTGCTGAACGCACTGGAAAACGGTACGTCTGACGCGGTCGAAGCCGAGGTGAAAGCCAAGGTTATCGCTCTGTGTGACAAGTTCCCGGTTTACAAGTAAACCGCTTCCGGCCAGCGGGGCCCTGGCCAGCCTTTCCGGTTGGTCAGCCCGCTGGGCTGATTTAGCTGCCACTGCGTGACGGCTTTTTGCGGCCTTCGGCCGCTGGTATTGCAAGGGGAAGTATCCCCTTGCGAACCCCTCTGGCCCGCGTTCCAGCTGGTTACTCGCTTCGCTCGCCCTTCGGGCCAGCCTTCGGCTGTTACTCCCGCTGGTCGTTTCCTTGTTTACCAAAGCCAATTGAGCATACGCGGCCAAGGGGCATCCATGCCCCTGCCCGCTCGTTTGGAATCATCCAAACGATGCTATTGGCTTTGCCAAACATCGGGCTGGAACGAATGGGCCGGGAAAAACCTCAGCAACCTGAATCGCTTTTGTCGGCCTGCGGCCGGAACAATTTTTCCTTTTCCTTTTCCTTTTCCTTTTGGTTTTGCGCGCGTAGCGCGCCCAATAAAGCCATGCCGGCGTAGCCGCAGGGGTTTGTACCGGCCCAATCGGGCCAGCCCGCCGCTGAAAAAATCCGGTAGCCATGCCCGGCGGGATGCCGGGCAAGGATCGTGGTACAGGAGGTACCTTACGATCCGTGGGCGTTGTCGGAATTTTTCAGCAAGGATCAGCTGGGACGCGGGCCAGAGAGGATTGTAAGGAGACACCTCTCCTTACATCGGGGTACAGGGGCGCAGCCCCGTGAAAGCGGGCGCAGCCCGCAAAAAGCCGTCACGCAGTGACGGCTAAACCAACGGCCGCAGGCCGTATCAGCCCAAGGGGCTGACCAGCCTGCAAGGCTGAAAACAACCAGCGCCCAGCGCTGGATTCGGGGTATTGGCCGCTTAGAACCCCCATCTCCACCGGCATAAAATCCTCTCTGGCGGCCAGAATGGCCAGCCACCAGCGCCTTCCCGCCATTTCTGCCGGCCCGCGGCCGTAAAACACCGCCTGGCAACCGCCGCCGGCCCAACGGCGGCCCAGCAAAATTGTCCGATTGCTACCTTCTGGCCGGCCAGTGCCAGCGCTTTAATACCCACATTGCGGTACGCCGTACCAATCCATAACAACAATATTCCGGGAGTTTGTGATGACCCAAGCCACTGCTCAGGCAACCAACGCCACCACGACTGTTCGTCAGACCGCCGGCGCTCTGGCCAATATTCCGCCGCGCCGCATGGATTTCGTGTTCGCCGAAGACACCAAGCGTTACTGGTACAGAGACAGCCCCTACCTGACCACCTTCTGGACCACGCTGTCGACGCTGTTTCCGGAAGGCGAAACCTTCTTTGTCGATTCGGTTAAAAACTATCGCAAGCGCATTGAAGACCCGCTGCTGAAAGCGCAGGTATCGGGCTTTATCGGTCAGGAAGCTATGCACAGCAAAGAGCACCAGGCCTTTAACGATCTGGC